>JAJZVF010000028.1 GCA_021845825.1 Pseudomonadota bacterium | reverse complement strand
AGGCCGGCGACCTGACGATGTTCACGATCGCCGAGCGCATCGAGTCGGTGATGATGGACGTCAAAGAGATGTTCCCCAACCTCGACTGGTACTCGGCCGTGTCCTATCACCTGATGGGGGTGCCGACCGCGATGTTCACGCCGCTCTTTGTCATCGCGCGCACCGCCGGCTGGGCCGCGCACGTGCTCGAGCAGCGCGCCGACGGCAAGATCATCCGGCCCACCGCCAACTACACCGGCCCCGAGCCTCGGCGCTTCGTGCCCATCGATGAGCGCCCGTGACGTCCGCACGAGACCCGATTCATTCCATGTCCGCACACACTGACACCGCCCGGCCCGAGCCGGACAAGGTCCTTACCGATATCGCCGATTACGTGCTCGGCGCCGAGCCCGGCGGCGAGCACGCCTACGAGACGGCGCGATACTGCCTGCTCGACACCCTGGGGTGCGGCCTCGAGGCGCTCGAGTACCCCGCCTGCACCAAGCTGCTCGGGCCGATCGTGCCCGGCACGGTCGTGCCGAACGGGGCGAAGGTACCGGGCACGCAGTTCCAGCTCGACCCGGTGCAGGCGGCCTTCAACATCGGCGCCATGATCCGCTGGCTCGACTTCAACGACACCTGGCTCGCGGCCGAATGGGGCCACCCCTCCGACAACCTCGGCGCAATTCTCGCCACCGCCGACTGGTTGTCGCGGCAGGCCGTCGCGGCCGGCCGCCCGCCCCTTGTGATGCGCGATGTGCTCACGGCCATGATTCGCGCACACGAGATCCAGGGCGTGATCGCGCTGGAGAACAGCTTCAACTGGGTCGGCCTCGATCACGTAGTGCTGGTCAAGGTCGCTTCCACCGCGGCGGTCGGGCGACTGCTCGGCCTGACGCGCGCAGAAATCGTCAACGCCGTCTCGCTCGCCTGGGTGGACGGACAGAGCCTGCGCACTTACCGGCACGCGCCCAACGCCGGCTCGCGCAAGAGCTGGGCGGCGGGCGATGCCACCAGCCGCGCCGTGCGGCTCGCGTTGATCGCCCGCACCGGCGAGATGGGCTACCCCTCGGTGCTGACGGCGAAGACCTGGGGATTCTACGACGTGCTGTTCAGGGGCCAGCCGTTCAAGTTCCCACGCGGCTTCGGCTCTTACGTAATGGAGAACGTACTGTTCAAGATCTCCTATCCGGCGGAGTTCCACGCCCAGACCGCGGTGGAGGCCGCCATGCGTCTGCACGGGCAGCTTGCCGAGATGGGCCTCACACACGAGGCCATCGAGCACATCACCGTACGCACCCACGAGGCCTGCGTGCGCATCATCGACAAGCACGGTCCGCTCACCAACCCGGCCGACCGCGATCACTGCATCCAGTACATGATGGCCGTACCCCTCATCCACGGCCGGCTGACGGCCGCGGACTACGAGGACAGCGTGGCTGCCGACCCGCGCATCGATGCTCTGCGCGCAAAGATCACGTGCGTGGAGGATCCTCGGTTCACCCGTGACTACCTCGACCCGCACAAGCGCTCCATCGCCAACGCCGTGACCGTGAGGCTCAAGGACGGCCGCACGCTGCCGGAGGTGGTGGTGGAGTACCCGATCGGCCACAAGCGCCGCCGCAGCGAGGGCATCCCGCTGCTCATCGAGAAGTTCCGCCGCAATCTCGCGCGGCGCTTCCCGCAGAAGCAGCAGCAAGGCATCGCGGAGTTGTCGCTCGATGGGCCGAGGCTGGAGCGAACGCCGGTGCACGAATACGTGGATCTCTACGTAATCTGACCCGATCGGGAGCCCATGAGCACCTATCTCGTAGCTGCCGATGTTCCCGCCGAGCCTGCGGGCCGGCGCTTTTCCGCTCTGGTCGGGCGCGGGCCGATCCTGCGCATACCGGGCGCGCACAACGGGCTGGCGGCGCTGCAGGCGAGGCGCGCGGGCTTCGAAGCGGTGTATCTGTCCGGGGCGGCGATGAGCGCGTCGATGGGTCTGCCCGATCTCGGCATCCTCACCATCGAGGATGTATGTTTCTTCATCCGGCAAGTCAGCCGCGCGAGCAGCCTGCCCGTGGTGGTGGACGGGGACACCGGCTACGGCGAGGCGTTGAACGTCATGCACATGGTGCGCGCCTTCGAGGATGCCGGCGCGGCCGCGGTGCATATCGAGGACCAGCTGCTGCCGAAGAAGTGCGGGCACCTGAACGACAAGAAACTCGCCCCGGTCGAGGACATGGCCGCCAAGATCGCCGCGGCCAGGCTGGCGCGACGTCATCTTTACATCATTGCGCGCACCGATGCCGCCGCGAGCGAGGGTCTGGATGGGGCGGTTTTGCGTGCCGAGCGCTATCTCGCGGCCGGCGCCGACGCCGTCTTCCCCGAGGCGCTCACCAGCGAGGGGATGTTCCGGGAGTTCTCGAGACGTGTGAACGCGCCGCTGCTCGCGAACATGACGGAATTCGGCCGCACGCCCTACTTCACCGCCGAGGAGTTCGCGGCCTTGGGCTATCGCATGGTGATCTGGCCGGTGAGCAGCCTGCGGATCGCCGCCCGCGCGCAGGAGCGGCTGTATACGGTCATCGCGCGCGAAGGCGGCCCGCGCAGCCTGATCGATGAGATGCAGACCCGCCAGCAGCTCTACGAGACCATCGCCTACGCCGATTACGAGGCGCTCGACGCCTCCATCGTCAAGACCGTCCTGCCGTCCTAGACGCCGGCGCGTAGGCCGTCTCTGCTCCCTCGCCCAAGAGTCCCTGCCTCAGCGGCCGCCCCGGCTGCAGGCGGCCGGGCAGAGGGCGTGCCGCCACCGTCCGCAGACGCGCGCGCGGGGCGGACGGCGCAACGGGCAGTTTCCCGGATCCGCACGGATGCTCGCAAGAGCCGGCTGCGCATGCGTGTCAGACGGGGTTTATTTGCGCCGGATGCGCCGCGGGCTCAGCGTCTCCAGAGAGAAGCCGACCAGCACGACCGTCGTGAGAATGATCTGAGAGACTACGATGACCATGATGACTCCTTTGCCTGGTGAGCGCGCAGTCTAGGACCGGCCGTCTCGAGTGACATGACCATCGCGAGAGTGCAAAGCATCGCCTGCGCGGGAGCGCGTTGAGTATGCCTTTAGGGATAGTCGCTCCTTGCCGTGACGGCGGCACGCGTGCTCACAGGACCCGACGTGACGACCGACTCATGCGTAGGTAAAATCGCAGCGGCGTTCACCCTCGCCGGCGTTCCCGGCACCACCCCCGCCCCCGGAGCCCCGCGATGGCCGTAGCCCCCGATTGCGTCGTCACCATCCATTACACCCTCAAGGACGATGCGGGCACGGTGCTCGATCGTTCCTCGCCCGAGGAGCCGCTCGCCTACCTGCATGGTCACGGCAGCATCATCCCGGGCCTCGAAAGGCAGCTCGACGGGAAGAATATCGGCGATGCGCTCACGGTCACCATCGCGCCGGCTGACGGCTACGGTGACTACGACGAGCGTCTGGTGCAAAGCGTGCCCCGGCGTACCTTGCGCGGCATCAAAGACGTCAAGCCCGGGATGCGCCTGCACGCCCAGACTGCCGAGGGCCCCCGCGCCGTGACCGTGACCCAGGTGCTCGGAGATATGGTGACCCTCGACGGCAATCATCCGCTCGCCGGCAAGAGCCTGCACTTCGACGTGCGGATCGAGGACATCCGCCCGGCGACGGAGGAAGAGCTCTCACACGGACACGTGCACGGCCCCGGCGACCATCACCATCACTAGGCGACCCGGCGCGCCTGCGGATGGGGCGGGCTCTGGTAAAGCGCTGCGCTTACGACCGCGCTAAAACCAGCCGTAATTGAAGCTGATGCTGATGCGCTCGGCCGCCACCGGGTTGGCCGGCACCTCGTGGCGCAGCCAGCTCTCGAACAGCACCACCGCGCCGGCTTCGGCCGGCAGCTCCACCCAGGGCCGATCGGCGCGCCGGGCGCCGGCGCGGCGCGGCGGCGCCGCCATCATGCGATCGAGCCTCGGATCCTCGATCTTCAGGCCCGGGGAGCCCGCTGGAATCCTGACATAGTACGTCCCGCTGATCGTCGACAGCGGATGAAGGTGCAGACCGTGCGCCGTGCCGCGCGCCATTATGTTGACCCAGCAGTCGGTCATGGCCAGTTTGCGGCCCGTGAGATCCAGCTGGAGCGAGCGGGCGAACGCGGCCACGTGCCGTTCGAGCAGGCGCTCCAATTGGGCGAAGGTCGGCGAGAGCCGGTGCATACGATCCGCCGAGCCGTACGAGGTGTACCCGCCCCGATAATTCTTCGCCGACCAGCGCCGTCCGGCTTGATCATCCAGGCGCAGCTGCCGGCACTCGCGCAGCAGCCGCTCGTTGAGAGGCGCCGCGCCGGCGAGGCGCGCCGAGTACACCCGGGTCGCGAAAAAGCGCTGGACGGACATCCGGCGAGTATAGAGGGCCGGTATGCGGCCCGGGCCGGATTCTCCCTGTCCGGCCCTGCCCCTCTCATCCTTGAGCCGCGCTATGGCATTGCTAGGCGCGTCCCGAGGATGCGCGCTCGAACTGTTGGGCCTCGGTGCTGCCCGTCAGGGCGGTGATCGAGGAGGTGCCGCCGGTGATCGCCTGCGTCAGCTCATCGAAATACCCGGCGCCGACCTCCCGCTGATGGCGCGTGGCGCTGTAGCCGTACTTCTCGGCCGCGAACTCTGCCTGCTGCAGCGCGACGTAGGCCGACATCTGATTCTCCTTGTAGCCGCGCGCCAGATCGAACATCGAGAAGTTGAGCGCGTGGAAACCCGCGAGCGTGATGAACAGGAACTTGTAGCCCATCGCGCCGAGCTCGCGCTGGAACCTCGCGATGGTCTCATCGTCGAGCTTGCGTTTCCAGTTGAAGGAGGGCGAGCAGTTGTACGCAAGGAGCTTGCCCGGAAAACGCCGGTGTACCCCTTCGGCGAAGTGGCGCGCTTCCTCGAGATCCGGTTTGGCGGTCTCGCACCAGAGCAGATCCGCATACGGCGCGTAGGCGCAGGCCCGCGCGACCGCCTGCTCGAGGCCCGCTTTCACGTAGAAAAAGCCCTCCGCCGTGCGCCCCATGGCGGCGTCGATGAACGGCCGGTCGCGCTCGTCCACGTCCGCGGTCAACAGATTGGCCGACTCGGCGTCGGTGCGCGCGACCAGCACGGTGGGCACGTTGCAGACGTCCGCCGCGAGTCGCGCGGCGATCAGCTTGTTGACCGCTTCCTGGGTCGGCACCAGCACCTTGCCGCCCATGTGACCGCATTTCTTGGCCGAAGAGAGCTGGTCCTCGAAGTGCACGCCGGCCGCCCCCGCCTCGACCATCTGCTTCATCAGCTCGAAGGCGTTCAGCACCCCGCCGAAGCCGGCCTCGGCGTCGGCGACGATGGGCTTGAGCCAATCGACGCCGTCATCGCCCTCCGCATGGTGAATCTCATCGGCGCGGCGCAGGGCCGCATTGATCCGCCGCACCACCGCCGGCACCGAGTCGGCCGGGTAAAGCGACTGATCGGGATACATCTGTCCGGCCAGGTTGGCATCCGCGGCCACCTGCCAGCCGGACAGATAGATCGCATCCAGCCCGGCTTTCACCTGCTGCATGGCCTGGTTGCCGGTGAGAGCACCCAAGGCGTTGACGAAAGGCTTCTCGTTGAGATAGCGCCACAGCTTCTCGGCCGCCATGCGCGCCCAGGAATGCTCCAGCGGGATGGTGCCGCGCAGCCGCACCACTTCTTCCGGACCGTAGCCGCGCTCGATTCCGCGCCAGCGCGGGCTGTCGCGCCAGCTCCGGCGCAGCTCATCGGCGGTCGGCAAGGATTGCGTGTGTGTCATGGCATGGTACTCCAACCGTCAGTCGATCAATTCGTAAGCGGGAAGGGTCAGGAACTCGTCGAATTCGTCCTGCTTGATCATCCGTTCGAACAGGCGCGAGGCACTCGGGAAGACGCCCTTCGCCAGGCGCTGCGCGCCGACCTCGCCGTGAATGCGGTCGAGCTCCTCGGCCAGCAGGCGGTCGAAACGCTCCGCCGTCACGGGCGCGCCGTCACTAGTGCGCGCACCGTGGTGCAGCCATTGCCACAGCTGTGCGCGGCAGATCTCCGCGGTTGCGGCGTCCTCCATCAGGTTATAAAGCGGCACGCAACCGTTGCCGCGCAGCCAGGCCTCGAGATACTGCACGCCGACCCGGATGTTGTTGCGCAACCCCTCTGCGGTGATCTGGCCGTCGGGGATGGCCAACAGGTCAGCCCGGGTGACGCACACGTCGGCGCGCGCGACGTGCAGCTGGTTGGGGCCGCTCATCACCGAATCGAACGCCTCGCGCGCGACGGCCGCCAGCCCCGGGTGCGCGATCCAGGTGCCGTCGTGCCCGGCGCGCGCTTCGCGCAGCTTGTCAGCGCGCACGCGCGCCATGGCGACCTCGTTGGCCTGCGGGTCACGCACCGGGATCTGCGCGGCCATGCCGCCCATGGCGTGCGCCCCGCGCTTGTGGCAAGTCTGGATGAGCAGATCCACGTAGGATTGGAGGAAGTGCCTGTCCATGGTGATCACGGCGCGATCGGGCAGGAGAAAGTCCGGGCGGTTGCGGAACTTCTTGATGAAGCTGAAGATGTAGTCCCATCGGCCGCAGTTCAGCCCCGCGGAATGCTCGCGCAGCTCGTACAGAATCTCATTCATTTCGAAGGCGGCGAGAATGGTCTCGATCAGCACCGTGGCTTTGATGGTGCCGCGGCGCATGCCGAGGGCATCCTGCGCGGCAAGAAACACGTCGTTCCACAACCGCGCCTCGAGGTGGCTTTCCATCTTGGGCAGGTAGAAGTACGGACCCGTGCCGGCGCGCTCGAGTGCCTCGTGGTTGTTCGCGATGTAGAGCGCAAAGTCGAACAGGCTCCCTGAGACCGGCTCGCCATTGACGAGCACGTGCTTCTCATTCAAATGCCAGCCGCGAGGACGCACGATGAGCGTGGCGGTGCGCTCGCCCAGCCGGTACACCTTGCCGCTTGCCGGGTCGGTGTAGGAGATGGTGCGGCGGACGGCATCCGCGAGGTTGACCTGTCCGCGTACGATGTTTTCCCAGGTCGGGGCGCAGGAATCCTCGAAGTCGGCCATGAAACAGCGCACCGGGGCATTGAGCGCGTTGATGATCATCTTGCGCTCGACGGGACCGGTGATCTCCACGCGCCGATCGGTGAGGTCCGCCGGCACGGGCGCAACGCGCCATTCGGCCGTGCGCACCGCCGCCGTTTGGGGCAGGAAGTCCGGCAGCACGCCGGCGTCAAGCTCGCGCTGGCGCTCCTCGCGGGCAGCGAGCAGTTCCAGCCGGCGCGGGTTGAAGCGGCGGTGCAGGTGCGCGAGCAGCCGCAGTGCGAGCGGGGTCAGCACTTGCTCCGCGCCCTCGACGGCGCGTCCCACGATGTCCACCGGGGAGCCGGCCGGCTCCCGCGAATAGAGCTTTTCGGTCCTGGCGAGTTCATCGGCTCTGGCGTTCATGGGCGGGACCCTCGGCGCTGGCTGTCAGGATTTCAGCATATGCCCCTTCTCAGGAAAAATTTGACTATAGAAACTTCACATTGTTAATTTCACAGTAACTCCGCAACGACCGGTACCAGAGATCCGCCATGACACCACTGCTGCGCAAGGGACACTTTCTCGGTGCCAAGCTCCGCGAGCTGAGAAAACGCAACGGTTTGACGCTCGAGGAGTTGTCGGCGCGCTGCATCCAGCGCGATGTCGAGCGCGCCCCGTCGGTCTCGTACCTCAGCATGATCGAAAGCGGCAAACGCGTTCCCTCGACCGAGCTTCTCGGCCTGCTCTCGCAGGTTTTTCAGCGCCATCCGAGCTGGTTCCTCGATGAGAGCGGAGAGTCGGAGCTGCCGGCCATGTCCGCCCCGGCCGCCGGCGCCGCCAAGGTACCGCTCGAGCCTGCATTCCTGTTCTCCAAGGAGGTCCTGCAGGCGGCCATCCCGGAGCTGCTGCAGCAGACCGGCACCAGCGGCCGGCAGTTCGCACACCTGCTCATCCGCTCGCACCAGGAAATGTCCCGCAACGACTTTCCGGACCTCGAGCGCGCCGCCGAGGAGGTAGGGGAGCGCAGGTTCCCGATCGGTGTCGATGAGCTCATTCGCCTGACACGGCGCCACGGGCTCGAGATTCGCTGGTTCGACCGCAAGCCGGTGCTTGCCCGTGACCAGGAGCGCGACGTACGCAGCATGGTCCGCTCGTTCTTCGAGCCGCCGCGGCATATCTACGCCAACCGCGCGCTGCAAGCGGATCCGGCGCGCCTGAAATTCGATCTGGCGGCGCACATCGCGCACAAGGTGCTGCACGGAGGCGATGGCTTGAAATCCGCGCACGCCACCGGCGGCGAGATGGGCGGCAGTCCCGAAGGCGCCTCGACGGACGGCATGAACGCCCAGGATGTGCTGCACGCCTGGCGCGACTTCGAGTGCAGCTTCTTCGCCGGCGCGCTGCTCGCCCCGCGCGTACCGTTCCGGCGCTTTCTGGCGCGTGAGCGCTACCGGGTGGAAGCCGGCACGTGCCTCACTCTCACGCCCGCGGTGATCATGCGGCGTATGACCAAGGTCTCCCCCTACCCCTATTGGCATTTCTTCGATGCCTATCCCCCGGGCTACCTGCGCGCGGTGTACCGCGGCAACGGAATTCCTCTGCCCTGGGGCAACATGGCGCGCATCAGCGACCCGTGCCCGAATTGGGCGGTGTTCCGCATGATCGACGGTCAGCGGGACATCGGCTCGCAGATCTCCGTGCTGCGCGACGGGGAGCGCTCGCTCCTTTACTGCTGCCATTCACGCCGGGTGCGCGACATGGCCGGCAACCCGCACGTGCTGTCGGTGGGGCTGGATCTTGCGCCCGCACTCGATGCCAACGGAGTGTCGAGCGGGGAGACGATCGATGCCATCCTCGCGGAATGCCTGCGCGCTAAGGGCGAGGCGCGCGCGCCGAAGGCCGCCCAGGCGGCGCTGCAGGCGGTTGCCCACGTGCTCAACATCGCGTGGATCGAGGATGCGCTGCAGCGGCCCGCACACATCATCTGCCCGCGCAGCTCCCGCTGTCCGCGTCCCGAGCGTTGCGACGGGGCGAAAAGCCGCCCGTCGCGGGCGCGCGAGATCGATGAGGTGAAGGCGGAGATCCTGGGGCGTCCCTAGCCGATCAGACTCCGTTCATGAAAATAGTGGCGGGGTGCTCCAGGCGCTCCTTCAGCGCCTGGATCATCGCCGCGGCATCATAACCGTCGACGAAGCGGTGATCGAATGAGGATGAGAGATTCATCATGCGGCGCACCGCGATCGCACCCTGAACCACCGCAGGGCGCTCGAGGGCGCGATTGACTCCGATGATGGCCACTTCCGGCGCGTTGATGATGGGCGTGCTGGCAATTCCGCCGAGCTTGCCGAGGCTTGTCAGGGTGAGGGTCGAACCGGTCAGCTCCTCGCGCGTCGCCTTGCCGGCCCGCGCGGCCGCGGTGACGCGGCGCATCTCGGCGGCGAGCTCCCAAAGAGAGCGATGCTGCGCATCGCGCACCACCGGCACCTTCAGCCCCTCGGGGGTCTGCGTGGCCACACCGATGTGTACGGCGTGGTGGCGAACGATCACGCCCCGCTCGGCGTCGTAATGGGCGTTGCACTGCGGGAAGTCCGCGACCACTCGGACCAACGCGAGCGCAAGGAACGGCAGATACGTGAGCGCCGGCGTGCCCGGCTGCAGCCTGCCGTTCAGGTGCCGGCGCAGCGACTCGAGCTCGCTGACGTCGACTTCCTCTACATAGGCGAAATGCGGGATGTTGCGCTTGCTCTCGCTCATGCGCTGAGCGATGAGGCGGCGCACGCCGATGACTTTGATCTCCTCGGTGGCGCCGCGCTCGCGCCTCACGCCGCCGGCCGCGGGCACCGTCACGGCGGGCACGGCCGCGAGCGCCGGCCGCGCAGAAGTGGCGGCGCGGACAGTATGCGCCTCGAGGTCTCGGCGCAGGATGCGGCCCTGGGGACCGCTGCCGCGGACCGTCTTCAGATCGAGGCCCGCCTCTCGGGCCCGGCGGCGGACGGCCGGCGAGGTGAGGACCCGGCTGCGCTGATCGCCAGCCGCGACGCCCGCCGCCGCAGGCGCTTCGGTGCCGGCACCGGCAGCCTCGAGCGCGGCATTGCGCTGCGCTGCCGGCGGGGCGCCGACCGGGGCCGCCTCTGCGGTCTCGAGCACGACCAGCTCGGCGCCCACGGCCACCATCTCGCCCGGCCGGCCGGTCGTGGCGATCACTTTGCCGCCGACCGGCGCGGGCACTTCCACCGCGGCCTTCTCGGTCATGACCTCCACCAACACCTGCTCTTCGGCGACCACATCGCCCGGCTGAACGCGCCAGCCGACGATCTCGGCCGAGACCGTGCCTTCGCCAAGATCCGGGAGCTTGAACACGTAGCGGCTCATTTCGCCTCCATCACGCTGCCGAGTGCCGCGACGATGCGCTGGGGGCCCGGGAAATAATCCCACTCGAACGCGTGAGGATAGGGAGTGTCCCAGCCGGTGACACGTGCGATCGGCGCCTCCAGGTGCCAGAAACACTCCTCCTGCACGGTGGCCGACAGCTCCGCGCCGAAGCCGCTGAAGCGGGTCGCCTCATGCACGATGACGCAGCGCCCGGTCTTGCACACCGATCGGCACAGCGTATCCACATCGAGCGGCACCATGGAGCGCACGTCGATGATCTCGGCGTCGACCTGCGCAAGTCTTACCGCCGACTCCGCCACATGCACCATCGTGCCGTAGGTGAGTACGGTAACCTCCGTACCCGGGCGGACGATCTCGGCCTTGCCGATGGGAACGGTGTAGTGTCCATCGGGCACCTCCGCCTTCGGGTGCGTGCTCCAGGGCACGGCGGGCTTGTGCGGATCCCCGTCGAAAGGTCCGTTGTACAGCCGCTTCGGCTCGAAGAACACCACCGGATCATCGTCCTCGATGGCGCTGATGAGCAATCCCTTGGCGTCGTACGGATTGGAGGGCATCACCACCTTGATGCCGCAGACATGGGTGAACACGCCCTCCGGGCTCTGCGAATGGGTCTGCCCGCCGCGAATGCCGCCGCCACAGGGCGTGCGGATGGTCACCGGGGCGGAAAAATCCCCCGCTGTCCGGTAGCGCAGCCGTGCGAGCTCGCTCACGATCTGGTCGAACGCCGGATAAATGTAGTCCGCGAACTGGATCTCGGCCACCGGCTTGAGGCCGTTGACGCCCATGCCGATCGCCGCCGCGATGATGCCGCCCTCGGCGATCGGCGTGTCGAGCACGCGGTGCTCGCCGTGCTTTCTTTGCAGACCGTCGGTGCAACGGAACACGCCGCCGAAATAGCCGACATCCTCACCGAACACCACCACGCGCGGATCGCGCCCGAGCATCACATCGAGGCCGGAATTGATCGCCTGCACCATGTTCATGCGGGCCACGGCTCAACCCTCCCCGGCCAGAGTCCGGCCATCGGCGGCATGGGCCGGCGCGCCGCCCTCGGCACGCTGCTCAATGAGGCGCCTGAGCTCTGCGCGCTGGCGCTCGAGGTTCGCGGGCATCTCGTGGAACACATCCTCGAACATGGTAAGCGGATCGAGCCAGGGTCCCTCGGTCAGGGTGCCGTAAGTCATGGCCTCCTTCCAACACGCGGTCACGTGCTGATCGAGCTCCTGCTCGAGGGCCTTGTGGCGCTCCTCCGACCAGTCCCCGAGACGCAGCAGATGCGCCTTCAGGCGCTCGATCGGATCCCCGAGAGGCCAGGCCCGCCATTCCTCCTTCGGCCGGTAGCGCGAGGGATCGTCGCTGGTGGAGTGTGCTGCGGCCCGGTAGGTCACCAGCTCGATCAAGGTCGGGCCGCCGCTTGCCCGTGCCCGCTCGGCCGCCCACTGAGTGACCGCGTAAACGGCAAGAAAGTCATTGCCGTCGACGCGCACGCCGGGGATGCCGTAGCCGGGACCGCGCCGGGCGAAAGTCCGATGCTCGCCGCCGGCGAAGCCTTGAAAACTCGAGATCGCCCATTGGTTGTTCACCACATTCAAGATCACGGGCGCCTGGTACACGGCGGCGAACGTGAGCGCGTGATGAAAGTCGGCCTCGGCGCTCGCGCCCTCCCCGAGCCACGCGGCGGCGATATGGTCCTCGCCCTTGATGGCCGCCGCCATCGCCCAGCCCACGGCCTGGGGGAACTGCGTGGCAAGATTGCCGGAGATGGAAAAAATGTTGCCCGTAGCCCAGTGATACATGATGGGCATCTGCCGCCCGCGGCACATGTCATGGGTGTTAGACAGGCATTGGCACATCAGATCGACCAGGCTCTTGCCACGCACGACGAACAATCCCTGCGTGCGGTAGGAGGGGAAGAGCATATCGCCGGGCCGCAGCGCCATGGCCTGCGCCACCGCAACGGCCTCTTCGCCGGTCGACTTCATGTAGAACGAGATGCGGCCCTGGCGCTGCATCCGCTGCATGCGATCGTCGAACAGGCGCGTCAGCAGCATGTGCCGCAGCCCCACCTGCAGCTCCTCGGACTCGAGGTGGGGATTCCACGGCCCGAGAGCCTGCCCCTGATCATCGAGCACCCGCACCATCTCGCTGCCGAGCTGCTCGATCTCGAGCGCCGATGCCCGGGTGTCAGGACGGACCACCGCACCGGGCGCAGAGATCTGGACATAGCTGAAATCCGGCTTTTCCCCGGGACGGGCGGGAGGGTGGGGAACATGCAGGCGTGACTGCCTCATCGGATTCGATCTCGTCGCCGCCTGGATTTGGCGCTGTGCAAATTTTACCGCCCAAAACGTGCAATGCACGTTCCAATCCGTTCATTAACGCCGCAAATGACGCAATGCTTGTCGCATGTATGGCGCGGATTGGCGCGTTTCCCGACTCCCTTCATAATGCACGCATGAAACGCATTCAAACCGTCCGCGGCGTCGTCCTACGCCCGACTCCGGGCCGACCGATGCCGCCGCCTCTTGCCGGATCGGGCCCGGGCATTCAGGCACGTGTACGCGTCGGGCGGGAGGTTGCCGGCCGTGGCGGCAAGGTCGTCTCGGTCATCACGGGCCTGCCGATCGCAGGCGCGGAACTCGAAACGCTGGCTCGCCGGCTAAAAAAGCTCTGCGGCGCGGGAGGCGGTGCGCGCGAGGGGGTGATCGAGATCCAGGGCGAGCACCGCGATCGGCTGGTCGCCGAGCTGTGCAAGCTCGGCTACGAGGCCAAACGATCCGGGGGCTGAAACGCCCCAGGCACGGATTTCCCAAGGGAGACGGGCGCCGCGCCCCTCAGCGTACGGGGCGCACGGGATAGTGCTTGAAGATCCGCGCGACCGCCATGTTGACCGCTCGGCTGGGGTATTTCCACATGTGCCGCGTGACTCTCACCGCGGTGCTGCCGCTCCACACGGCCATGCGATTGCGCGCATTGATCACCGTGACGGTTAGCGTGGCCCTGGGGATCGTGCGGATGTCATTGTAGTACCCGCCGTCCCAGCCCCAGCCCCAGCCCGGCCCATAGGGACCGCCCCAGCCCCAGCCCCATCCCGGGCCCCAACCACCCCAGTAGTCGTACCCGAACATCGGCCCATAGCCGCCCTCGACCTCACCGTGGCTGGTGATGCGGAAATCGACCAGCAGGTCGGGCTTCTGTCCCTTGCTCACGAGCCCGTAGCCGCGCGCCTCCATCTGCTGCGTGACGTCCTGCTCAAGCCGCTGGCTGGTAATGGAATGATACGGGCCCGTATCGGTGCCAAGCCTGCGAACGTATCCGAAGGTATGCGCACCGACCAGATTGGCTCCGACAACGGTCTGAGTACGGACGACCGGCACCGTGGCGCACCCGGCGAGCACGGCAGCCCCCGCGCACAGAGCGACGAGCCTGATCTTTTTATACGTCCCGCAGGTCTTCGAGTCCATCATAAGTATCTCCAACCGTTTATGACCCATTGAACGTCCGGGAGTTCCCGTCGTTGACAGGCGACGGAGTCTGCTCTCCTGCCGGCCGGCTGCCAAGAAGCGTTGCGTGCGCGCGACGCGCGCCGACCGTGGTACCCGACACCAGGCATGGTCTTCGCCCCTCGCCCGCGCCTGCGCGGCGCCTCCGTACCCTGAGGGGCTCATCGGGGCGCTCGCGGCTCGGCTTCTGCGCACGCAACGAGTACTTAAGCGGGGACCACCTCGATGCGAAAGTCCTCCCCCGCCCACTCCCCGCTCGGCTCGAGCCGGTAAGTCAGATCGATGGCGCAACCGCTGCGCAGCGCCCAGGTATCGATCTGCACCGTATGCAGCCCCAGCGGATTGGCCGTGGTGGGGCTCTCTTGGGTATTCTGCCAACCATCGGTGCTCCAGCGGAACACGCCCGGCGCGGTCAGTGCCACCGTCAGCTGCGCTCCCTCCGGCAGGCGGCTCGCCGGCGCGTGTGCGCACCAGATCACCCGTTTCAGCGCCGGCCGCCGGCCGCCGTAGCGCCGCCAAACCGGCTCCGGCCGATCAAAAGGCCGGCCCAGGACGCGGGAAACGGCGAGCTTGATGTACTCCGCGTGGGCCCAGACGAGCGGCATGGCGCCGCCGGTTGGTCGTCCGGAGCGAAGACCTTTCGCCACGATCGGAGCGGCATCCCAGACCTGCTCCGGCAGCATGCCGCCGCGGGAAGCCATGTGCACCATCGCCCGCAGAAACGGCAGCGGATCGCGGCCGGCGGCAAGCTCGTAATGACCCCGCTCGCCGGTGAGCAGCGGCCAAGCCCGGCCCCTGCCGGTGCCGTCATAGGCCGAACCGTCGTCGTGCTCACCGTAACCGTCGTCATTGTAACGGTGCCAGCTCGGGCCGCTCGGCGTGTCGACCTTGAGCAGCGCATCGACCAATTTCACGGTCGCAGCGATCAGCTCGTCGTCGGCCGACCTCAATCCGAAACGCACCAGCTGCAGGAAATCCACACCGATCTGCGCCGCCGCGGGCAATCCCGGGTCGACCTCCTGGTTGCGGATGGGCAGCGGGCATTGCAGCGCCGCGCGGTCGCGCATCGCATCCTGCGGAGCCACGCGCACGTAGTAACCTGGAATCCCGTGGCGGCGCGCGAGCGGCGTATCGCTGACCGTGGTCCACTCCTCCAGGCTCGCGTTCCAGTAGTCGGCCACCGCCAGGGCGAGTTCGCGCGCCTCGCTGTCGAGGTGCGGTGCGCCGCAGACCAAAGCGGCGATACAGGCCGCCAGGGTAAAGGTGTTGATGCCCGCGTCCTCCTCCCAGCGGTCCTGTTCCGAGGCCGGACCGTTGCGCACGATGAAGGAAAGCGCGCGCCGGATCATGTCGGCGACCTCGACTCCGTCGAGCGCCCCGCGGTCGTGCAGCACGGTTGCAAGCAGTACCGGAAAGGCCGTCTCGTCGAGCTGCACCCCGCCCCAGTAGGGGCTACCTCCCAGCCACTGGTTCTGCAGCCAATGACCGTCCGCGAGCTGCGTGGCGCGCAGATACCGCAGCGTATCCAGCGCCTCCGCCGGGGCGCCGAAAGCCAACAGCGCGCCGGCACACTCGCACAGATCCCGCGGCCAGACCAGGTGGTAGCCGGGGCGCTCGTCCTTGGTATTGCCCCACGGCACACTCAATGAGGCCACCATCGCGCCGGGGAAAGTCTTGTCCTGATGTGTCCGCAGAACCATGGTCGAGAGCGCGAATTGCTCGCGGCATTCTGCCGGCAGCGAGCCGGTGACCCGCGCACGGGTCGAGCAGCCGTCGTGCCAGCTCGTCCAGTCATCGATCTGACGCTGCCAGCAAGCCTCGAACGGCACGAACAGCGCCGATAGCGCCAGGGTGGCGGCCGACTCGGTGCTGCTGGCAAAGCCAAGCGCCAGCACGGCCTTGCGGGGCAGCTCTCCGGTGAGCGCCACATTTCCCGGTCCCGCCTGCTCGTACTGCCAGCTCATGGTCCCGTTGTGCGCGAAGTCCTGCCAGCCGTCGCTGGTGCCCACATAGCCGCAGCTCGCGCGGCCCCAGACGTCCCGCTGATCCGCTCCCACCGCCGCGAGCGCGAGCGCAAACGGCCCCTGCTCGGCCCACAGCACCCGGTGGCCGCGATGCCCGGCTACGGCCGCTCGATTGTGCAAGCCGGTGCCGCCGAGATGCGGGGCAAGCAGCGCATAAGGCCGCAGTGCCTCATCACCGGTCAGCTCCACCTCCAAAAGCAATACGTCGCGCTCGCAGCTCGGCACGATGCGCAGGGAAAGCTGAAATCGCTCGTGCTTGTGCACTATGTGCACCGCCGGCACACCCGGACCCGCAAGCGTCACCGTATAGCTGTCCAGACGCTTTACTTCCACCCAGAAATCGCGTCCGTCCGAGACGATGAATCCGAGGTCGCGAATCTGGGGAATATCGATACGCGGGTAATAGACCTCGTTGATAATGCCGCCGCCAATGGTGAACCACAGCCTCGATGCGCCAATAGCGCACCCGACGACGTCCTTGGCACTGCTGCACCAGGTGGGGGGCAAGCCCGGCGCCCCTGGCGCCTCGCCCGAGTCGATGTCCGTCATCTACTATGCCCTCCATCTTCGTAAAACGTCCCGCAACGGGTTGGCCTGCATTATCCATGAACCGCGGCCCCGTACGGCAGCGGGCCTCGCCGAATGAGCGTGCCGCTCACGAACAATCCGGGTTAGGATACTGCATGCTCTGGCTCAAGGCATTCCACATCGTCTTCGTGGTCAGCTGGTTCGCGGGCCTGTTCTATCTGCCGCGGCTGTTCGTCTACCACTGCGACACCACGGACGCGCCCGGCCTCGAGCGCTTCGCGCTCATGGAGCGGCGGTTGTTCGCTCTGATGAGCCTTGCCGGAGCGCTGGCGGTGACGTTCGGCCTCGCCATGGTCGCCACCGAGCCGGAGTTTCTCGAGTTCACGTGGCTGCGCGTCAAGCTCGTCCTGGTCGCGGCGCTCATCGGCTACCACCTGTGGTGTTATGCGCTGATGCGCGCGCTGATCGAGGGGCGCAACCGTCATTCACAGCGCTGGTTTCGTCTCTTCAATGAGGTGCCGGGGCTGCTGCTGATCGCCATCGTCGTGCTGGTGGTGGTAAAGCCTTAGCCGCGCCACTCGATGAGTCTGTCGCGCCACTCGGTGCGCGCCGGGGGTGTCTCCCCGCTCACCTCCGTACCCACGTAGACAAACGCAACGATCGAGTCTTTGCCGCCGAGACCGAGTGCGGTCTTGATGGTCTCGTCATAAGCAGCCGCCCCGGTCTTCCACACGGCGTTGAATCCGAGCGCCTTGGCGGCCAACAGGATGTTTCCCGCCGCCGCGCCCGCCGAGAGAATCTGCTCGATCTGCGGCACCTTGGCCTGCGGATCGCAGACCGCCGCCACGGCAATGATGAGCGGTGCGCGCATGGCCTTCTGCCGCTCGCGGGCGAGCGCTTCCGCGGTGGAAGCCGGCCGCGCCCGCCGCAGCTGCTCGGCCAGCAACTCGCCGAAGCGCGCGCGCGCGGCGCCGCGGATCACGATGAAGCGCCACGGCCGCAGCCGCCCGTGATCGGGCGCACGCGCGGCGCTCTCGAGCAGCAGTTCCAGCGCGCCCTCGTCCGGACCGGGCTCGGCGAGCGCCTTGGCCGAACGTCTTCGCAATAACAGATCGATGGCTTGCATAAATCAATGATGACACAATCAGCGCCCCCCGAACCGTGTACAGTTCCCCTCATGGACACTCAGGCCCTGCAGGCGCTCAAAGACTCGATCCGCGTCATCCCCGATTATCCCAAGCCCGGCGTGCGCTTTCGCGACATCACCACTTTGCTCGGTGATGCGCCCATGTTCCGGCTCGCCGTGGAGGAATTGGCCCGCCCCTGGGAGGATGCGCGCGTCGAGCGGGTGGCCGGCATCGAGGCACGCGGCTTCATTCTCGGCGGCGCGGTGGCCCACCGCCTTGCGGCGGGCTTCGTACCGATCCGCAAGAAGGGCAAGTTGCCGCATGAGACGGTGCGTGTGGCCTACTCGCTCGAGTACGGACTCGATGAGATGGAGATGCACCGCGATGCGCTCGCTGCGGGCGAGCGCATCGTGCTGATCGATGATCTGATCGCCACCGGTGGCACCGCCGAGGCGGCGGTACGACTGCTGCGCTCCCTTGGAGCGGAAATCCTCGCCGCCTGTTTCGTCATCGACCTGCCGGAGCTCGGCGGCGCACGCCGCCTCGAGGCGCTCGGCGTTCCGGTTCAAAGCCTTGTCGCTTTTCACGGACACTGATTGAACGGAAAGATTACGTTCTATTCATCCAAAGCTGGCGCGACATTCTTCCTGGGATAATCGGGACCGCTCCGGGGCCGTGCGCCCCGGGTAATGCTGCAACCGCCCAGTTCCCTCTTTTGGAGATGTCGATGTTCAAGAAGCTCGTTCCCGCTCTCGGTGCGCTGCTGATCGCCGGCTCGCTGGCCGTCACGCCCGTCGCGGCCCTCGCCGCTGCGGCTCAGACCGCCAAGCACCCTGTCGTGCACAAGCAGATGACGCATAAGGTGATGCACAAGAAATGGGCCAAGAAGGCCGCTTGGCACAAGAAGGCCGCCTGGCACAAGAAGGCCGCCTGGCACAAGAAGGCCGCCTGGCACAAGAAGGCCGCCTGGCACAAGAAGGCCGCTCACAAGATGCCGATGAAGAAGCAGGTGCCCACGAAGGGCAAGAAGTAAGGCCTGATCCGGCCCTCTCAATGCTGGATGCACGAAGAGCCCCGCGCCCGCGCGGGGCTTTTTCGTTTGATCGACTGCAGCGGCAATCGGGGCTATGCAGCCGCCCACGCAGACGCTCGCCGTTTCGGCACTGCCGATGATCCTCGGCGATTCCTCCGCAGAGCAGACCCTCGCGCGGGCGGGCGCGTGCCCCAGGGGCGGTGCACGTCATATACAATGCAAGGCTCGTGAGCCGCAGCAACATCCAATTTCCCCCGGAGCACGCGGCGCTGCGGGAAGACGTTCACGCCCTCGGCGAGCTGATCGGACAGATCCTGCGCGAGCAGGGCGGGCCGGCGCTTTTCGATCTGGTCGAACTCGACCGCCGTGCGGCCATCTCCCGCCGCGAAGGCGATGAACAGGCCCGCCTCGAGCTCGCCGCCTCGGTAAAGGACCGTCCCCCGGAGCTGGCTCGCGACCTGGTGCGGGCTTTCTCAATGTGGTTCAGGACGGTGAACCTTGCCGAGAACGTCCACCGCGTCCGCCGCCGCCGCGAATATTTCCGCGGCACCGACCACCCCCAGCCGGGCGGGGTAAGAAGCGCCATCCTGCAGCTGAAATCGACGGGGCTCGCGCTCGAGGAAACTCTGTCCCTCATCGCCGGCCTGCGCATCGAGCCGGTGTTCGCCGCGCACGCCCTGGCGGCCACCCGCCGGACGCTGCTGCGCAAGCAGCTACGCGTGGCCGAGCGCCTGTTGCGGCTCGGGCCCGGACTGACGCCGCAGGAATCGGCCGATCTCTGGAGCGGCATCCGCTTCGAGCTCACTACCGCCTGGCAGACCGAGGACGTGCCGCGCACGCAGCTGACCGTCGGGGATGAGCGCGAGCAGATCCTTTTTTACCTGGTCGATATCCTTTACCGAGTGGTCCCGGCGTTCTACGAGGAGATCGGCCTGGCGATCGGCGAGATCTACTCCGTGCCGGCCGACTCGCTCGATCTTCCCTGCATCGTGCACTTCGGCTCCTGGGTCGGCGGGGACATGGAGAGCAACCCGGACGTGCATGCCAAGACCATCCGCGAGACCCTCGCCCGCCAACAGCAACTCATCCTCAACGCCTACTTCGAGGACTGCCAGAGGCTCGCCGAGCGGCTGTCGCAGAGCGAGGAGCGCGCGGGCAGCTCGGCGAAGCTCACTCAGCGCATCGAGGATTACATGCGACTCGCTCCGGGAGCTCGGGCCGCCACGCCCGCACGCCGCGAGCGCATGCCCTACCGGCTGTTCCTGCTGCAACTCGCCCAGCGGCTGCGTTACACCTATGAGGGGCGGGCCAACGGTTACGACAGTGCGCGGCAATTCCGCGACGACATACAGCTCATCGCCGATAGCCTGCTCGCCGGCAAGGGCCGGCATGCCGGGCTGTTCCACATCCGCAGGCTCCTGCGCCGTATCGACACATTCGGGTTCCATCTGGCGAGTCTCGACGTACGGCAGCACGCGGCCGTGCTGCATCGCATCATTTCCCAGGGCGCCGATGATCCCGCCTGGCCCGATCGCACCGGCGCCGAGCGTACCCGGCTGCTCGCCGACGCGCTGAACAAGGATACCGGCCCGCGCATCGAGCTCGACGCACTCGGCAAGCGCAACCTGGCCGTCTTCGAGGCCTTCGCGCAGATCCGACATCGTTACGGACCGGGGGCTATCGGGTATTTCATCGTGAGCGGCGCGAAAGGCCCCGATGACGTGCTGGCGGCGTTGCTGCTTGCCCGCTGGGCGTCGGTCTACGACAAGAACACGAACCAGGTTACGCTCGACATTGCACCGCAATTCGAGTCGATCGGCGCGCTGGAGCGCGCGGGGGAAATCCTGCGCGCGCTGCTCGCCGAGCCGGCCTACCGCCGGCACATCGAGGCCCGCGGCCTGCACCAGGGCGTATTGATCGGTTATTCCGACAGCAACAAGGAAGCCGGTCCATGCGCATCTCGGCTCGCGATTCACCAGGCCCAGGCCGCGCTCGCGGCAACCATCGCGGCGGCGGGTCACCGCTACACCATCATGCACGTCCGCGGCGGCAGCATCGCCCGCGGCGGCGGCCGTATCGACACTGTGGTGAAATCCGCTCCGGCGAGCGCCGTCAACGGCGTGCTGCGCCTGCGCGAGCAGGGCGAGACCGTCAAGCAGGGCTATGGCCTGCAGCCGATCGCGATGCGCACCCTGGAGCGGGCGTTCAACGCTTTGACCCTTGCCACTGCCGAGCACAACGCGGCGGCCACCCCCGCGCCCCATCTGCAGTGCGCCGCGACCCTCGCTGCGGCCAGCCGCGAGGCCTACCGGCGCCTAGTATACGGCGAGCAGGAATTCTACGATTTCTTCCGCGCGGTGACGCCGATCGACGTCATCGAGAGGATGCAGGTCGGCTCGCGCACGGTACATCGGCAGGAAGGCTCGGGGCTCACCGGGCTGCTGCCTGTTCCATGGGTGTTCGCCTGGACTCAAACCCGGCACATGCTGCCCGGCTGGTACGGCGCAGGCGCCGGCATCGCCGCGGCGATCGAGCAGCACGGGGCATCGCGGCTGCGCGAGGCCTGCGCCCAATGGCCCTTCCTGCGCAATCTCGTCAACGACATCGAGGCCATGCTGGCGCGCGCGGACCTGCAGATCGCGTCCGCTTACAACGTGTTGGTGCCCGAGGGGAGGCGCCGCTTCGCCGAGACCATCCGTGCCGAATTCGAGCGCACCCGCGAGCAGGTGCTGTGGTTGAAGGATTCGACGGAGCTGCTCGCCGGCGACCCGATGCTCCAGCGCGCCATCCGGCTGCGCAACCCCTACATCGACCCGATGAACCTGATGCAGGTGGAGCTGCTTGCGCGCTGGCGCGCGCGCGAGCGCAACGATCAGCGGCTGTTCGAGGCGCTGCTCGCCAGCCTCACCGGCATCGCGCAGGGATTGCAAAGCACCGCCTGATCCGTCCCGGACTCGACTCATGAGCACAGACATCACCATCCGCCCGATCGGCCGCGATGACATCCCGCAAGTGCTCGCCTTCATCCGCGAGCTGGCCCGCTACGAGCGCCTGGAGCACGAAGTCCTCGCCACGGAGCCGGATCTGCGCGCAGCACTGCTCGGCGAGCCCCGCTATGCCGAGGTGGTATTCGCCTGCCTAGGGTCCGCCCCGGCGGGCTTTGCACTGTTCTTCCACAACTTCTCCACCTTCAAGGGCCGTCCCGGCATCTACCTGGAGGATCTGTATGTGCGGCCGGAGATGCGTGGTCGGGGAATCGGGCGCAAGCTCCTTGCGTACCTCGCCCGCACGGCCCTCGAGCGGCGGTGCGCCCGGTTGGAATGGGCGGTGCTCGACTGGAACGCGCCGGCCATCGCCTTCTACGAGAGCCTCGGTGCGCACCCGCTCGATGACTGGCGCACGTTCCGCCTGACGGGGCCGGCGCTCGAGGAACTCGGCGGTCGCAAGCCGCCCGGCTTCTGAAGCGCCGGCTGCACCGCTGCCGCCCGACGTGGAACAAGCGCTGAACGGCCGCTGAACGCTCACCATAACTCCCCCATTGGCGTGCGCTGCGGTAAGCTTGACGCACTGGAGGCACCTGTAATGCACATTCGCTCTCGCTTGCTCGCGGCACTGACCGGCATATCGATCGCATTCGCGTCGGTCGCCGCACACGCCCAGGCCCGTCAGGAAGGCCGGCTCCTGCTTGCCACCCAGGTGCTCAGCGACCTGCAGGGCACGCGCGACCAGGGCATCCCAACCTGGCTGCTGCAGCGCGCCTACGGCATCGCCGTCATCCCGGGCCTCACGAAGGTCGCCTTTTTCTTCGGCGGGCAACACGGGAACGGGGTCCTGGTCGTTCGCAAGCCCGACGGGCGGTTCTCCGACCCGGTATTCATCACCCTGACCGGCGGCAGCTTCGGCTTCCAGTGGGGCGTGCAAAAGACCGACCTCGTGCTGGTGTTCACCTCGCATAAGGGTGTCGCCGGCATCCAGGGCGGCAAGCTCACGCTGGGTGCGGGCGCCTCAGTGGCCGCCGGCCCCGTGGGCCGGGAAGCCTCCGCATCCACGGTCCAGACCTTCAACTCCGCCGTGTACTCCTACTCGCACAACAAGGGACTGTTTGCGGGCATTTCGATCCACGGGGCGGAGATCACTGTCGACAACGGAGCGGACGCTCGCTTCTACCGCCAGCCGAAGATTCGCGCCTCGGCCATCCTGTCCGGCTCGGTGACCACCGACGACTTCGCGGCGCAGCGCTTCCTGCACGCGGTCGCGGTGGCCTCGGGAGCCGTGCCGGCGTCGTCACCGGCGGCTGCTGCGGCGCCCGCGGCCGCCGCCCCGGGGCCGGAGCCGGCGCAGCCGAATACACCGGCGGCCCAAGCGTTCCCGCTCCAGGATCAGACCCCCGGCAGCAACCCGCCGAATTAGTCCGGCATGCAGCGCTCGGCCGGACCTATCACCCGGCCGAGCGCCGCGACCGGCAGGAAGCAGGGTTTTGCTCGCCGTTTACGGCCGCAGCAGGCGCGACAAGCACCAAGGAGCGCACTCCCGCGTCATATCGGCCGGCACGGCCAGGAAAAACGCCGGCCCGCGACCGACCCAGCTTCGATTATCGGATCTGCGCGCGACGGCCGCTCATCGGACCGCTCGCCGGCTTTCCTGCTGACATCAGCGTCGGCGGGTGGGCGCA
>JAJZVF010000212.1 GCA_021845825.1 Pseudomonadota bacterium | reverse complement strand
CAGGCGGCGGAACAGGTCGCGGTACTCGGCCTCCCGCGGCGGCCCCGAGAATTCCCCGATGTCGGCGCCCGAGCAGAAGGTGCTGCCCTCGGCCGTGAGCACGACGGCACGGGCGCCATCGAGCGCGCCGATGTTCGTGAGCGCCTCGTTCAAGCCGGCCCGCACCGCGGCGCTGATCACATTGACGGGGGGGTTGCGGATCGTGACGAGGGCGATGCCGTCCTCGACGGAGAATGAAACGACGTCCGGGCTCATCGGAGTGTGACTCCTCGCGACATTCGTAAACAGGCGATCAAAGGGTCTCGAGCTGGCGCAGCAGGTCGATGAGCTGCGCGCGCCCGGCCTCGCCGAGGCAGGCCGTGATCCGCTTCTCCAGGCGCTCGTGCAGCGCCAGCGCCGTTGCAAGGACTTCGCGGCCGTGGGCGGTCAGCCGCAGCGCATTCGACCTTCGGTCCGCCGGCAGCACCTCGCGGATCGCGAGCCCGTCGGCCTCGAGCGCATGGAGCAGCGGCGTGAAATTCGCGCGCTGGATGCCGAGCGCCGCACAGACATCCGACTGCGTCAGCCCGGGGTTGCGGGCAATCACGACCAGCACCGACAGCTCCCCCGGAGTGAGCCCGAGCTCGCGCAGCGCGAGCTCGAAGCCGGCGAGCACCGACAGTTGCGCGCGGCGCAACCGGTAGCCGATGAAGCCGCCGAGCGGACCGAGGTCCACCGCCAACGGATCCGCCTGCGCCGCGCCGGCGGTGCGTCCCGCCCGGGTGCGGGCGCCGGCGGCATTCACGGGCTGCCCGCCGCCAGGATCTGCCGGCGCCGCCACGTGCGGCACCGGCACACCGGCATCGAGGTATCTTCATCGGCTGGCACTGTCATGGTTGACTGCCGTCGCCTTGCGCGACCGTCCGCACGTCCGTCTGTGTGTGTAATTATGTATCATAACTAAACTCATGGAGCAAGCAGCGCGAGCCGGCAGGCGGCCAACGCGGCAGGAACCGGTCTGCGCGACGGCCCGCCGTCCGCATTCCACTCACCGCGCAATGTCGATTCGCCGCCCAGTGAAATCGGCGGCCGCTATTTCCATTTGCAATGCCTCCTATCGCAATTTTCGACTTCTGCATCCCGCGTGGACCGGCTACTGTTTGCCGGCCTTCCGAACCGGAGGGCGAGTCCCCCCGGCCGCAGCCGAGAGAAAACCGGATGAGTCACACTGTCGGGCAATCTGCACCCATCGGCCCGGCGCAGGAGCCGAACGGTACGCTGCAGCACGCCCTCGTCGATTTCACACGCCGCGCCTCGACGGAGATCTCGACCCACGACGAGAAGCTGTTGGAGGAGCTCGTGCGGCGGCTTCCATCGGGCATGCCGGTGTACGTGGCGCACACGCCGAAAGCCTCCGTAGAGGACGTGGTGCGGGTCGCGATCAAGGTGCAGTCCCTGGGGTTCATCGCCTCCCCGCACCTGGTGGCGCGCAGACTCCCGAGCGAGAAGACGCTGCGAGATGCGCTTGCGCGCCTGCGCGAGCACGCGATAGACCGGGCGCTGTTGGTTGCCGGCGATCTCGATCCGCCCCTCGGACCGTTCAAGAGCACGCTCGAGGTGATGGCCTCAGGCGCATTGCAGGCGGCCGGGTTCAAGCACCTCGGTGTTGCCGGACACCCCGAAGGACACCCCGCGGTCGAGCAGGCGGAGCTGCTGTCGGCGCTGCGCTACAAGCAGGAGTTCGCCGCCCGCTCCGGCATTGCCGTGCACATCGTCACCCAGTTCGGCTTCAATCCGCAGGGGGTGTGCGCCTGGGACCGCACGCTCACACAGGCAGGAATCTCGCTGCCGGTGCACGTGGGCATGGCCGGACCTGCGCCCCTCACGAAGCTGCTGAAATTCGCCGTGCAGTGCGGCGTCGGCACTTCCGTGAGCGCCCTCATGAAGAGCACAGGCGCCGTGGCCGCACTGACCGGCTTTGCCGCCGGCCCCGACCAGATGCTGCTCGGGCTGGTGCAGGGCCGCGCCGCCTACGGCGGCTCGCGCCTGGCTCAGCCGCACGTCTACTCGTTTGGCGGCGCTCTGGCGACGGCCGACTGGCTGCGCGCAGTCATGCAGGGCGCCTTCGATCTGGCGCCGGATGGCAGCAGGTTCACGCTTCATCGCTGACCCTGCCGTCGTCTGAAAGCCGATTTCACGGCGAGCTTGCCGTGTCCGCCGCGCTCATCGAGCAGCAGGTCGCGCGGGTCGATCACACCCGATCGGCCAAGGACCTGACGGTAGTCGGCAGCGAGCGCGACCGCGCCCGCTGCAATCGCGCCGCCAGGCGGCACCCGGAGCGGCGCGTCTTGCGCAACGGATGCAAGACCGTGGTGCCGCGGCAGCGGGCGATTATGCCTGCGCCGCGCCGGTGATTCCGTTCGCAACCTCCTCGAGCTGAGCGCGCAGCCAGGCGTGCGCCGGATCATCGTGGCGGCGGCGATGCCACACCGCGTACATCGACAATTCGGGCACGCGCAACGGCAGCGGCGCGCTCGCGAAGTCTGCGAGCGGCCCCAGGCGCATGAGCGAGGGCAGACTCGCCAGCATGTCCGTGCCGCGCAGGAAAGCGGCAATTCCCGCGAAATTCGGCACTATCACGCCGAGCACACGCGCCAGGCCGCGCGCCTGCAGCACTTCATCGAATTCCAGCCGCCGGCCGTCTTCGTACGCCACGGTGACGTGGCGGGCGGCGAGATAGTCCGCCAGGACGGCCGGCGCGGTCCGCACCCGCGAATCGAAAAAACAGACGTAGCGGTCGCTCAACAGGCGCCTCTGCAGGATGTCCGAGCCTGCCGGCGGGCGGGGCGTGACGATCAGATCGCAGCGGCCCTCGCGCAGCATCTCGGCCGTGGGCGCCCGCGAAGGGATGACGATCAGGCGCAGACTCTTCAGCTGCGCGGCGAGGCGCCTCTGCAGCGCCGGCAACAGCAAATCGCGCTGAAAGTCATTGGCCGCCACGGTCAGCACGAGCTCGGTATCCCCGGGCGCGAACTGCGGCGGGCGGCCGAGCTGCTCGAGATCCCGCAGCAGCTGCCTAGCCGGCGCGGCCAGCGCCTCGGCGCGGACCGTGGCGGCGATGCCGCGGCCGCTCTTGACGAACAGCGGATCGCCAAGCACCTCCCGCAGCCGCTCGAGCGCGTGACTGACTGCCGACTGGGTAAGGCCGAGCCGCTCGGCCGCCGCGGTGACCGAGCCTGTCTCGAGCACGGCGAGCAGGGTCCGCAGCATGCGGCCGTCGATCTCGAGCAGATGCGCGGGCGGGGAGTGCAGGTCGCTCATGGGCTCTCGCCCGGCTCGTCCGTTGATCGCGGCCGGGCTGCGGGCGCGGCCATTGTGACACAGGGAGAGTCGACTTCAGCGAGGAATGCTCCCCGTCCCATCCCGCTGCCGGTGCCGGCGCGCTGCGCGGGGCAGGCTCCGCACGCTCGCGCCGGCCCGCTGCGGCCCTCCCGGCCGCCCGCGCCCCGTCACGCCGCCCGGCTCTCCATCACCATCAACCCGGCCGCCGTGTTGGAGATGGGAATGTGGTAATTGGAATGCACGGCAGTCGCATGGCCGCCGAGTGCGCCGCGGGCGGCCAGCCACATCAGCAGCTCGATGCCCTGCGTGCCCGTGAGCTCGACCAGCTCGGGAACCGAGTATCGGGTGGCCCACAGCGGCTCCGCGGGAAGCTTTTCCATGAACTCCGTATCGAAAGCTTTGTTGATGAATCCGGCGCGCTCGCCATCGAGCTGGTGGCTCAACCCCCCGGTACCGATCACGACGACGCGCAGGTCCTCGTCGAAGGATTCGATCGCTCGCCCGACCGCCTGACCCAGCTTGTAGCAGCGCATGGCCGATGGCAGCGGATGCTGTACCGTGTTGATGCAGATCGGCAGCGCGCGCACCGGCCAGGCACCCTCGCCCGGCCACAGCAGCGCCATGGGAATCGTAAAGGCGTGATCGACCAGCATCTCCTGGCAGGTCGTGACGTCGAAGTCCCCGCCCACCAGGCGCTCGATGACATGCCAGGACAGGCGCTGATCCCCGGGAACGGGCGCCAGGGTGGGAATGCCCCAGCCCTCGTCGGCGTTGCGGTACTCGGGGGCGGCGCCGACGGCGAATGTCGGCATCTTGTCGAGAAAGAAATTGAGCCCGTGATCGTTGTAGAAGATCACCGCCACGTCCGGCCGCACCCGGGCGAGCCACCGGTGCACGGGCGGATAGCCGTCGAAGAACGGCTTCCAGTACGGATCCTCATGCAGATTGCGGGCGATCGCCTTGCCGATGGCAGGGATGTGTGAGGTGGTGACAGCGCCGACGATTCTTGCCATGGCTCACTTCCCTGCCGCGACCAGCCTGGCCTTGAACGCTTCCTTGCTCATGCCGGTCTGCTGCGCGCCGAGATCCTGCACATCCAGCCCGAAAATGCCGGCGAATTTCGCAAGATAATACACGTTGCCTCCGGCGGCGATCAGATCGAG
>JAJZVF010000027.1 GCA_021845825.1 Pseudomonadota bacterium | reverse complement strand
TGTCTAATAAATGTTACAATTGAGAAAGGCACCCCGGGGTGAGGGTACCCTGGGTGAGCGTGCCGGTCTTGTCCGAGCACAGCACATCGATGCCCGCGACCTCCTCCACCGAGGAAAGCCGCGTAACGATCGCCTGCTTCGCCGCGAGCCTGCCGGCACCGAGCGCCAGGGTCACCGACATGACCGCCGGCATCGCCACCGGCACGGCCGCCACGACGAGCACGAGCACGAGTTGCAGCACCACAAGCATCGGATCATGGCGGGCAAAGCCCACCCCGATGATGAGCAGCGCCAGGACCACGGCGATCACCAGCAGGTAGTTGGCGATCCTCATGATCGCCTGCTGCAGGTGGCTCACCGTTTGCGTCGACTCGACGAGGTGTGCGGCCTTGCCGTAGTAGCTGCTCGCGCCGGTGGCATAGATCACCGCATCGATCTCGCCCCGCCGCACGATGCTGCCGGAACAGACCGCATCCCCTGCCACGTGCTCGACCGGCAACGACTCTCCGGTGAGGGCGGACTGGTCGACCTCGATCGGGTCGCCCTCGAGCAGCTTCGCATCCGCCGGAATGATGTTGCCGATGCGCAGGCGAACCACATCCCCCGGCACCAGCATCCGTGCCTGCACGGACTGCCATTGCCCCTCGCGGCGCACGGTCGCTTGCACGGCCAGCTTCTCCTTCAGGGCCGCGATCACATTGCCCGCCTGATATTCCTCGCGGAACCCGACCACCGCATTCATCACCAGCAGCACCAGGATGATGATGAGCGTCGGATAGTGGCCGAGGATGCCGGAGATGAGCGCCGCGGTCATGATCATGTAAGGGATCGTGCCGTGAAAATACGAAAGGAACTGCAGGAGCGCACTGCCCTGCTCCTGCGGCAGCTCGTTGTATCCGTACTGCTTGAGGCGCCGCTGCGCCTCCTCGGCACTGAGGCCCTGCGGGGAGGATTGCAGACGCTGCATGAGCTGCGCGCCGGTGAGGTTCTTGAGGGAAGCCGCAATGTCGGCTGTCCCGGGCAAGGTCGCTCCCGCATCGTTCACGCTGAACTCTCCTTACATTGCATAGGTTGCAGGCCGCCTTCCCCGGTACCGCGCGGCAGACCCTACACTTACCTCTGCAGTCGATCCGCTCACTCTACGAGCGGGGCCGGCCGGTACTCATACGGATTTGCCGCAGACGGCCGCGGCGCGCCGTGCTGAGCCGGCGGCGCAGCGAGAACTTTTTCGGCCAAGCCCGCGCCCTAAGTCCTTTCCCTTATGTACGCCCCGGGCCGGCTTCTCTACCGTGCCGATGCTTCGCCGGTTGATCGACCTGATTGCGCCCGTCGGAGGGGGGGCGGTGATGTCGCAGCAGACCAATAGGCCAATCGTTCTGCACCTCGAGGACGACGCACAGCTCGGTGCGGCGGTTGCAGCGCTGCTGCGCACGCAGGGGTTCGAGGTGTTCACGGTCGCGGACGGCCCGAGCGCGCTTGCCTGGGTGGCCGGACATCCTGACGGCCCGGACGTGTTGATCATAGACTTCGTGCTTGCGGGCGACATGGACGGCGCGGAGGCCGCGGAGGCGATCTGCCGCTCCCTGGGTCATGTCGTGCCGACGATACTGCTGAGCGGGGCGCTGCGCAGCGCGAGCCTGCCCTGGCTGCCGGGCGCCCCGCTCTTTTGCGCGCACAAGCCCGCGGACCCGAACATCCTGCTGAAAGTCGTGGCGGAGTTTGCCGCCCTCGGCCGCTTCATTCGCGCGCACAAGGCCGCCCTCTGACCGGCGGGGCCGCCCCGGCGCAGCCCCCTTTGCCCGACACTGCCCGCTGCGGCCGCAGCGTGGTCCGCATTTGCCACGATTGCCGCCCCGGCGCCTGAGCGGCGACACTGCGAGGGGCTCGCAGACTTCGGCGAGCCATGTATCAGGAGCGGACGATGAGCCATAACCGAAATTGGAACCCGCGCGGCGGCGGCCGCCGTGCAGGCGGCCCTCCGGGGCAGTATGCGCCCTGGGTGCAGCCGAACCGTGCAGCGCCCCGCCATCCCGGATGGCGGGCGAACGAGGAGCTCTTCGGACGCCAGCCGTTCACCTTCGGCGGCGAGCCGCGCTACTTCGGAACCGGTGTTGCCGGCTACACGAGCGGTCCGGGCTTCACCGGCGGGTACTACGGCTACGGCGACGAGCCGGCGGAACTGCCCACGGAGTTGGAAAGGGAATACGCGCAGGAGGTCTATGGGCCGGGCTGGGAGTCGCCAGGCTACGGGCCGGGTGAATATGTTGCAGGCGAGGCGGGCGGCGCGCTGCGTCCCCGGCACATCTACAGGTATCCACCCGGTCCAAAGGGATATCAGCGCTCCGATGAGCGCATCCGCGAGGATATCTGCGACCGGCTCATGCGCGCGGCGAACCACATCGACGCGAGCGAAGTCACGGTCGAGGTTACCGGCGGCAAAGTGGTGCTCGAGGGCACCGTGCCGGCGCGGCGCATGAAGCACGTGATCGAGGACTTGGCCGACTCCTGCCTCGGTGTCAAGGACATCGAGAACCGCATCCGCGTGCAGGCACCTTCCCGCGAGGCCTGAGCGGCGGCAAGGCGGCGAGCGGAAAAAACCCACGCGTATCTATCGCCGCCGCGCCGCGGCCGGGCATGATGCCCGGCGGCGGCGCCTCATAAGCGCGCCCCTGCGCATTGCAACATTCCCGTAATAAATCCGTCATGGCGCCGTAACCCTCGCCCGCTACTGTGCGCAGCCGCACCCCACGCTCATCCGGGTGGGAAAAAAAGCTCAGAGGCAGCGCACGATGAACGATTCCCCGCCGAGCCGGGTCTCGACCGGTACCCCTATCGCCCTGGCGCTCGCCTCCGCCCTGCTTGCGGCCGCCGCCGCCCAGGCCGCTCCGGCACCCGCGCCGGGACCGGACTCGGCGGTCTCCTTGCAGGAAGTGGTCGTCACCGGCAAGGCGCTGCAGCTGAAGAGCCTGAAGCAGAAGTCGATCTTCGAGTCCGCCTACGGGGACAAGGCGCTCGACCGCCAGCAGCTGAAGTCCGCGGGCGTGGTCGGCGGCGCCGCCCAGGCCCTGTCGTTCGCCCCGGGAATCAACGTCGAGGGCTACGGCCAAACCGGCGGCACCAAGGCCACCATCAGCATGAACGGTTTCAAACAGGGATGGGGCGGTTTCTCCGGCAACACGATCGACAACGGCAGCATTGCCATCGGCTTCGACGGCATACCGATGGGCGATCCCATCACCGGCCTGTGGGAGACACCGGAGGTTCCCCAGACCGCGCTCCTGCAGGGCGCGCGCGTCACCTATGGCCCCGGGGATCCCGAGAGTCGCTGGGTGAACAACATCGGCGGAGGCGTCAACTTCGTCCCGGTGCAGCCCGCGAGCCAGTCCGGCGGCTACGCGCAGCTCACCTACGGGAGCTTCAGCACCGAGAACGCCGATCTCATCCTGCAGACCGGCAAGATCGACGGCTGGGAGACGGTGATCGCCGGGGGCGCGGGCCGCTCCAGCGGCTTTCGCACCTCCCCGGACGGCTTCAACTGGCCGACGCGCAACTTCGCCGGGTTCTTCAAGACCCGCAAGGTCTTCAGCAGGGGCGATGTCAGCTTCGGGGCCTATCTCGGCGACGGCCACGGCTGGCGCCCCACGCCCATTCCCCTCGCCGCGAACCCCCTGATCACCGTCAACGGCATGAACGCGAACAACGAGCCGGTGCCCGGGCCGCTCTACAGCGAGCAGACCTCGGGCTTCTACAGCGCGGTCAACGAGCACGTCTGGCGCAAGGACGACTACAACCGCGTGTGGCTCATCTACTCCCGGCAGAACATCCGCCTGGACCGGCGCATCATCCTGCACAACCAGCTCTGGTACCGCCAGGGCGACCGCCTGCACGTGCACTACAACAACTGGGTGCCCGGCGCCGGCAACCTGTACGAGCATAACAACCCGACGGCGCACGATTACGGCGACAAGATCTGGAGCGATCTTAACCTGCCGTACGATACCGTGAGCGTCGGCGGATACTTCATCAACGCGATGTACAATTCGCGCAACTCGTTCTACAACCCGGCCGTCTGTGCCACGACCGCCACCAACATATTCTACGGCTACAACCAGACGGAAATCCCCGCCGGCACCGGCGTGTGCGGCTCGGCGGCGGTGCCGAACGCGACCCACCGGAGCGATTTCTGGTACACCACCTTTCTCTCGGCCTTCGTGCAGGATGAGATCTCGCCGGTAGCGAGCCTGACCATTACCCCCGGGATCCGGGCCGTCAGTTTCAGCACGGACTACTACCCCTACGGCAGCACGTATTTCGCCGAATCGGACGCTCTGAGCCAGCCAACCCTCGCGGCTCCGACCGGCGCGGCGGTGTTCGGCGGCCACGACCAGGGCGAGCTGCCCGCCACCCACACCAACTACGACGAGACCGAGCCCTCCGTCAGCCTGCGCTGGCAGCCGCTGCACTGGCTGGCCGCCTATGGCAACTGGGCGAGCGCGTACCGCCTGCCGCAGGTCGGCGGCGGCGGCGGCCTCTATCAGAGCGTGCCGGCGATCGGGGACATCCTGGAGAAGAGCCTCGAGTGGCAGGCCGGCGTGAAGGCCTTCTGGCCCGAGGCCGGGGACTTCACCAAAGTGCTGTTCAACGTCAACTACTACCACACGCACTTCAGCAACCAGTTCATCGGCGCCACGCAGAGCGCGACCGGTGTGTTCCTCGGGGAGGGCGTCGGGGACTCGCTCTACCACGGCGTGAATCTCTCCGGCGAGGCGAATCTCGGCACCCTGAAGATGTTCGCCAACCTCAACCTCGAGAAGGCGTATTTCAGCCACTACACGTTCCATCCCGTGCAGGGCGAGAGCGCCGCATTCAGCTACAACGGCGCGCCGGTATCGAACGTGCCCGACACCACCTTCAACATCGGCGCCTACTGGACCCGCACGCTTCCCGGGGGCATCGTGCTCAAGCCGCGCGCGTGGTACCAGTACGTGGGCAAGCAGTACCTGTGGTCGAACTTCCTGTCCGCACCGACGAATCGGGAGCAGCCCTCCTTCGGCGTGCTGAACCTCGCTCTGGCGGCGGCGCTGCCCTCGTCCTGGTACGGGGATGCCGTGAAATCGGTCAAGCTCAAAGTCGAAATCATGAACGCGCTCGACCAGCAGTACAATGAATTCGAGGAGCTCTCCGGCGGCGGCATCTACGCGACGAGCAGCGTGCCGGGCGCGACGTCGGCGGCGCCCTACGTGAATTACTTACTGGCCTATCCGGGGGCCCCGCGCGCGGTCTACGGCACGATCTCCGTGAGCTTCTGAAGACCACTGCGATCGGCCCGGTCCCGCACCGCCCTTCCCGATGCGCGACCGGGAAGGCTTGGGGAGTCTCGCGCCCTGGCGATCCCCTGCAGGCAATCCGCGCGCCGCATCAGACAGCGGTACGTGCCGGTGCCCGCGCCTTGCAGGCAGCACGGGGACGGAGCTCAATCGAGCTTGAACTCGATGGTGTCCCAGCGCGTGGTGTCCTCGTGCCGGGCCTGCCGGCGGATGGCGTCCACCAGGGCCCGCTCGTCCCAGTCGACGATCTCATCGGCGAGGTCCTTGAGGACCTTCGGGACCGCCCTGGCGGAGCCGAAGGGCGCGAGCAGCACCACCGGCTTCTGGCTGGAGCGGGCGTAAAGCAGCTGGAAGGTGAGCAGGTCCTGGTCGCGCTCGAACAGGCCGGCGAGCGCCACGACGACCTCGGCGGGGGCGATCTGCGCGCGCAACTCCTGCTTCTGGGCCTCCCGGTCGCCCGGCGGCCGCCGCTCCGGGGCGCCGAGATTCTTGTAAAAGAAGTTGCGCGAGCTCTCCAGGTACTCGAACACCCGCAGATAGTCATCGCCCGCCTCCCACAGATGGGTGACGAACAGCCGGATGGGGTTGTCCTGCGACATGCTCTCTAGAGGTCCTGCAAAGCCTGTGCAAGTCTCTCACAAGCGACGGCCAGGCCCAAGTGCGGATCTCGGCAATGTCCTTTTGAGGCGGCGATTGACTAGAATGCCGCCTTTGCCGCTCGGAGCGCTTCGGTCCCGGTGCGTCTGGTCGTCTATAACATCCGCTACGCCACCGGTACAGGTCCGGCCTTCCATCTGCCGGTGCCGGGCGCAGGGTATCTGCGCAGCAACCCGCGGGTGCTCGCCGGTATCACCGCGTTCCTGCGCGCCGAGCACCCCGATGTGGTCGGCCTCATCGAGGTCGACAGCGGCTCGGTGCGCACCGGCATGGTCAACCAGGCCGAGCACATCGCCGCCGAGCTCGGCCACTACTCGACATTCCAGTGCAAGTACGCCGCCCGCTCGGTCAACACGCTCCTGCCGATCGTGCGCAAGCAGGGCAATGCGCTGCTCTCGGCCCCGCACGTGCACGGCGAGCGTTTCCACTACTTCGATACCGGCATCAAGCGGCTCATCATCGAGCTCGAGCTCGACGATGTGTGCGTGTACCTGGTGCATCTGTCACTGAAATTCCGCCACCGCCAGTACCAGCTGCGCTCGCTGCACGATCTGATCGTCAAGACCCGCAAGCCCGTGATCGTAGCCGGGGACTTCAACACCTTCTGGGGCACCAACGAGATCTATCTTTTCATGCGCGCCGCGGGGCTGCGCAGCGCCAACTCCGCCGGACTGCCCTCGTTTCCGGCGCGCGCCCCGCGCATCGAGCTCGATTTCGTACTGGTGAGCGAGGAAATCGAAGTGACTGATTTTCGCATTCCCGACGTGCGCCTCTCCGACCACCGACCGCTGGTCTGCGATTTTCATGTCCGCTCGGCGGCCGCCGTGCAGACCGCGGCGGCCTGAGGCCTGTCACCGGGGGATACGAAATGTCGAGCGACACCGGTACCTGCTGGCGCATCGAACGGGACGCGGACGATATCCTCTGGCTGTGGGCCGATCGGCAGGGCTCTTCCACCAATGTTCTCGGTAGCGCCGCGCTCGCCGAGCTCGACTTACACCTTGCATCGATCCTCCCCTCACCCCCGCGCGCCGTGGTGGTGCTATCGGCCAAGAAAAGCGGCTTCATCGCCGGGGCCGATATCAAGGAATTCACCCGCCTGGACGGTGCCGAGAGCGCCTACCGCCTGATCCGCGCCGGGCAGCAGGTGCTCGCGCGGCTCGAATCGCTCCCCTGCCCCACGGTCGCGGCCATTCACGGCTTTGCCCTCGGCGGGGGACTGGAGCTCGCCCTCGCCTGCCGGTATCGGATCGCCGTGGGGGACGAGCGCCTCGCGCTTGGGCTGCCGGAGGTGCGGCTCGGCATCCACCCGGGTTTCGGCGGCACGGTGCGCAGCGTGCGACTCATCGGCGTGCGGCCCGCCATGCGGCTGATGCTCACGGGCAAGCCCGTGCGCGCCGAACAGGCTCTGCGCCTCGGGCTCCTCGACCGGCTGGTCGGCGAGGGGCAGCTGCAGCAAGCCGCGCGCGCGATCCTCCTCGAGGCGCCCCCGCCACGACGCGCGCCCCTTGCCGAGCGCATGCTCGCCTCGCCGCTGCTGCGCTCCGTGGTGCGCCGCTCGCTCATCGCCCAGGTCGCCGGCAAGGCCCCACCCGAGCACTACCCTGCACCCTACGCCATCATCGATCTGTGGGCCGGTTATGCGGCACACGGCCCGGCGGCCTTCGAGGCCGAGGCGCGCTCCATCGCCCGCCTGTTCGCGACCGATACCGCGCGCAACCTCATCCGAGTGTTCCTGCTGCAGGATCGGCTGAAAACGCTCGGCGCCAAGACATCCGCTGCGCTCGATCGGGTGCATGTGATCGGTGCCGGCGTCATGGGCGGGGACATCGCGGCCTGGGCGGCGCTGCGCGGTTGCACCGTGACGCTCGCGGATCGCGAGACGGCCCGCATCGAGCCCGCGCTGCGGCGCGCGCAGGAGCTTTTCGCGAGGCGGCTGCGCGATCCGCACACCGCCGCCACCCGCCTCAGTGCCGACCCGCAAGGCGGCGGTGTCGAACAGGCGGACGTGGTGATCGAAGCGATCCTCGAGAGCCTTTGCGCCAAGCGTGAGCTGTATGCGGCCATCGAGCCGCGCCTGAAGGCAGGCGCAGTGCTTGCCACCAACACCTCGAGCCTCCCGCTCGATGAGCTCGCGCGCGGGCTCGCCGCGCCCGCCCGCCTGGTGGGCATGCATTTCTTCAATCCGGTCGCGCAGATGCCGCTCGTGGAGATCGTTCACTCGCAGGGGACCGACCCGGAGGCTGTGCGCGCGGCCATGGCTTTTGCGCGCAAGCTCGATAAGCTCCCGCTACCGTGCCGCAGCGCACCGGGATTTCTGGTCAACCGGGTGTTGATGCCCTACCTGCAGGAGGCGCTGCTCGCGGCTGAGGAGGCGGTGCCGCTCGCCGTGATCGACGCGGCGGCGGAGCGATTCGGGATGCCGATGGGCCCGGTCGAGCTTGCCGACGTGATCGGGCTCGACGTCCTCGCCCACGTCGGTGAGAGCATCGCCGCAGGGATCGGTAAGCCCGTGCCGAATCTCAAGCGTCTGCGCGAGCTGATCGCCCTCGGCAAACTCGGCCGCAAGTCGGGCGGGGGCTTCTACCCCTGGCGCGATGGCAAGCCGGTCAAGCCTACGGCCGCGCAAGCCCTGCCGCCGGATCTCACCGACCGGCTCATCCTGGCGTTGATCAACGAGTCGGTCGCCTGCCTGCGCGAGGGGCTGACGGAGGATGCGGATCTGGTCGATGCGGCGGTCATCTTCGGCACCGGATTTGCGCCGTTTCGCGGCGGACCCCTCGCCTACGCGCGCGCGCGGGGCGTGGCCGCCCTCCTCGAGCGGCTGCAAGAGCTCACCGCCCGCTACGGCGAGCGCTTCCGCCCCGATCCGGGCTGGTCGCTGCTCGCGAGCGACCCCGGGCGCCCCGACGGCGCGCTGTCATAATGAAATCCGTGAACCAGGCCCGGGCGCCTACGCCTGTGCGGCGCTTAGCATGGGCCCTGTCGGCGGCGGCAAGCCGCGCACAGGGCCCTGTTCCAGTCCACGGAGCTCAACATGTCCGCAGAGCGCAGCTCCGCCATACAACTCCTGAAGTCCTTCGCGCCGCTCGATAGGCTCAAGCGCGAGAACCTCGCCGCACTCGCCAAAAAGGTGACGGTGCTGCGCTTTTCCGCCGGACAGACCCTCTTCAGCGAGGGCGATCTCGACGCGCGCACGCTGTGGCTGGTATCCGGTGCGGTGGAGATCCTGCAAGGCGGACGCACGGTGCGCAGCGTGCGCGCCGGCACGGACGAGGCGCACGCGGCGCTGTGTCCGGCGAGTCCGCGTTCCTCGACTGCGCGCGCGCTCGAGCCGGTGCGCTGCCTGTCGATCGACAGCGAGGTGCTCGATCTGGTGCTCACCTGGGACCAGACCGGAGTCTACGAGGTGAGCGAGCTGTGCGCCGAGTCCGCCGGCGAGAGCGGCGACTGGATGACGACGTTGCTGCAAAGCGGGCTCTTCCGGCGCATCCCGCCGGCGAACCTGCAAGCCATTTTCTCGCACCTCGAGCGGGTGCCGGTCGCGGCGCAGGAGACCGTGATCCGTCAGGGCGAGGAAGGCGACTATTTCTACATCATCCTGAGCGGCAAGGCTCTGGTGACCCGTGAGACGCCGCTCAATCGGGCGGGCCTGAAGCTCGCCGAGCTTACCGTCGGCGATACTTTCGGCGAGGACGCGCTGATCGCGGAAACGCCGCGCAACGCCACGGTGCGCATGCTGACCGATGGGGCGCTGATGCGTCTCGGCAAGCGCCACTTCCGTGAGCTGATGAACGACCCGCTGGTGCAGCGGGTCGGCTGGGAGCGGGCACGGGAGATCGTCGCGCGCGGCGGCCGGTGGCTCGATACGCGTCTGCCCGCGGAGTGTCAGGCGTACGCGATCGAGGGCGCGATCAACATTCCGCTGTACTTCATCCGCATGAAGCTCGCGCTCCTCGATCGTCATACGCCCTACGTGGCGTACTGCGATACCGGCCGCCGCAGCTCGGCGGCAGCCTACATCCTGATCGAGCGCGGATTCGAGGCGTACGTGCTCGAGGGCGGCCTGAACCAGAACATCACCGCGCTGCGGCGCAGCGCGTAACCCGGCGCCTCGGCCGCAACAGGCGCTCCCCCGGGACCCCGCGGATTCTTCCCGGCCGGCGCGCGCAGCGTCGCTTGCAGCGCGCGGGGATATCCCCTGGCCGCCCCCGGCCCATCGAGCCCTCCGTTGCTACATGGTGTGGGTGGGCTTGTCGCCGGAGAGCGCGCCGGCGAGGTAGGTCTCGATCTTCTTCTGCGTCTGACCGTGGTCCTGCTCGCTGAACTGCACGCCGATGCCGGCGGTGCGCTTGCCCTGCGCGCCCTTCGGCGTGACCCAGATCACCCGGCCGGCGACCGGCAATTTCTCATCCTCGCCCATGAGGTTGAGCAGCATGAACACCTCATCGCCCAGCCGGTAGTTGCTGTTGGTCGGAATGAACAGTCCGCCGTTCTTCACGAACGGCATGTAGGCCATGTACAGCGCGCTCTTGTCCTTGATCGTGAGCGTCAACAGACTCGGTTTGTTCCCACCTGCTCTCAAGATCCTCGCCTCAGGCGTAAATTCTCCGGCCGATGCGCCCGCGCGCCCTCACGCGGCCCGATCCATCGCCATGCGTCGCAACAGCGTCTCGATCGCCATGCTCCGGTTGATCGGCGCATCAAATGATGACTTGAGCTCCCGCACCGCGTCCAGGAGCTCGAACCAGTCTCTTATGTTCAACCGGCCGGCACCGCCGGAGTGCGCGCCAGCGCGCATTTCCGCCGTTTGCCGCCGGAGCAGGAGGCGGTCTCGAATCCGTTCCGTGAGCCAGTTCTCGAAGCAGGCGAGGCGCACCTTCGGCTCAGAGCGCGCCCAGCGCTCGGCGAGGGCGACCGGATCGGCCTCGCCTGCCTCGGCCTGCGCGAGGTCCCGGCGGGTCTCGCGCGCCGTCTCAACCACCACGGCCGGATCGACCTGCGCGGCAAGCAGCGGCGCCTCGCCGAGCACCGCGAGCACAGCCTCCCAATCAGCCTCCCCCCGGGTCGCGCGCAGCCACTCGAGGGCCTGCTCGCGCGTGGGCGCTCGCACCGTCACCCGCTGGCAGCGGCTCAAGATGGTCGGCGGCAAGCGCGAGGGTTGGGTCACGACGAGGGCCAGCAGGGTGCGCGGCGGCGGCTCCTCCAGAGTCTTCAGCAGCGCGTTGGCGGCAAAGCGGTTCATGCTGTCGGCGGGCGAGACAATGCCCACCTTGTAGCCGCCCTGATGCGCCGTCAGAGCGAGGTCGGCGCTGAGCTCGCGCACCTGCTCGATACGGATCTGTGTGGCCTCCTCGATCGGCCCGAGGAGCGCCAGATCCGGATGCTGGCGCCGCAGCGCGTGCCGGCACGCCGGGCATTGCCCGCAGGGAGCCTCGGCGGGCTGCCTGCACAACACGAGCTGCGCGGCCCACAGTGCCAGGCACTGCCCGCCCGCCCCCGGCGCCTCGTGAATGAGCAATGCATGCGGAAACTTCCCCGCCGCCCAGGCACCGCGCAGGCGCTCGATCTGTCCTTGCAGCCACTTAATCTGCATCGCTCAGGAGCCCTGAGCCCGCGCCGCAGCCGGGCCGTGCGCAATGATCGGGCCCTTCATGCATCATCCGGCCCACGGGTCACGCCGCGCCCCCGGCCGCGATGAGCTGCGAGAGCACCGCGCCGATCTGACGCTGCACGTCCTCGAGCGAAGCGGCCGCGTCGATGAGCCGGATGCGGTGCGGCTCGCGCCGGGCAAGCTCCAGGTATCCGGTCCGCACCCGCTCGAAGAACGCGCTCGTCTCGGCCTCGAAGCGGTCGCTAGCGCCCGCACGGCGGCTCTTCGCTCGCGCCAGACCCATGGCCACCGGCAGATCGAGCAGCAAGGTGCACGCCGGCACGAGCTCGCCGTGAACCCGGGCCGCCAGCTGCTCGATCCAGGCCCCATCGACGCCCCGGCCGGCGCCCTGGTAGGCGCGGGTGGCATCCGTGAAGCGATCGCACACCACCCAGTCCCCGCGCGCAAGCGCCGGCCGGATCAGGTTGTCGAGGTGGATGGCCCGCGCGGCGAACATGAGCAGCGTCTCGGCGGTGGCGGAGATCGACTCGCTCCCGCGCTCGAGCACGATCCTGCGGACCTGCTCGGCGAGCTCCGTTCCACCGGGCTCGCGCGTGCGGTGCGCACTCACCGCGCGCCGCTGCAGCCACTCGAGCACCCAGCGCGCAGCGCTCGACTTGCCCGCGCCTTCGATGCCCTCGATCGTGATGAGCCGGCCCGGGCTCATCGCTCCCCCACCCGCCGGCGCCCGGCTCGCGCGCGCTGCAGGCGCAGCTGCGCGAGGTAGCGCCGCACCTGCGCATCGTGCGTGGCGAGCGTCCTCGAGAAGTGGTGTCCCCCCTTGCCGGTCGCCACGAAGTACAGATCGCGGGTCTTGTCCGGGTGCACGGCGGCCTGCAGGGACCTGCGCCCGGGCAGGCAGATGGGCGTCGGGGGCAGTCCGCCGCGGGTGTAGGTGTTGTACGGCGTATCGGTGGTCAGATCCCGGACGGTGATCACGCCGTGGTAACGGCTGCCGAGACCGTAGATCACCGTCGGGTCCGATTGCAGCTTCATGCCGCGGCGCAGCCGGTTGACGAACACGCCGGCGATCCGCCGCCGCTCGCCGCGCACACCGGTCTCCTTCTCGATCATGGAGGCCAGTATGAGCGCCTGGTACGGAGTTTTCAGCGGCAGGTCCGTGCCGCGCCGGCGCCAGATCCGCGCGAGGAGCGAGGACATCTTCTCGTAGGCCATGCGCAGGATGGTAAGGTCCGGGGTGCCCGGGGAGAAGATGTAGGTGGACGGGAAGAAACGGCCCTCCGGGCTCTCGCCCGGGTGTCCGAGGGCGGCCATGATCTGCTGGGAGCTGCGGCCGCGCAGCGTGGGGTCGATGTCCGGGTCGGCATCGAGCTCATGCAGGAATTCGGCGAAAGTCGTACCGTCCACGACCGTGATCCGATCCAACACCACCCGTCCCTCGATGAACAGCCGCACGATTTGCGCAGGGCTCGCGTGTGCCGGGATGTCGTATACGCCGATCTCGATGCGCGGCTCGATGCCGCGCAGGCGCATGTACGCCTCCACCGCCCGCGGATGGCGCAGCGCGCCCGAGCCGGCAAGCTGGGTGAACACCTCGTGCAGGCTCTCACCGGCGGTGACGTTCAGGCGAACCGGGGCGGCCGACGGCCCGGGCGCGGTGTAATTGTGCTCGAGCAGCGCATAGCCGCCGGCCGCCGCAGCCGCGAGCAACAGCACAGCGCCGATCAGCAGCCGGCGGGGCATCTTGCGTACGAGCTCAGGCATCAGGGGCCTCGAGCAGCGGCACCAGGCGCGCCTGCAGATCCCGGGTGAGCGGTCCCGGCGCGAGCGCCCGGCCGTCGATCGAGCGTACCGGCCAGATGCCGATGCGCGCATTGGTCAGGAACACCTCAGCGGCCGCGTCGAGGTCCGCCGGGGTGAGCGGGCACTCGCTCACCGGGATGCCCTCGCGGGCCGCCTCGCGCAGCAGCACGCGCCGCATGACGCCGGCCACGCCGCATAGTGCGAGATCCGGCGTGCGCAGCCGCAGCCGCCCCCCCACCCCATCCACCAGGAACACATTGCTCATGGTGCCCGAGATCAGCTTGCCGGAATGACTCAGCATGAGCGCCTCCTCGGCCTCGACCGCGGTATCCTCGTTGCGCGCCAGGATCTGCTCCAGGCGGTTCAGGTGCTTCAGCCCGGCGAGCGCCGGGTTTTCCCCGAGCCGGGTCACGGCCGTGCGCACGCGCACTCCCGCGCGGGCGAGCGCCGGATCCTCCTCGGGCCAAGGATAGCGGATCACGAGCCAGCTGCCCTGCTCACCGCTTACGCCATAGCCGCGTCCCACCGCGATCCCGCGGGTAAGCAGCAGTTTCACGATCGAGCGGTCCGCCTGCGCGGCGGCCTGCTCGATCCCGGCGCGCAGCCGCTGCGCGGCGGGCGCGGGCAGCCTCAGCCGGGCACAGCCGAGGGCGAGCCGCGCAAGGTGCAGCGACAGCAGGCGCGGGCGGCCGTGGGTGCAGGCAATGGTCTCGAACACGCCGTCCCCGTAGTGCAGTCCGCGATCGAGCGCCGAGAGGCTCTCGGCACGCTCGCCGTTGATCCACACCGCGGCCGCGGTCACGGCGCGCTCCGCTCGAGGGCGGCCAGCAGCCCGCGGGCCTTGGCCCGGGTCTCCTCGAGCTCGCGTGCAGGGTCGGAGTCGGCGACGATGCCGGCGCCGGCGCGCACCTCGAGCGCACCGCCGCTCACGCAGAAGGTGCGGATCAGGATGTTGAAATCGAGGCTGCCGTCGCGGCCCAGCCAGCCGAGCGAGCCGGTATAGGCACCGCGCCCCTCGCGCTCGAGCTCGGCGATGATCTGCATGCAGCGCACCTTCGGGCAGCCGGTGATCGTGCCGCCGGGGAACACCGCGCGCAACGCATCGATCGGCGTCGTGCCCGCTCTGAGCAGCCCGCTCACGTTGGAGACGATATGGTGCACGTGCGCGTAGGACTCGATGCTCATCAGCTCATCGACCCGCACCGTGCCCGGCTCGCAGACCCGGCCGAGGTCGTTGCGCTCCAGGTCGATCAGCATGATGTGCTCCGCCCGCTCCTTCGGATGTCCCGAGAGCGCCGCCATCTCGCTGCCGTCCTCGCCCGGCCGGCGGCTGCGTGGGCGCGTTCCGGCGATCGGGCGCGTGTCGATGCGCGAGCCCGCCACGCGCAGCAATCGCTCCGGAGAGGAGCTGAGGATCGCCCCGCCCCGCCATTGCGCCAGGGCCGCGAACGGCGCCGGATTCGCCGCGCACAGCCGCTCGTAGAGCGCGCCGATCCCGCACCCGTGCGGCAGATGCGCCCGCCACGGCCGCGACAGGTTGGTCTGATAGATGTCGCCGGCCGCGATGTACGCCTTGGCGCGGCGCACTCGCTCGAGATAGGCCTCGGGCGGCTCCTCCTCGATGTCCGCGAGTCCAAGCGGACCGCCGGTGTCCGCGCCGCCGCCGCGCGCCGCGGCCCTCACATCGGCTTCGATGCGCCCGATCGAGCCGGCCGCGGACGGCTCGGCGATGAGCCGGGTCTTGCCCTGCAGGCGATCATGCACCAGCGCGCAAGGGATACGCAGCGCGAAGGCCCGCCAGGGAAAGGCGGCCGGCGGCAGCGTGAGGCGCGGCTCGATCTCTGCGGCGATCTCGTAGGCAAGAAAGACCGCCCAGCCGCCGTGGAAAGGGTGCGGCAGACCGGCCTCGAGGCAACGTTCCGCCTCCCACCATCTGCTCAGGGCATCGAGAAAGCCCCCGCCGCCCGGCACTGCGGGCGGCACCGCCGCGGCGCCGACCCGTCCCCCGGCATCGCACCACAGCGCGCCGGAAGGCTCGGCCATGAGCACGCTGAAGCGGCCGAGCGGTCCTTCCGCGGTGCTCTCGAGCAGCACCGGGTAGCGCTCGGGCTGATGTGCCGCGAGCGATCGCAACACATGGGCGGGCGCCTCGAGGTCGCGGACGATCAAGCCTTCAACCGGTGAAGCGCCTGAAGATAACGGAGCCGTTGGTGCCCCCGAAGCCGAAGGAGTTCGACAGTGCCACCTCGATCTTCATCTGCCGCGCCGTGTTGGGCACGTAGTCGAGGTCACAGGCCGGATCCGGCGTATGATAGTTGATGGTGGGCGGTGCCACCTGATCGCGCAGCGCGAGGATGCAGAAGATGGCTTCCACCACGCCCGCCGCGCCCAACAGATGGCCCGTCATCGACTTGGTGGAGCTCACCGCGAGACGATAGGCGTACTCGCCGAAGGCGCGCTTCAGAGCGACCGTCTCCACCTGATCGCCGGCGGGCGTCGAGGTCGCGTGCGCATTGACGTACTGGACCTGCTCGGGGTTGAGCCCGGCATCCTTCAGCGCATGGAGCATCGAGAGGCGCGCTCCGTCGCCATCCTCCGGCGGCAGCGTGATGTGGTAGGCGTCCCCGCTCATGCCGAAGCCGAGCAGTTCCGCGTAGATATGCGCGCCGCGCGCGCGGGCGTGCTCGAGCTCCTCGAGGATCACCGCCCCGCCGCCATCGCCCAGCACGAAGCCGTCGCGGTCCTTGTCCCACGGACGGCTCGCCTCCGCGGGTGCGTCGTTGCGCCGCGAGAGCGCCTTGGCCTGGGCGAAGCTCGCGAGCCCGCACACGGTGGTCGCCATTTCCCCTCCCCCGGCGATGAGCACATCGGCATCGCCGTACTGGATGGTGCGCATCGCCAGGCCGATTGCGTGCGTCGAGGTGGTGCAGGCGGTGACCACCCCGAGATTCGGTCCTTTCAGCCCGAAGCGGATCGAGAGGTGCCCGGCGATCATGTTGATGATGCTTGCCGGCACGAAGAACGGGGAGATCCTGCGCGGATTGCCGGTCTTTACGACCTCGCCGTACTCCCTTTCGATCGTGCCGAGGCCGCCGATGCCCGCCCCGCACACCGCCCCGCAGCGCGTGACATCGCTCTTGGAGAAATCGATCCCGGAGTCCTCCACCGCTTGAATCCCGGCCGCGACGCCGTAGTGCATGAACTCGTCCATGCGCCGCTGGTCCTTGCTGTCGAAGTAGCGGTCGACATCGAAGTCGCGGACATGCCCGCCGAAGCGCACCGGAAAGGCCGACACATCGAACCGGGTGACCGGCCCGATGCCGCTTTCGCCTGCCAGGATGGCTTTCCATGCGGCCTCGACCGAGCTGCCCACCGGCGAGACGATCCCCAATCCCGTTACCACTACCCGACGTTTGCTCACGCACTACCCGTGTCTTGAGAAAGCTTCAGCTGAAGGAGTCCGCGCCGCGCTCTGCGGCCGCCCGAGCGTCCGCTCAGGATTTGTTACGGCGTTCGTTGATGTAGTCGATCGCCTGTTGGACCGTGGTGATCTTCTCCGCGTCCTCGTCCGGGATCTCGATCTCGAACTCTTCCTCGAGGGCCATGACCAGCTCGACGGTGTCGAGCGAGTCAGCGCCCAGATCGTCCACGAAAGAGGCGTCATTGGTCACCTGCTCTTGCTTGACGCCAAGCTGCTCGGCCACGATGGCTTTGACCTGCTGCTCAACTGTGCTCATTAAGGTTGGTCCTTATGCATATAGAGTAAAAGTACGCAATCGGCCGGGCCACGCAAAAACGGCGCGGCAGGGCGCGGTATTTTAGGGGAACACCCCTCGGGCCGCCACTCGCCGTTGCAGCCCACGAGTGATTGATTTTACGAGAAAAACTCCTACAGGCCTCCATCCGGGGCACGGCCGGCCCCCTGCGGCGGCGCCCGCGCGCGCACCTCAGGGCATGTACATGCCGCCATTGACGTGCAGCGTCTCGCCGGTGATGTAGCCGGCCTGGGGCGAGGCGAGAAAGAGCACGGCCGCGGCTACGTCCGCCGCAGAGCCGAGGCGGGCCGCGGGAATCCGCGCAAGGAGCGAGGCACGCTGCTCCTGCCCGAGCGCGCGCGTCATGTCGGTATCGATGAAGCCCGGAGCGACCGCATTGACGGTGATGCCGCGCGAGGCGACCTCGCGCGCAAGTGACTTCGTGAAGCCGAGCACGCCCGCCTTCGCGGCGGCGTAATTGGCCTGGCCCGGGTTGCCGGTGAGTGCCACCACCGAGGTCAGGTTCACGATCCGGCCGCGCCGCTCCTTCATCATGCGCCGCAGGCAGGCCTTGGACAGACGGAACACGGCGGTCAGGTTGGTCGCGATCACCTGATCCCAGTCCTCGGCCCTCATGCGCAACAGCAGCCCGTCGCGGGTGATGGCCGCGTTATTGACCAGAATGGTCGGCATGTCCTCCCCCGCCTCGAGTTCGGCGAGCAGCGCCTCGATCGAGGCGCCCTCGGCCACATCGAGCACTGCGCCCCGGCCCTTGCCGCCCTCGCGCGCGAGCGCGGCGGTGATCTCAGCCGCACCCTCGGGCGTGGTGGCCGTGCCGATCACGCGCGCGCCGGCGCCGGCGAGCGCGCGGGCGATTTCGCGGCCGATTCCACGGGAGGCGCCCGTAACGAGCGCGACGTCGTTCTCAAGCATCGATGACCCTGTTATCTCCACAAGCTATCTACCGCCCGCCGGCGATCCCGGCGATTGAAGTGCAGGCGCCGCCCCAAGCACCGGGACGCGCTCAATGACCGTACCGTTCATGAAGCACTCCGGGTCGATGGTACGCTACGGCTGCGGTTGACGGCTCGCCAAAAGGGCCGCCTCGAGCGAGGCGTCATCCTCAAGCGCCAGGCACGCGAGGTCCGCACGGCGCTCGATGCGACGATTGAGCGCGGTGAGCACTTTGCCCGGCCCGCACTCGATGAGCTGCGACAGGCCAAGCCCCGCCAGGCGCCGCACCGTTTCGCTCCAGCGCACCGGGCTCGACAACTGCCGCACCAGGAGCGTGCGCAGCGCCTGCGGATCCTCGTGGGGTTGCCCGTCCACTGCACTCATGAACCGCAGGCGCGGCGGGCGAAACGCCACTGCGGCGAGCTTCTCGCCGAGGCGCTCGGCCGCCGGTCTCATGAGGCTGCTGTGCGCCGGGACACTGACGGGTAAAACCACCGCCCGCTTCGCGCCACGGGTCTTGGCCGCCTCGATGGCGCGCTCCACCGCACGGCGGTTCCCGGCGATGACCACCTGACCCGGCGCATTGAAGTTGACCGCCTCGACCACCTCACCCTGGGCCGCCTCGGCGCAAGCCTCGAGCACCTCGGCATCCTCGAGCCCCAAGATCGCGGCCATGGCGCCGCTGCCGACGGGCACCGCCTCCTGCATGACCTCCCCGCGCAAGCGCACCAGGTCGATGGCCGCGGCGAAATCGAGCGCCTCGGCGACCACCAGCGCCGAGAATTCCCCCAAGCTATGACCGGCGACGACCGCAGGTTCCCCACCGCCGCGCCTGCGCCACAGCCGAAAGGTCGCCACCCCGGCGGCCAGCATGGCCGGCTGGGTGCATTCGGTGGCGTTCAGCCGCTCGGGCGGACCCTCGCTCACCCGCTGCCACAGATCGTAGCCCAGCACGCTCGAGGCCTCGGCAAAGCTCTCCCGGATGAGCGCCTGAGCATCCGCCTCGGCGAGTCCGCCCAGCATGCCGACCGATTGCGAGCCCTGTCCCGGAAAGACGAAGCCGAACGCCATGGCACCCCCTGAGATGATAAAGAGTCAGTATAGAGTCGAAACCTGTGAGTGTACCTTCTCGCTCGATGAGACGCGGGGCGCGCTCCTGCGCCGCCCGGACCGCGGGGTGCGACAGATGCGACGGTGCCTGCCGGGCGCACGCGCAGAGCGGTGCCGAGGAACCGCCGCTCGTGTCCCCGGTCGAACCCGCACGGCGCCCCGTATTGGACCCGGGCAGGCCACGAAGACATCTCTGTTATCATCGTACGGATGCGCCGCAGGTGCGCCGATCGAGCCGTGAAACCGACCATGCCCCAGCGAAACCGCCCCGTTCCGATGCGCTCGCGATTGGCCCTGCGCGCCCGCGGCTTCACCCTCATCGAGATCATGGTGGTCGTGGTCATCATCGGCCTGCTCGCTGCGGTGATCGTGCCCACTGTCGTCAGCAAGGTGAACGAGGCCCGGGTGGCCAAGGCCAAGGAGGACATCCAGAGCCTGGAGACCGCGCTCACCGAATACCGGCTCGACAACTCGGTCTACCCGACCACCCAGCAGGGCCTGCAGGCACTGGTCAAAAAGCCGGACGACCCCTCGCTCACCGATTGGCACGGTCCCTACATCCAGCATCTGGTCAAGGACCCGTGGGGCCATCCTTATCACTATGTGTATCCCGGCACGCACGGGCAGCCATATGACCTCTATACCCTCGGCGCAAGCAACCGCCCGGGCGGCAAGGACGTCATCGGCAACTGGAACATCGGCGATTGAGCGATGCTCACCGAACAGGGTAATGCCCCCTAGGGAGGCGAGCGCGCAGCGCACCCTCGAGCGGCCCCGCGCGCCGTCCCTCGAAATTCCCTCAAGGGCGTGTGCAGGCCGCGGCGCAGCTCACGGTATCGCGCATGCGCCGGCTTGAGGGGCGGGACAAGTCCCGCGCGCGCGGCTTCACGCTGATGGAGATTCTGGTGGTCCTCGCGATCATCGGCATCGTCAGCGCCGGGGTGCTGCTCTCGCTCAACCTGACGGGGCGGGATCCGCAGCTGAAAACCGCGGGCCGGCGGTTGCTTGCGCTGATGCACTACTGCCGCGATCAGGCGGAGCTGCAGACCCGAAACTACGGCATCGTGTTCGAGCCGCATACCTACCAGTTCGTGGTGTATTCCGTCAGGGGCAACCTCTGGCGCGCGGTCACCGAGGATGAGGCACTGCGCAAGCGCACCCTGCCGGCCGGCCTGTCGTTCCAGGTGATCGTCGATGCCCGGCGGATCGTGCTGCACTCGCACAAGCACCCGGCAGCTCTCATCCCGCAGGTGATGATCTACTCCGACGGGGAGCTCTCCTCCTTCAAGATCACGCTCGTGCGCAAGCGCACCGGGCGCGCCATCACCATCGAGCAGAACCAGGACGGCAAGATCATCGAAAAGGCCCTGGCGAGGCACGGCGCATGAAGCACGGCCCGGCACAGGGGCTCTCCCCCGGCGCAGCGAAACCGCACGGTTGTTTTCCTCCGCGCCGCCATCGGTGGGTCGCATGCGGAGAATGATGCGCGCCGGGGGCTTCACGCTCATCGAGGTGCTCGTGGCGCTCGCCATCGTTACCATCGGCATGGCCGCCGTGCTCGAGGCGCTCGCCTCCTCGGCGAGCGCCGCCCTGTATCTTCGCAACAAAACCTTCGCCGAATGGACCGCGCTCAACCAGGTCGAGCGCACGAGACTGCGCACCGAGCTCAGCGGACAGATTCCGCCCACCGGGACCTCCACCGGGGGCGTGCGCAACGCCGGCCGCCACTGGCACTGGCGGCAGAAGGTGGTGAAGACCCTGGTGCCGGGAGTCGAGCGCATCGTGGTCGACGTGAGGCCGGCCAGCGGCCACGGCAAGGAGTGGTACGCCACGGTGACCGGCTACGTCGGCAACAAGATGGCCATCCCGAGTCCCTCCGTGCCGCCCTGGGGAGAGAGCACCCCGGGCGGTCCCGCGCCTGCACAGGCGCCCGCCGGCCCGCTCTCCCCCGGATCGCTCTCCGGAGGGGGTGTTGCCCCCGGCGTCACGCCATGATCCGCGCCGCACTCCAGCGCAGCCACGTTGCGCGCCGTGAGCGCGGCTTCACGCTGATCGAAATGCTGGTGGCCGTGTTCATCGCCGTCATCATGTTCGCCATCGGCTATGGCGCGATCAACCAGGCACTGCAGAGCCGTGGAGCGATCCGCGCCGATCAGCGCAAGCTCCTCGCCCTGCAGACCGCCATGCGCGTCATGGAGCAGGACTTTGTCCAGCTCGCCCCGCGGCCGATCCGCTCGCCCGAGGGCGAGGGCTGGCTGCCGGCGATCATGACCGCGGGCGCGAGCGCGAGCGCGGACGCCTCCGGCTCGATCGACACTTCCGGCGCCACTGCACAGCCCCTGGTGACGCTTACCCGCGGCGGCTGGAGCAATCCGATCGGCGTGCAGCGCCCCGAGCTCGAGCGGGTCGCGTATGTATTCGAGAAGGGCACCCTGATCCGGGAGCACTGGAACGTGCTCGACCCCACGCTCTCGGACGCCCCCGTCAAGCGCAATCTCCTGAAGCACCTGCACTCGGTGCGGTTTCTCTATCTCAACTACTCGCACCAGTGGGTCGCGCAGTGGCCGCCCGCCGTGGCGGGCGCCGAGACCGGCGCGTACCTGCGCGAGCGGCCCGTCGCCGTGGAGGTCATCCTCGACACCAAGGCCTGGGGCAAGATCGTGCGCATTTTCGAGGTTGCAGGGTGAGGCAAGCGATGCACAAGCCCCCGCACGAGTCATCGATCCGCGCCCCGAGGCCGCGCGCGCGCTCCCTGCCCCCGCTCGCGCGGCGCCAGCGGGGGGTGGCGCTGCTCATCGCCATTTTGCTGGTGGCCCTCGGCACCATGGTGGCCGCCGCCCTCGCCTACAACAACGCGATGACCGCGCGCCGCACCATCGCGGACTTCAGTTACGATCAGGCGCTGCTCATCACCGAGGGCGTGGAAGCGTACTCCGCCTACGGCCTGTGGCTCGTGCACAAGAACGATCCGAATGTCACCTATCCGGGGCAGGGCTGGGATCAGCCCCTCAACGTGAGCCCCTCTCCCGGGGTCAACGTGCAGGCCTCGCTCGAGGACCTGCAGGGCCGCTTCAATCTCAACGATCTGATCGAGTCGAAGGGCAACGGCGTCACCCCGAACCTGACGGCCCTCGCCGTTTTCCAACGCCTGCTCGAGATGGTCGGCCTGCAACCGGTATGGGCGGAGGATGTGGTCAACTGGATCGACACGAGCCCCACGCCGCTGTTTCCCCAGGCCGCCTCGGACACGCAGTACCTGGAGATGGCCCCGCCCTACTATGCGCCGAACCGGCCCATCACCAGCACGAGCGAGCTGCTCGCGCTGCCGGGGTTCGGCCGGGAGCGATTCGAGAAGATCGCCCCGTACATCACGGCACTGCCGGTAGGCACGGCGCTCAACATCTGCTCGGCTTCCCCCGTGGTGCTCGATGCGTTTCTCGGCCACAGGGAGTACAGCGTCGATCCGAAGCGCTTCGCCAGCGACCGCCAGGCCGCCGGCGGCTGTTTCCCGAGCATGCAGGAATTCCAGACGGCCTTTTCCAACATGCTCCCGGGCGGAACCCTCGGCGGGTCCTCCCCCACCTGGGCGCAGATCGAGCCGCTGATCGGCGATGAGTCGAGCTATTTCCGCCTGAGCACCTTCGTGAGGGCAGGCACCACCGAGTTCGCCTTCTATTCGCTGCTTTATCAGGATGACGGCGAGGACGGCAAGGTGTTGACCCTCCTGCGCAGCGACACCCCCAATTGATACCATTGCGCCATGGCCGACCCGCTCCTCATCAGGCTCCCCCGCGCGCCGCACCAGCTGCCGACTTGGCTCCTCACCGGCGCCGGCACCGAGCCGTCCCCGGAGAGCGGACCGCTCGAGCTGCTCGCGGCGCGCGCCTCCGGGCGCCGCGTCATCGTTCTGGTACCGGGCACCGAAGTGCTGCTCACCCAGGCACAGCTGCCTCCGGCCCGCTCCGCCGTGAAGCTGCAGCAACTGGTGCCGTATGCGCTCGAGGAACAGCTGGCCGAGGATATCGACGCGCTGCACTTCGCGATCGGCCGCCCCGCCGGCGCCCGTACGCCGGTGGCTGTCGTGGCGCGCCGGAAGATGGACGAGTGGCTCGCGCTGCTGCGGGCAAACCGGATCGAGCCCGCGGCCCTGTATGCGGACAGCGAGCTGCTGCCGGCGAACCCGAGCCAGGCGGTGGCGCTGCTGGAAGATGACTCGGTGACGGTGCGTCCGCCGTCGGGGGGCGCACTGATACTGCCTGTGGAAGC
>JAJZVF010000211.1 GCA_021845825.1 Pseudomonadota bacterium | reverse complement strand
CGGCCATGTCTGCCGCAGATTCGGCTCCCGCCGCTCCAACGTTCCCGCCATCGTCCGGATCGGCCCCGAACGTCGAGGCGCAAGCCGACCGGTTCGATCTGTTGGTCATCGGCGGGGGCGTCAATGGCGCCGGAATCGCGCGCGATGCGGCCGGCAGGGGGCTGCGTGTATGCCTGGTCGAGCAGTCGGACCTCGCGGCTCACACCTCCTCGGCAAGCACCAAGCTGATCCATGGAGGATTGCGCTATCTCGAATATCGCGAATTCCGTCTGGTGCGCGAGTCGCTCGCCGAGCGCGAGAGGCTGCTGCACATCGCGCCCCACCTGGTGCATCCGCTGAGATTCATCCTGCCGTACGTGCCGACCCTAAGGCCGCGCTGGGAGATTCGAGCGGGGCTGTTTCTCTATGATCATCTGGGCGGCCATCGGCATCTGCCGGGTTCGCGCTCGGTGGACCTGCGGCGAGAGGCCGTGGGCGCCCCCCTCAAGTCCGTCTACCGGCGTGGCTTTGCCTATTCCGACTGTAGTGTCGATGACAGCCGCCTGGTAGTGGTCAATGCGCGCGACGCAGCCGATCGCGGCGCAGTTATCCTGACACGTACCCGCGTGAGCCGGGCTCGTCCGGAGCCCGGGGGGTGGCAGGTCGAATGCGAGAGCAGCGCGTCCGGAACGATCCGCATGCGGGCCTCGGCCCTGGTCAACGCCAGCGGTGCATGGATCAACGAGGTGCGCGCTCGGCTGGGTTTGCGGTCTCCCGAGCCGGTGCGCCTCGTGCGCGGCAGCCACATCGTCGTGGCGCGCTTATTCGAGGGCGAGCACGCCTACATCCTGCAAAATCCGGATCATCGCATCGTATTCGCGATCCCGTTCCAGGAACGCTTCACGCTCATAGGCACCACCGACGTGCCGCACACTGCGCCGCTCGATCGTGTGGCGATCACGTCCGAGGAGACCGCCTACCTCTGCGAGAGCGTCAATCGCTACTTCGAGAAGACGATCCGGCCGGAGGATGTCCTGTGGAGCTACTCCGGCGTGCGCTCTTTGCGCGACGACGGCGCATCCGAGGCCTCACAGGTCACCCGCGACTACGAGCTCGTGCTCGAGCACGTTGCGGTCAGTTCCCCGGTGCTGACCGTGCTTGGCGGCAAGATCACCACGTACCGCAAGCTGGCCGAGTCCGCACTCGCACTGCTGCAGCCGTCGATCGGCGGCTCGGCGGCCCGCTGGACGGCGACGGCGTCGTTGCCGGGCGGAGATTTGCCCGGCGCGAGCCTGGCGGAATTCCTGGCGGAGGCCGCGCGGCGCTGGCCGTTCCTGGCGCACGAGCATTTGCGGCGGCTCGCCTGCGCCTACGGCACGCGCATGGAGCGCGTGCTCCAGGGGGCGCGCACGGCGGCGGATCTGGGCGAGCATCTGGGCGCAGACCTCACGGCGGTCGAGGTCGACTACCTGAAGAGTGAGGAGTGGGCGGTAACGGGGGAGGACATCCTGTGGCGCCGCACGAAGCTAGGGTTGCGGGTTACGCCGACCGAAGTGGAGCGGCTCGATCGCTATCTCGGTGAGGCGCATCCTGTCTCTGTGCGGAGATCAATATCATGACACCGGTGAGCAAGGGCCGATATGTCGGCGCGATCGATCAAGGCACCACGAGCACGCGCTTCATGGTGTTCGGCCGGCAGGGCGAGATCCTCTCCAGCGCGCAGCTCGAGCACCGTCAGATCTTTCCACGCCCGGGCTGGGTCGAGCACGATGCGCTCGAGATCTGGACCAACACGGGCAAGGTCATCGCGGCGGCGCTCGCGCAGGCCGGGATCGGTCCAAAGGACCTGGCGGCGGTGGGCATCACCAATCAGCGCGAAACCACCGTACTGTGGGACAGGCGCAGCGGCAAACCGCTTTACAACGCCATAGTCTGGCAGGACACCCGGGTCGCCGGCGCCGTGGCTGCGCTGGCGCGCGACGGCGGCCAGGACCGCTTTCGCAGCAAGACCGGCCTGCCGCTCGCCACCTACTTCAGCGCGCTCAAGCTCAAGTGGCTGCTCGATGAGGTGTTGCGGGCTCGCGAGCTCGCCGAGGCGGGCGATGCGCTGTTCGGCACCATCGACTCGTGGCTGCTGTGGAATCTCACCGGCGGCCCGCAGGGCGGCGTGCATATCACCGACGTGACCAATGCGAGCCGCACCCAGCTGATGAATCTCGGCACGCTCGCCTGGGACGCGGACTTGCTGTCGGTATTCGGCATCCCGCGCGCGTGCCTGCCCCGTATCGTCTCCTCGGCCGAGGTTTACGCGCAGGCACGGCTGCCGGCGCTCGCCGGCGTGCCCATCGCCGGCGATTTGGGCGATCAGCAGGCGGCTCTCGTCGGTCAGACCTGCCTGCGGCGCGGGGACGCCAAGAACACCTACGGCACGGGCTGCTTTCTGCTGATGAATACCGGCGAGCAGCCCGTGCCGTCCACGGCGGGGCTGATCACCACCGTGGCATACCGTTTCGGGCGCGAGAAGCCTTGCTATGCGCTTGAGGGGTCGATCGCCGTGGCGGGCGCGCTGGTGCAGTGGCTGCGCGACCGCCTGGGACTCATCAAGTCGAGCACGGAGATCGAGGCTCTCGCGCGCGAGGTCGAGGACAACGGCGATGTCTATTTCGTGCCGGCCTTCTCCGGGCTGTTTGCGCCTCATTGGCAGGCGAGCGCCCGGGGCATCATCGCCGGCCTTACCGGTTACGCCAACCGTGCACACCTGGCGCGCGCGGCGCTGGAAGCCACGGCCTATCAGACGCGTGATGTGCTCGCTGCGATGGCGCAGGACTCGGGGGCGGCGTTGACGGAGCTGCGCGTCGACGGCGGCATGGTGGCGAACGAGCTGCTGATGCAGTTTCAAGCCGACATTCTCGATGTCGATGTCGTGCGGCCGCGGGTCACCGAGACCACCGCGCTCGGCGCGGCGTACGCCGCCGGTTTGGCGGTCGGATTCTGGGGCGGCACGGAGGATCTGCGCGCCAATTGGGCGATCGATCGCACTTGGACGCCGAAGATGGCCCCCGACCGGCGCGAGCATTACTACAAATGCTGGAAAAAGGCGGTTTCGAGGTCTTTTGGCTGGGTCGACTGACGAGCGCCTGCGCCGCAGTCGCGGCCCCATCGAAGGCCGGAGGCGGCGCGGTTGTGCCGAGGAAAATATCATGACGGTGAAAATGGGGGTCAAGACGGGCTGGCGCGCTCGCAGCATATGGAGCGAGCTTCTCGCGGAATTCCTGGGCACCTTCGTCTTGCTGGCTTTCGGTGCCGGCTCGGTGGCCGTCGCGGTCGTGGGGCTCACCGAGTCCGGCCGCACGGCGATGATATTCGCCGGCGCGGGCGGTTGGCTGCTGATCACGTGGGGATGGGCCATGGGAGTCGTCATGGCGGTATACGTCGCGGGCGGCGTTACGGGCGCCCATATCAATCCGGCGGTGACGTTTGCCTTCGCCCTCAAGGGTGATTTTCAATGGCGCAAGGTCCTGCCGTATTGGGGAGCGCAGGTTGCCGGTGCTTTTGCCGGTGCAGCGGCCGTGTATGCGGACTATGTGCCGGCGATCAACATGTGGAACGTGGCGCACAGGACTTTGTCGCGCGCCGCTCCCGGCGGCATGACGACGTTCAGCATCTTTGCCACGTTCCCGGCGCGTTACTACGGCCAGAACATGTTGGGCCCACTGTTTGATCAGATACTGGGAACATTTCTCCTGCTGTTGTGCATCATGGCAATCATCGATTCGATGAACGTCGGCGTGAAGTCCAGTCTTGCGCCCTTCATGGTCGGCATGGCGGTGGCGGCGATCGGCATGTCGTTCGGAACGGGTGCGGGGTATGCCATCAATCCCGCGCGCGATTTTGGCCCGCGGCTGTTTTGCTGGTTGGCCGGCTGGGGCGCGAATGCGTTCCCAGGGCCGCACGACTACTGGTGGGTGCCCATCATAGGCCCACTCATCGGCGCTCCGCTCGGGGTCGCGCTCTACAAGCTCTTCATCGGCGATACGCTGGCAGCCAAAGCCGCTTCCGCCCAGCCGGCTGACGGCGGCGGAATCGGTGCCACGGAGGCGGCGGGCGAGGACCCCTGATCGCGCGGCCCGGCGGTCGAGCAGCCCGCTCGGGTCGAAGCGGTGCCGTGGGTGTATGGACCGGTTCCGCCGGACGCGGCGGTTTGGGTCGATGTCCTTCAGCGGTGCTCGTTGCACGTGCTTGAGACCTTCATCAGCCTGCGGACGTGCAGTCACTCTTCAACTTGCCTCGCCGAGCCGATGCATGCGTTCGGTCGGCTGCGGCCGGATGGCCCTCGAACAGGCAAGTCGATCGAGGCAGTCGGCGAAACGGTCCGGGCTCAAGGTCCAGGCATGCTCAGGAGCCCACCCCGGGCCCGGCAGCCGGAGGTCAGACGGCCCGAATATCGAAGAAAGGCGCTTGCAAATGCGGCGATATGTGCCGCAGGCCCGGATCTCGCGCAAGAAGCGGCGGGTGCGCGCCGGCAGCCGGGCACTCTCATCGCTGT
>JAJZVF010000210.1 GCA_021845825.1 Pseudomonadota bacterium | reverse complement strand
GCGGCTCGATCCCGGTGCCGTACAACCCCACCCTGTTCGCGGAGATACAGGAGAAAACGTACGCGCCGTACTTCACGATCGCGCACGCCTTTCGGGTGGCCGGGAGGACTCTCGACGCCCGCTTCGGCCTGCGCTACGAGAAGGTCGACCAGACGACCAATGCGTTTCTCGCCCCGTTGGCGAACCTGACGATATCCCCCAGCGACCACACCAATGAAGTAGCCACGTACTCCACACTGTCGCCGACGTCGACCTCGTTCTCGTACGACTATTTCCTCCCGAGCATCGACCTGAACTACATGGTCACGCGCGATGTGAAGGTGAGGTTCGATGCCTCGCGGACGATGACGAAGCCGCCGATACCCTACATTACTCCGTCCACGACCATCACGGGCACGAGAGTGGGCTCGCTCACCGCAAAGGTCAACAACCCGGGCCTGCTGCCTTACCTGTCCAACAACTTCAATCTGGGGGTGGAGTGGTATTACAGCCCGGGCAGCTATGCGGCCGTGGACGGGTACTTCAAGCACGTCAGCCAGTTCCCGGAGCTCGAGACGTTTAACAACGTTCACATCAACGGCGTGGTGGATCCCTCGACCGGCAGTCTGGCGAACTTCACCGAGACCGATTACGTGAACGGACCTTCGGCCGACGTCGATGGCGTGACGTTCACATGGCAGCAGATGCTGCCGTTGGGCTTCGGCTACGCGGTCAATGCCAACGTCATACACACCAACAAGTCATTCGACCGGTACAAGTACACCAACCAGTTCGCGCTGCCGGGAGTCGGTGACTCGGTGAACTTCCAGGGCTTCTACCAGCGGCACGGATTCGAGGCGCGGGTCGCCTTGAACTGGCAGGCGACGCAGTTCCTGCAATTCGGCCAGCAGCAGAACAACTCGGCGACCGGGACAGAACCGACCTTCCTTGAAGGGACGACGGAGGTTGATTTCAGCTCCAGCTATGATATCAACAAGTACGTGAGCGTGTTTTTCGAGGCGCTCAACCTCAACAACGCGCAATACGTGACACATGGACGTTTCAGAAACCAGATCCTCGACATCATCGATTACGGCCGCACCTTCACCATGGGGGTGCGCGGCAGCTTCTAGCGTGACCCGGCCCGTACGCGCGGTGGTCATCGTCGGCGGAGGGACCGCCGGATGGCTGACCGCGGGGATCATCGCCGCCCGCCACCAGGCAAGGATCAAGGCGGGCGGCTTGTCGGTGACGCTGGTGGAGTCGGCAGAGATCCGCATCATCGGCGTCGGGGAGGGGACGTGGCCGACGATGCGCTCGTCGCTGGAGAAGATGGGCGTGCCGGAGACGGAGCTGTTCCGGCAGTGCGATGCGGCGTTCAAGCAGGGCGGTAGGTTCGCCGGCTGGACGACGGGCGCGGCGGATGACGCGTACTACCACCCGCTGATGGTTCCCCAGGGGTTCATGCAGCTGAATCTGGTGCCCCACTGGCTGCAGGAGGGCGGCGGGAGAAGCTTCTGCGACTTCGTGTGCCCGCAGGGGGAGCTGTGCGATGAGGGACTGGCACCGAAGACTATCGTCAACGCGGAGTACCAGGGGCTGGCGAACTACGCGTACCACCTGGATGCGGGTAAATTTGCACCATTTCTCGCCCGGCATTGCACACAGAAGCTCGGTGTCCGGCACGTGCGGGCCGATGTCACGACGGTCGAACAGGATGCCAGGGGCGATATCACCGGCCTGCGCACGGCGCAGGCCGGGCAGATCACCGGGGACTTGTTCGTCGACTGCAGCGGCTTCTCGGCGCTGCTGATCGGCAAGACTCTCGGGGTGGGCTTCAAGGACCTGGGCGACGTGCTCTTTTGCGATACGGCGCTGGCGGTGCAGGTTCCGTATGACACGCCGGATGCGCCGATGGCCTCGCAGACCAATTCCACCGCGCAGGAGGCGGGGTGGATCTGGGACATCTGCCTGCCCACACGGCGCGGCATCGGCTACGTATACTCGAGCCGGCACACGAGCGAGGAGGCGGCCCGTGAGACGCTGCTGCGCTATATCGGGCAGCGGCACGCGGCGCTGCCGGTGCGCAAGATACCGATCCGCGCGGGGTATCGCCGCAGCTTCTGGCAGGGCAATTGCGTGGCGGTGGGGCTGGCGGCGGGCTTTCTCGAGCCGCTCGAGTCCTCGGCGATCGTGTTGGTGGAGTTGTCGGCCAAGCTGCTGGCGGAGCAGATGCCGGCGTGCCGGGAGGTGATGGACCTGATCGCCCGGCGTTTCAACGAGGTGACGCATTACCGATGGGGGCGGATCGTCGATTTCCTTAAGCTGCACTACGCGCTCACCCGGCGTACCGACACGGCGTTCTGGCGCGACAACGCGGATCCGGCGAGCGTGCCGCAACGCCTGCAGGAACTGCTCATGCTGTGGAAATACCAGTCGCCGTGGTTTTTCGATGAGTTCGATCGCCTGGAGGAGGTGTTCCCGGCGGCGAGCTACCAGTACGTGCTGTACGGGATGGGATTTCGCACCGAGGTGAGTGCGCAGGAGACGGCCGATACCGCGCCGCTTGCCGCGCGGCTGCTGCGGGAGAAGGAGCAGGTCACGCGCCAGATGCGGGTGCGGCTGCCGAGGAACCGCGAGCTGATCGAGAAGATTCATGAGTATGGACTGCAGCCGGTATGAGACTTGAGCCGCCCGCAGAGCCCGCTGTTCGCTCGCGCTGCGAGCACGCGGCATTGCGGCGCGTGAATCACTCGGGGGACAGGTGTCATGACGCAGATCGTTCCGCTTAATAAAGAATTTCACCGGACATTGAAGGTGGACGGGCGAGCCTCGGCGGCGTACGGCGACAACCGGCGCTTCGTGCAGGTGATCGTCAACGAGTTTCCGCACCTGGTGGTGCGCTATCCGATCCTGTTCTCCAAGGACGGCAACACCGGGCAGTTCTACTGCGGGGCGCTGCTCGGGTTCGACGAGGGAGAGAACCTGTTTCTCGATGAGTGGACGGAGCGGGAGTTTTACCGGCCGCTCGCCTTGCAGCGCGCGCCGTTTTACACTCACGGCAGCGAGCTTGCCATCGACCTCGATCACCCGCGGGTAGGGGCCGCGGGGGGCAAGGCGCTGTTTGACGAGTTCGGGCGCCCGAGCCGGTATCTGCAGAGTATCATCTGGGCGTTCCAGGACCTCAAGCCCGGGATCGAGGTGACCAAAGTGTTCATCGCGCGGCTGCTGGAGTTGAATCTGATCGAGCCGATCGATATCGAGGTGGAGTTCGACGACGGCACCATGCGCAACTGCGAGGGACTGTATACGGTCAACCAGGAGGTGCTGTCGCGGCTTGCCGATGCGGTGGTGGTGGAGCTGTTCCGCCGCGGGTACATGCGACTCATCGATCTGATGATCGCCTCGCTGAAGCAGATTGCGCTCATGGCGCGCAAGAAGAATACGCGGCTGCTGCAGCCGACCGAATCCCTGGCTTTCGCCGGCGCGCCGGGCGAGGGCTGACCTCCTTCCGGCCGGCGGTCTCGCGCGTCTCTCCCCCATGTGTCGCGTGCCCAAGGAGATCGCCGGCCGGGAGCTTGCGAGCGCCGAGCAGTTCCGGCGCGAGGTGCTCGAGGACTGCCAGCCGGTGATCCTGCGCGCCCTGGTGTCCGACTGGCCGGCGGTGCAAGCCGGACGCGGCACGGCGCGGGACCTGAAGGGGTATCTGGCGGCGTTCGATGTGGGGGCGCGGGCGGAGGTGTTCTTCGGGGAGCCCTCGATCGGGGGCAAGTATTACTACGGGGCGGGGCTCGAGGGATTTAACTTCGAGCGGCGCACGATGCCTCTCCTCGAGGCGCTGGAGCTTGCCGTCGAGACGCTGGGGAGCCCGGGGGGCCGCTCCATGTACATCGGCTCGGTGCCGCTCGGGGAGTGCCTGCCGGGCTTTGCGAGCGCCAATCCCATGCCGTGGTTGCCCGCAGGCACGGGCGGGCGGATCTGGCTCGGGCACGCCGCCGATGTGTCGAGCCACTACGATACATTCGACAATCTGGCGTGCGTGATCGCCGGGCGGCGCCGCTTCACGCTGTATGCGCCGCAGCTGATCGGGCGGCTGTACATGGGGCCGATCGACCACACGATGTCGGGGGCGACGGTGAGCCTGGCGGCCTCGGCGCCGGCGGGCAGCGAGGGGCAGTTTCCGCTGTTCGAGCCGGTGCGCGCGCAGGCGCTGGTGGCGGAGCTCGAGCCGGGGGATGCGCTGTATCTGCCGAAGCTGTGGTGGCACCAGGTGCAGTCGACCGCGCCGTTCAACGGGCTGGTGAATTTCTGGTGGGACGCCTTCAGCAGCGGGCCCGACACGCCCTTCGCCGGACTGCTGCTCGCCATGATCACCATCGCCGAGCGTCCGCCGGCGGAGCGGCAGGCCTGGCGGGCGTTCTTCGAGCACTTCGTGTTTCGCGCCGAAGGCCATCCGCTCAGGCACCTGCCGTCCCGGCAGCACGGTCTGCTCGGGCCGCTCAAACCCGACAACTACGCGCGCATCCGCGCACGCATTGCACGGATGCT
>JAJZVF010000209.1 GCA_021845825.1 Pseudomonadota bacterium | reverse complement strand
TCGCCCTGCTCCACTTCACGAGCGGCACGACCGGCAAGCCAAAGGGGGTGACGCTCACCCACGCGGCAGTGATCGCCCAGCACGCCACGAGTCAGCTCGTTCTCGACCTGCACCCGGCGGAAGTCTTCTGGTGCACCGCCGATCCGGGCTGGGTGACCGGCATTGCCTACGGGCTGATCGGCCCGCTCACCTGCGGGGCGACGATGATCGTCGATCGGGAGGAATTCGATCCGCAGCGTTGGTATCGGATTCTCGCCGAGGAGCGCGTCAATATCTGGTATACCGCTCCCACCGCCATCCGCATGCTCATGAAGGCGGGCACGGCGCTCGCCCGCGAGCGCAAGTACCCGCAGCTGCGCCACATGGCGAGCGTCGGCGAGCCGCTCAACGCCGAGGCGGTCACCTGGGGAGTCGAGGCCTTCGCCATGCCGTTTCACGACACGTGGTGGCAGACGGAAACCGGCGCGATCATGATCGCCAACTTTCCCGCCTGCGAGGTGCGGCCCGGCTCGATGGGCCGGGCGATTCCCGGAATCGAGGTGCAAGTGGTCCGCCGCGCCGGCGAAGGCAGGCTCGAGATCATCGACTCGGCAGACCAGCCCGGGGAGATCGCGCTCAAGCCCGGCTGGCCGTCCATGTTCAGCGGCTATCTGGAGGACCCCGCACGCTACCAGGCGGCATTCCTCGACGGCTGGTACCTCGCAGGCGATCTGGCGCGACGCGATGCCGAAGGCTACTTCTGGTTCGTCGGCCGCGCCGATGACATCATCAAATCCGCCGGGCACCTGATCAGTCCGTTCGAGGTCGAGAGCGCCCTCATGACGCATCCGGCGGTGGCGCAAGTCGGGGTGATCGGCGTTCCCGATCCGATCGCCGGTCAGGCCGTGAAGGCCTTCGTCGAGCTCAAATCCGGCTTCGAGCCGAGCGAGGAGCTTCGCCTGAAGATCATGGGTCATGCGCGCCGGCTCCTAGGGGCCGCAGTGGCGCCGCGTGAGATCGCCTTCAAGGAGAGTCTGCCGCGCACGCGCAGCGGCAAGATCATGCGCCGGCTCCTGCGCGCGCGTGAACTCGGACTGCCCGAGGGCGACCTGTCGACCCTCGAGGGCAGGGAATGAGCGCGGCTGGCGGATACGCCTTGAGCCGGGAGCACGGCCTGGAGCTGCTGCGCCAGATGCTGCGCATCCGCGCCTTCGAGGATCGCTCCTACCGGCTCTATGGAGAGACGAAAATTCGCGGCTTCCTGCACCTTTACAACGGCGAGGAGGCCGTCGCCGCCGGCGTCATGCAGGCGTTGCGGCCGGCCGATGCGATCGTCTCCACCTATCGCGAGCACGGACATGCCCTCGCGCGCGGCATTTCAATGAACGCGGTGATGGCCGAGCTCTTTGGCAAACAGACCGGATGCAGCCGCGGCCGCGGCGGCTCGATGCACCTGTTCGACGCCGCCAAGCGATTCTACGGCGGCAACGCCATCGTCGCCGGCGGGTTGCCGATCGCCGTGGGTCTTGCCCTCGCGCAGAAGCTGCAGCACCAGAGCGACCTCACCGCGTGCTTCTTCGGCGACGGCGCCGTCGCCGAGGGGGAATTTCACGAGTCGCTCAACCTCGCATCCCTGTGGAAACTGCCGCTCCTCTTTATTTGCGAGAACAACCTGTATGCGATGGGCACCGCGCTCGAGCGGGCGCAGGCGGAGACCGACATCACCACCAAGGCCCGGGCCTATCGCATGGAGGCGACCGCCGTCGACGGCATGGATGCGTTCGCAGTCGAGGAGGCGGTGGCCGATGCGGCTCGCAAGATCAGGAACGGCGCCGGACCCGCGCTGCTCGAGATGCGCACCTACCGCTTCCGGGCGCACTCCATGTTCGATCCGCAGCTGTACCGCGACAAGGCCGAAGTCGAGGCTTGGCAGAAGAAGGGCCCGATCGTCTCCCTCACCACGCGCCTGAAGGCGCTCGGCCTGATGACCGAGGAAGACTATCAACGACTCGAGCGCGAAGCCGAGGCGGAGGTGGAGACCGCCGTCGGCTTTGCCGAAAGCTCCCCGTGGGAGCCGGTGTCCGAGCTTGCACGGTTCGTCTATGCAGAGCACATTGCCTGAGGCACCAGTGCGCATCGCCTATCGCGATGCCGTGCGCGAGGCCATCCGCGATGCCCTCAAGGCCGACCCGCGGGTGTTCCTCATGGGCGAGGACGTGGGCCGCTACGGGGGCAGCTACGCCGTCAGCAAGGGCTTGCTCGAGGAGTTCGGGCCGCAACGCATCCGCGATACCCCGCTCAGCGAGTCCGCCTTCGTCGGCGCGGGCATCGGAGCGGCTCTGGGCGGCCTGCGGCCCATCGTCGAGATCATGACGGTCAACTTCAGTCTCCTTGCCCTCGATCAGATCGTAAACAACGCTGCGACGCTCAGCCACATGTCCGGCGGCCAGTTGAGCGTCCCGCTGGTCATCCGCCTGGCGACCGGCGCCGGCCGCCAGCTCGGCGCGCAACATTCCCATAGTCTGGAGGGCTGGTACGCGCACATCCCGGGACTCAGGATCGCCGTGCCCGCCACCCTCGACGATGCCCGCCGCATGCTCGCCGCCGCGCTCGCCTCGCCGGATCCGGTGCTGCTGTTCGAGCACCTCTATCTCTACAACATGGAGGGCGAGCTCACGCCGGGACTCGAGCGGGTCGATCTGGAGCACGCGGCGATCCGACGTGCGGGCCGCGACGTGACGCTCATTACCTACGGATGGAGCCTTTACAAGTGTCTCGCCGCCGCCGCGACCCTCGCCCAGGAGGGAATCGACGCAGAGGTGTTGGACCTGCGAGCGCTGCGCCCGCTGGATGATGCGGCCATCATGGCGAGCGTGCGCCGCACCCGCCGCGCCGTGATCGTCGATGAGGGCTGGCGCAGCGGCAGCCTCTCGGCCGAAGTGGCCACCCGCATTGTCGAGCAGGCCTTCTACGATCTCGATGCGCCGGTGGCCCGCGTGTGCACGGCGGAGGTTCCCGTGCCGTACGCCAAGCACCTCGAAGCGGCGGCCCTGCCGAGCCCCGAGACAATCGCGGCCGCGGTACGCAACCTGTTGACGTCCGGCGCGGGCGGCTGATGGAAGTCGAATTCCGCCTTCCCTCCCTCGGCGCCGACATGGAAAGCGCCACTCTCACCGAGTGGCTGAGGAAACCCGGCGAGCGTGTCCGGCGCGGTGAACCGCTCGCGACCGTCGAGACGACCAAGGGACTCATCGACATCGAGTCGTACGACGATGCCAAGGTGCTGGAGCAGCTGGTCAAGCCGGGAAGCAAAGTGCCGGTCGGCACCGTGCTCGCCCGTCTCGAAATCGAAGGAGCCTCGCACGCACCGCCCGCGCCGCAGCCCGCCGCCGTGCAGCCAGTGTCGCCACCCTCGGCCCCCGCCCGGACAGTCGCCGCAGCGCAGGAACGGCCGGCCCCGCACGCCCGAATCTCTCCGGCCGCGCGCCGCCGAGCGCTCGAGCTCGGTCTCTCGCTGGAGGATCTCGCGCGCCGCGCCGCCGGCGACATCGTGCACGTCGATGAGGTCGAGAAGCTCGCGGTGGAGAAGACGCCCGCGGCGCCCACCGACGCTGCAGGAGCGATGCGCGCGGCGATCGGTGCCGCCATGGCACGCGCCAAGCGGGAAATTCCCCATTACTACCTCGCGCACCGCCTCGACTTCGGCCCGGTGCGCGCATGGTTGGCGGCTCACAACGCCTCGCTCGCGGTGAAAGACCGGCTGATCGATGCCGTGCTCATCACCAAGGCCGTGGCGCTCGCCGCCGCGCGCATCGAGGGTTTCAACGGCTATTTCCGCAACGATCGCTTCGAGCCCTCCTCGGCGGTACACGTCGGTGCCGCGATCGCCCTGCGCGGGGGCGGCTTGGTGGCTCCGGCGCTGCTCGAGGCGGACCGCAAGGATCTCGCGACCCTGATGCAAGACTTCAGTGCGCTCGTCAAGCGCGTGCGCGCCGGACACCTGCGCTCCGTGGAGTTCACGGCCGCTACCATCACGGTGACCAGCCTCGGCGCCGATGGCGTGGACGTCATGTATCCGATCGTCAATCCCCCGCAGGTCGCGATCGTGAGCGCCGGCGCCGTCCGCGACCGGGCGTGGGTCGGGGATGGCCGACTCCTCATCCGACCGGTTCTGACACTGGGGCTCGCCGCGGACCATCGTGTCACCGACGGCCGGACCGGCGCCCGTTTCCTGCGCGCGATCGCCGAGCTGCTCGCTCACCCTGAGGCCCTTTGACCGAGGCCGCCGCCGTGGACCAGAACCAGATCCTGACAAAGCTCCTCGCCCTGCTGGCAAGCGTGGCACCGGACATCGAGTCTGACAGTGTCGATGCCGAGCGCGACCTGCGCGATCAATTCGACTTCGACTCCATGGACACGCTGCACTTCGCCGCCGCGGTGAGCGAGGAATTCGGCATTGAAATCGCCGAGGCCGAGTATCCCAGGCTCGCGAGCCTGCGTGCGGCCGCGAAGTTCGTCGAGGAGCGTCTCGCAGCGAAGCGCTGAGTGCAGGGCGCCGACGAGCGCCGCC
>JAJZVF010000208.1 GCA_021845825.1 Pseudomonadota bacterium | reverse complement strand
CAGCGGCGTAAGCGCGCCGACCGCAACGGCTTCTTCCCCGTTGTACAGATGCAGAAAGCCGCGGATCTTCATCTGGCCGTACAGCTGGTAGCAGCGATCCTCGAAGACGCGGATGCGCAGCATCTGGTGCATCAGCGCCAGCGCGTGTTCGCGCTCGAGCGGAACTGCAGGGGCCGTGCTCATTCCCGGTCCTCGAGCGTCGAGAGATCCCCTACGGGCAACCCCAGCTCGCGGGCCCGCAGCAGGCGCCGCATGATCTTGCCGCTGCGGGTGCGGGGCAGACTGTCGCTGAAGGCGATTTCCCGGGGTGCGACCGCGGCGCCGAGCAGGCGGCGCGCGTGGCTAAGGATCTTCAGGCGCAACGCATCGCTCGGCTCGAAGCCGCTGCGCAGTTCGACGAACGCCTTCACGGACTGTCCGGCCACCGCGTCCGGGACGCCGATGACGGCGACCTGCGCGACCGCGGGGTGCCTCATTAGCGCGCTTTCAACTTCGAACGGACTGATGAGGTGGCCTGAGGATTTGATGATGTCATCCGCGCGCCCCACGAACCAGAACTGACCGTCCTGGTCCCGCCGTGCCAGATCGCCGGCGAGGTACCAGCCGTCGATGAAGCATTGCCGGTAGCGGTCGGGGTCTTCGAGGTAGCTGCTGAACATCGACGGCCAGCCGGGCCGCAGCGCAATCTCCCCCACCTGGTCAGGGGATTCGAGGATCTCCAGCGTTCCGGCGCCGGTGCGGCGGACCACCCGGGCTTCGATGCCGGGCACGGCCCGTCCCATCGATCCCGGCACCACGTCGCAGGCCGGGAAATTCGCAATCATGATGGCGCCGGTTTCGGTCTGCCACCACGTATCGTGAAAGGGAATCCCGAACGCCTCCACGCCCCACTCGACGGCCTCGGCGTTCAGGGGTTCACCGACGCTCGCCATGTGACGCAGCCGAGAATAGGTGCGGGTGCGCGTGAGCGTGGTGCCGGCCTTCATCAGCATCCGGATGGCGGTCGGGGCGGTGTACCAGACGGCGACACGCTCCGCCTCGAGGATTCGATACCAGCGCTGCGCATCGAACTCTTCGCGGTCCACGATCATCGTCACTCCACGGGTGAGCGGACCGATCAGTCCATACGCGATGCCCGTGACCCATCCCGGATCGGCGGTGCACCAGAAGACCTCCCCGGGATGAAGATCGAGGACGAGCCGGCTCGTGGCGTGCTGCGCAATCACCGCTGCGTGGGTCAAGGTGACCCCCTTGGGCTTGCCGGTGGTTCCGCTCGTGAAGTGCAGGAGCGCAACATCGGCATCCGTGGTCGGTGCCGGATCGTAGGCGTCCGGGGCATTGCGCATGAGGGCAGCGAAATCCGCACAGCGCTCCGGCAGCGCACCGCCGGAGTCCTCACGCAGGAGAAGCACGTGGCGCAGTTCCGGGAGCGCCTCGCGCAGTGCCGCGACCTTGCGTCGGTAGAGCGTTTCGGTCGTGACCAGCACCTGAGCATGCCCGAGCTGCAGGCGGGTCTTCAGCGGTTCCGGGCCGAACGCGGAAAACAGCGGACTGAACACGGCGCCGGCCGCAAAGGTGCCCAGACCGACCGCAAACAGCTCCGGCACCCGGCCGAGCAGGGTTGCGACCGTCGCGCCGCGGGGCACCGCCAGCGCGCCCAGGACGTTCGCAAATCGATCGGCCAGACGTTTCAACTCACGGTAGGTGAATTCGACACGATTCCAGTCACGATCGATGAAGCGTGCCGCAACGATGTCGCCCGAGCCGAGCGCGATGCGGTGATCGAGTGCCTCGTGCGCGATGTTCAGGTGCGCGTCCGCGCGCCCGACCAGATCGAGTCGTGCCTGGGCCCAGCTGAATTCGCGCCGCGTGCGGTCGTAGTCGCGCAGATAGTGCGCGGTGGTTCCGGGCGCCGATGGCTTGTGGATCGTCCGCGTGGGCATCATCCAGCCTCCTGCCGACGATTCTCGCGGCCCGCTGTCCGGCGTCGATCCGCTTTACTACCTATCCACGCCTGCACAGCCCGACTACGTAGTTGTTCGGATGGGCGGCAGGTCTGCTGTACCTACGGATCAGTCAGACGCGGCGGGTGCTCGGCTCTGGGGCGTGCCCGTCAGCGGGCGGCTCGTGCGCCAGGGGGCTCAAGGCGCATGAATCGGCGTATTCTCGCAGGTCGATGCGCGGGCCAGGTGCGCCCCGTGCGCGCCGGACCGGTGGGGTGACCTGCGACGTAGGGTGTGCAGTTCACGAGGACAGCAGGAGAGTGGATCCCGAGATGTCTCAGAGTCGATCCCCAACGGATGTCGCCGCCGGGGTGCGCGAGGCATTTATCGTCCAGGCACACGCCTGTGAGCGCCTCGGTTCACCCTTCACCGCCGCGTTGTGCCGCGTCCTGGCCGCGGGACTCGATCCGGCCAACGCGCTCGAGCGTCGGGTGCTCGAGTGGCCTGGCGATCCGAGTCCCTTCGCCGATTCGGTGCCACTGCGTCTGGTCGGCGCACTCCACGGCCTGGTACGCGCCGGTCGCGCGCCGCAGCTCGCCGCTCTGTACCCGCCCCAGCCGCTGGCCGAACCGCAGCGGCTGCTCGCGGGGGTGCGCTCGACGCTGCGGGAGCACCCGGATTTCATACGGGCATTTCTCGATCATCCGCCGCAGACGAATGAAGTGGGCCGCTCCGCGGTGCTGATCGCCGGCTGGCTGGAGATCGCGGCGCGCACGGGTTATCCGCTCAGCCTCTTCGAACTCGGGGCGAGTGCGGGACTGAATCTCATTGCGGACCGTTATGCCTACCGGTTCGGCGATGTGCCCTGGCCGCAAACACAGGGCCGCGCCGCAGCGGCGGCGGGTGCCGCGCTGACCCTGGCGTGCGACTGGAGCGGCCCGTTGCCGCCGCTGGATGCGCCGCTTCAGATCCGGGCGCGCCGCGGCTGCGACCGTCATCCCCTGGATGTGACCGATCCGGCGCAGCGCGAGCGGTTGGCCGCGTATGTCTGGGCGGACCAACGCTCGCGTCTGGAGCGCCTCGATGCGGCGATGAACGTGATGCAGTCAGCGCCGATCCGCATCGAAACGTGCGAGGCACAGCACTGGCTGCCGTCGGTGCTGCCGCCGACGAGCGAGCCGTACGTCGCGCGAGTCGTCTGTCACAGTATCTTTTGGAGTTATCTGGAACCGCAGGCTCAGACGCAGATCGCGACCCACCTGGCAACGGTGGGTGCCACCGCATCGACCGAGCGGCCGCTCGCCTGGCTGCGCCTGGACCTCGCCGGCCGGGACGAGCCGGCCGCGCTGAGATTGACGCTGTGGCCGGGCGGCACAGAGGAAGTGCTCGCCCGCGCCCATCCGCACGGCGCCTGGGTCCGCTGGCGAGGTGAGTGATGGGTGATGGCGGCGCGCGTCAGCGCCGTTCGCGCGCAGCGAGCGCCGAGACGGCACGTTCAGCTGCGTCGACGGCGCCGGCGAGGTAGCCTGGGAACTGCGCCGACCATTCGCTCGCGATGCCACGCAGTCGCCCTTGCCACGGTCCCTCTGCGGCCGTCGCGAGGGGCGAGTCGGCATGCGCCTGCGGGGCCTCACCGTCCGCGTCCGTGGCCGTCAAGGGCTCGAGCGCCCAGTCCTTGATGAAATCGGCACTCGGCGCTGACGCGGGGGGACCGAACAGACGGGCCAATTGCTCACGGCAGGCCGAGCGCAACTGCGCTTCGGGCGCACTGCGGCGCAGCTGTGCGGGGAGCGCGAAAAAACCGAACAATGCGGCGCTGCCGTCGGGCAGGGAGGCATCGTGGATCTCCCCGAGCGGTCCGGGCAGACTACGGGCCTCGCCGGAGAGCCCCTGCTCGCGCCAGAAGGGCCGCTCATACAGTGCAACGTATTTGGCGTGGGGGGCCATCCACGTTGGGGTCGCGGCCCACTGACGCCGCAGCGTCGCGGGCAGCGCGGGAACGCATTCGAGATCGCGGGCCACAAGTCGCGGCGGCAGGGCGAGCCATACCTCATCGGCGTTCATCGTGTCTCGGGCGCCGGGACCCTCGCTGCCGATGTCGATCTGCTCACCGGCTAGTTGCAGCGTCCTGACCCGTCGCCCCAAGAGCATCCGCGGCGGATCGAGGTGAGCGCATAAGGCATCAACCAACGATTGCATGCCGCCGAACAGGCGTTGGGCCGCCGGCTCGCTCGCGTAGCCACGCATACGCTCCGGCGCGCGGTGGGCGCTGCGTTCCACGAGCATTGCGCCGTCTTCGTGCTGGGCGAAGCGGTGCAGCCCGAGATCCTCGATCAGCCGCTCGAGCTGCGGCTGCAGCGCCGGCCAGAACCAGGTCGGGCCAAGATCGAAGCGATCGGCAGCACCCGCGCCCGGGCGCCCGGCGCTGGCGATGCGCCCGCCGGGGGCCGCACGCGCCTCGAGGAGGACATAGTCGATCCCGAGCTGTTCGAGCCGGTAGGCCGCATACAGGCCGGCGAGACCCGCCCCGATGATGGCGATGCGTGCCATAGACTCGCTCGCGTCAGGGCCGCGGCCCGTGCGGCGGCTTCGGCAGGATGAGCATCTCGCGCAGCTCAGAGCGAACCCGGATGCGCGCA
>JAJZVF010000207.1 GCA_021845825.1 Pseudomonadota bacterium | reverse complement strand
AGCGCTGACCGGTCACTCGCACGATCGGCGTCTCGCCCTTGGGCGCCCAAGTCTTGCCGCTGTGAAAGTCCGAGCGCACCCCGGACTCGTCCTCGAAGTAAATCTCCGCCTTTTCCCGCTTCGCCGCTGCCCGAATGCGCGGGTACTCGTGCTTGAGCCATTGTTGCACCCGCGAACCATCTTGCTGGTAGGCCCGCCACAAGGGCTTCTGACAGGTCAGACCCAGCTGCGCGAGCAGGGGTCCCCTCGTTTTTGCTGCCAATTTTCCCGGTAGGATTTCTGGTATTTTCCAGGGGTGGGTTCCGATTTTCGTAAGTTGATCAACAGCTTGCTGTCTGCGTCTTCGGGGCCGCTATTGTGTCGCCGAGCGGGAGGGGCGACATGCAGCACTGGCACGCAACATTTCTCGGCCGCCGGCGGCTGCCGCGTGATCTGAGCGCCTTTGAGCTCGAGGTCTTCTTCACCTTCGTGGGAGCTGAACGGCAGGCGATCGAGGCGCGTCGCGGAGCGGCTTTGAAGCTCGGCCTGGCGCTGCAGATCGGCTTCTTGCGGATGACTGGCCGGTCACTCGATGCAGTCGGTACGGTGCCACCCGCGTTGTGGCGGCACTTGGGTACTCAGCTTCAGGTCGGCGCACCCGACCTGGCCTCGCTGCGCGTGATGTACCGGCGCCTCTCGACGCTCTACGAGCACCAGGAGCTTGCCCGAGAGATACTCGGTTTTCACGATCTGTCCGAGGCACAACGCCGCTCGCTCGTGCGCGCATTGCGGGATGAGCTGGCGCGAACCGCCGATCGCGGGAGGCTGCTCGGCTTTGCCCGGCGCTGGCTGTACGAGCATCGAGTCGTCGTGCCCCGTGAACGCGAGCTACGACGCCTGGTCCTGCAAGCCCTGAGGCGGCACGAGGACCTGCTCGCTGCTGCGATTCGTCGTGAGATCGAGCCGCAGGTGCTCGCCGATTGGTCCGCGACACTGAACCGCCCGCACGATTCAGGCACGACGACCCAGACGTGGCTGTGGTCGGCGCCGGCCAAGCACTCGACGCGGCAGATCGAGGAGGTGCTGGCACGGATTGAGTTGCTCTACCGGCTCGGTGTGGATCGACACCTCGCGGAGGTGTTGGAGGCGATGCTGCGTCGCTACGCCCGGCGCTTGGCGTCGCGACATCCTTTTGCCGGGGCGCGCATCAGTGAGCCGGCACGCACGCTTGAGGTCGCCTGCTTCCTGCGCTACTGCCTGCTGGTCACGACCGACCACCTGCTGCTGATGGTTCGCCGGCGCGTCGCCGAGCTGTGGCGCGCGGCCGGCACAGGACTCGAGGCGGCCACCACCGATTGGGCGAGGCTGTATCAGGATCTGGTGCGCGAGGTCATGCGGCTGGCGGTGACCACTGAGGTCGATGCTCAGGGGCTGCAGGCCAAACTGAGGCGCATCCTCGCCGAACAGCGCCAGCGCCGGCCGCGCAGTCGTGCTGAGCGAACTCGCGACCGACTGATCGAGGGCGTGCGGCCCGTGCGCTCGCTGCTCAAGGCGCTCGTCAGGCTCCCCTGGGCAGGCGTTGAGGCGCATCCGGTGCTCGCGGCGGTAGCTGTCCTTCGGCCGCTGTACGAGACCGATATCAGGTCGCTGCCGCCCATTGGTGCGCTGTCGCTCGGACGTGTCTGGCACGCCGAGCTGGCCGGTCCAGACCGCGAGCGCGCCTTCGCGGCCTGCGAAGTTGCAACGCTCCTGAGCTTGCGCCGGGCGCTGCGCAACGGCACGGTGTGGATCGAGCATAGCCTGACGTTCCGCAGCAGCAAGCGGCTCATCCTGCCGGCCGAGCACTGGCAATCCCGCCGGCGTGCGCACTACCGCCGACTCGGGCTGCCGACCTCGCCGCAGGCGTTCTTGGAGCCGCTACTCGAGCGCGCCGCGGCCGGTGTGCGAGCCGTAGCGGATGCCGCTTCCGATGGACGCGTGACGGTCGATACCGCGCTGCATCTGACGCCCCTCGCGGCGGAACCGGAGGATCCTCAGGTCGCCAAGCTCCGCGCGACCCTCGACCGGCGCATCGGTGAAGCACAGTTGCCCGAGCTGATGCTCGCCGTCGACGCCGAGGTCCGCTACAGCTGGCTCATGCTCGGCCGCGAGCCGCGCTCGCCGAACGAACTGGTCATGGTCTACGCCGGTATCCTCGCGCATGGCACCGCACTCTCGGCGGCGGAAACCGCGCGCATGATCCCGCAGCTCGACGCCACTGCAATCCGCCAGGCGATGCGCTTTGCCGCGGACGAGCGACGACTCGCCGAGGCCTCCAGCGCGGTGCTCGCCTTCATGCACCGCCACCCGATCGCCGCCGCCTGGGGGCGCTCGGACTTGGCCTCCTCAGACATGATGAGCCTCGAGACGAGCCGTCGGGTATGGCAGGCGCGGATCGACCCACGGCGACAGACCCCTTCGGTTGGCATCTATACCCACGTGCGCGATCGCTGGGGGATCTCCTACGTTCAACCGATCGTGCTGAACGAGCGACAAGCCGGCGCTGCGATCGAGGGGGTGGTGCGCGATGAGGCGCTCGAGACTAGCCAGCTCGCGGTCGACACTCACGGATACACGGATGTGGCGATGGCCTTGTCCCGGCTGCTCGGGTTCGATCTGTGTCCGCGGCTGAAGGCGCTCTCGGACCGGCACTTGTTCCTGCCGCGCGGCTCCGAGGTGCCGGAATCGGTCCGCGTGATCGTGCGCACGCGGATCGACCCCAGGCGCATCGCCGCCCAGTGGGATCGTATCGTGCACCTGGCCGCCTCGGTGCATAGCGGCCATGCCAGCGCAATCGAAGCGTTGGCTCGCTATGGCTCCGCCTCGCGCGGCGACCCGCTATATGAGGCGCTCGTACAGCTCGGTAAGCTGCTGCGCACCGTGTTCCTGGCCGACTATTTCGTCAACGAGCCCTTCCGGCGCGAGCTGCTGCGGGTGCTCAACCGCGGAGAGGCGGTGAATGCCCTCAAGCGCGCAATCTACACCGGCCGCGTCGCTACCTTCCAAGCCAAGCGTCATGACGAGCTCGCCGCCGTGGGCGATGCCCTGGGACTGCTCGCCAATATCGTCATGGCGTGGAACACCGCGCAGATGCAGGCGTCATTCGACCGGCTGAACGCCCGGCGATCAACGGCCGTGCCGCCGGAGCTGATCGGCCGCATCGCCCCCACGAGGACCGAGGGGATCAACCTGCGCGGGGTATTCCGCTTCCCGGTCGAGGCCTATGCCGACCGACTGCTGCCCACGAGCAGCCAAAGAGCGGCGGCGCGCGGGTCTGATTCGCTATAAACACGCCGGCTGAAAGCAGGTTTCGACAGCAAACAGAAACGCCGTTACTATCATATGGTTGCAGAACTGGCATCGCTGCGACGGCCGGAAAACGCGTCGTTCTCACCGGGAAAATTGCCAGCAAAAACGAGGGGACCCCTTGGCGTGCGCAATTGGACCGGTTCTCGAGATGGCGGCAACCGTACTCCAGCGGCCATTCAAATGACTGCTCCGTCGAATAGGCCAAAGACGGATCTTGGCCGAGAGGCGTCATCCGCGGACAAGATTATGCTCTGCGCAGACCTTGAGTTATCCGACGATCCTGCGGCGTAGATGCGGGCTGTGGAACGCTGTGGATAAATACGCTTGAGCCTGCGAATCGATCCAGGTTTCCGCCTCCTATCCTCAAATCAGGTACTTTTCAATCCCCATCGACAGTAGTGAAACGACGTTTCGGCGCACCTCGGTGAAATGATCCTCGGATGTGGCCTAGCAAGGGCTGTTTTCACCAATTCACGCCGATCTGTCGTCATAAGAGAGACGCGTTGGCGCAGACCAAACTCGCGTACGAAGTGGCATCCTCTATTCTTGATGCCGTTCTATTGGAGATACCAGTGAACGGCTGCGTCGAAAGCGCTCTGAAGACCGCGGCAGCCACTACTACCACAGGGGTCGCAGGCGGTTCAGAGTCCTGGGAGGCGTTTCAGAGTCAATTGAAAAGCGATCTTTCCAGCGCCAGTGTCTCCACGGTTCTGACGCAGTGCGCCCCAATGCTTGCTGCTGCTTTTGACATACAGGCCATTATGCTGATGTCTGAAGCTACTGCAGCGCTGTACGAGGATGTGGCCGTCATCCCGGAATCCATTCTTCTCGCACCGGACGCGTTTGATTTAGGCGAGGCGTACACATATGGAGAGGCATCATGAGAAGAAGTAAAAACGCGACGCGCAAAGACATGTCAGGGCTAATCGTGATTCCGCTTGCACTGCTTCTGGTGCTCTCCGGTTGTGGGGGCTCAGGAGGAGGCGGCTCCAACACCGGAAGCAACGTCTCGAGCGGCGGAGGCTCCGGGTCAGGAAGCGGTTCGGGATCTGGCACAGGATCCGGTTCTGGAACTGGATCGGGGTCCGGCAGTGGCTCAGGATCCGGCGGCGGCAGTTCTACGTTCACTGTGGGCGGCACGGTGTCCGGGCTGACCGGAACAGTGGTTCTCCAAGACAACGGAGGGGACAACCTGAGCGTGTCAGCCAATGGCCCGTTCAAATTCTCCACCACACTGGCAAGCGGAGCGACCTACTCGGTCACGATCCTCACTTCACC
>JAJZVF010000206.1 GCA_021845825.1 Pseudomonadota bacterium | reverse complement strand
TGCTTCGTCAGCGAGCCATACTCGAGCATCGATAGGCAGAACATCAGATCCGCGATCTCGATGGCCCGATAGAACAGACGCGAGCGATCTGCGATCGGCGGCAGCTCGAAAATGCTCGCGATGTGCTCCTCGTAGAGCCGCGCGATGGCGATGTCGCTCTGACGGTCGTACAGCTTGAGCGCGGGCGGGGTTTTCGGCCCGATCTGCAGCTGCCGCGCCGCAGGGTTCCCCGTGTAGAAGGTGGCGCCACGCTTCGTCAGAGCAGTAACGACGTCTTGCCAGGTCGCGAAATGTCCGCGCAGGGGTTGCGATAGCACCCGGATCAGCCCTGCCTGCAGCACCACCAACAGAGCCGCATAAAGGGCATGCGTGTCCGCGTAGAAGTGATAGGCCGAGCTCTTGGGAACGCCTGCCCTCGCGGCGACGTCTGCGAGGCTTACCTGATCTAGCTCGCGCTCGGCGAGGAGGGCGCGCGCGGCTTCGAGCAGGCGCCTGCGCCGCTCGATTCCGCGCGCATGCCAGGAGCGCTTTCGATTGCCGATCAGGGCCACCGGAACCCCTCAAGACTTCCCGCGTACGACTCCTCCCGTGGCAGTACACGGCAAGCAATTGATTTAATTGAGGTCTCTGAGTCTGTCATAGCGGGCGGCAGGGTTCACGCCTCAAGTACATGGACGCTCCGGAAGGCACAGGCAATCGAGCCGTCGCGCGCATCACAATTGACACGATGCCGTGCGGGATTATACTCGACCAAAATCGGGTATTTAATCGATAACCGTCCGAAGGCCGATCCTGGGGGTGCGGAGGCGGGCTATGAGAAACATCTTGGCTGCCGGTGTCAACTACGAACGTACCTTCTTGAGCTTCGAGGCATGCAACGAAGCGCTCCGGCGCATCTGTGGCCCGTACCAGGTCGCCGCGGACCATTGGCCGCAGTTTCGCGGCAGCATCGAGACGCGTCGGGCAGGCTCTCTCGAGTTTGCCAACGTGGCGTTTTCGGACGGGCGGATCACGCGTGACAGGGATGACCGCTACTACCGGGGCGATCACTTTTTTCTCATCTTGCAGGCGGCCGGTACCGCACGCATGCGGCAGCGCGGCTCGGAGGCCACGCTGAAACCCGGGGACTGCACGCTCATCGATTCCCGTTTCCCGTCGATCTTCGAGATAGGGCCCGGCTTTCACCAGTACTCCTTCCATCTGCCGGCGCACCTCATGACGGAGCGTTTCGGCGACCGCGCCTTGCCGCTCGCCAGGACCATCCGGGGCAACTGCGGCGCAGGCGCCCTGCTTTCCGAGGTGCTCGGGGCCGTCGTGGCCAACGCGGCCACGATCGGCGATGTCGATCTGACTGGAATGACGCTTGAGCTGCTCGCGACCGCGCTTGGTCTCAACGCCGAGCGCACCGCGCCGCTTCCGGCGACCCGGCGCCCGATGAGCTTGTCCGACATCGCGCATTTCATCGATACGCACATGGACGATCCCGACCTGTCACCCGCGTCCATCGCCGCCCATTTCAACACTTCCGTGCGCCGCCTGTATCGCCTGGTGAGGGAGAGCGGATGGACTCCGGCATCGCTCATCTGGTCGCGGCGGCTCGCGCGTGCGCGCGATCTGCTCATGCTGAACGCGCACCGGGCGCCGATCATCGAGGTTGCATTCACCTGCGGCTTCAAGGACGGTGCGCACTTCTCGCGCGCCTATCGCAAGGCGTTTGGTCATCCTCCAAAGGCGGAGCGCCACCTGGCGATAGCCGCCTCGGCCACCGCGGGCGACTCCGCGTAGCCCGGATTATTCATGACCGGCGCCGGCAGCCGGCGGGGACTTGACTCACGGCCGCTTCCCGGCGCGCGAAGCACCGGCTGTCTTTCCCGCAGATCACCCGGGGCCCGGCCGCGACGGCCCGCAAGAGGCCTGGCGAAGCGAGGCGCCGCTGCCGCGCGGGAGCAAAGCTCGCGAACAATGCGGCTCGGGCGGCTCCTCTCTCCGGCCGTCGCGTCGGTATTGCGGTCCGCTATACCACGGGCCGGTCATGCAATATGGAACACACGCGCGGCATTTCCCCCGTATACCTTTGCCTTCACGGCGTCCGCGAGCGGGGCCGTATCCATGAATCGTACGGCGGGTGCCATCGGCTGATAGGGGTAGTCTATGGCCCACATCACGTTGTCTTCGCCAAGCACATCGAGCGAATACTTCAGCGCCAGATGGTTCTCCTGTCCACTCGTGGTAATGACGAAGTTGCGCTTCAGGTACTCCGAGGGCTTCAGCTGCAGGCGCGGGGCCGCACCGACCACCACAGCCTCATCGTGCATGAAATCCAGGCGCGTCACCCAGAAAGGCAGACCCTCGCCCATGTGCCCGAGCACGATCTTCAATTTGGGGAACCGGTCGAACAGGCCGCAAAAGATCAAACGCAGCGCATGGGTGCTCGTCTCGATGCCATAACCCCACAGCGCCGCCTCCATCCAATACTTGTCGAGGGGACGGTCCAGTCCCGCCATCGGGGCGCGCGGGTGCAGGTAGATGGCCGCATCGAGCGCCTCAGCGGCCTCGAAAAACGGAAAGTACTTCTCGTCATCATAGTACTGGTCGTTGGTATGTGAGTTGACGATCAGTCCGTTAAGGCGCAGCGAGCCTATGGCGCGCTCGATTTCCTTCGCCGCCCGCTTCGGTGAGTGCGGTGCAAAGCACGCGAGCGCCGCATAGCGGCGCGGATGCCGTGCCACGATCTCGGCCAGCCGATCGTTGACGATCTGCGCGTATTCGGTGGCCGTATCGGCGTCGAACATCTGCACACCCGGGACAGTTATCGACAGGACGTGCATGTCGATGCCGAGCTCGTCCATTTGCTTGAGGCGCATGTCGTCGACGTCGATCAGCTTCGGGACAAACTGGGCGTTGTATCCGGTTACTCCGTCGCCGTAGAGCGCGCGTATGAGGATCAGATCCTTTGACGTGCCGCCGGCTTTCGCGATCTTGTTGAGTTCACGCGCTATCTCCGGGATGTTAAATGCTTCCTCGCAGGCAATTTTCTTGATGTGCATAACGGTCTCGGCTCATTACAGGTGTGTCGCTTCACGCGAGCGGCTCATGCTGTCCGGCGCGGGCGGCCGTGGCGCACCTTGCGCGGTTCGGCACACCCGCCGCCGTTGAGGCGGCGATTTGCGATGCGCACGCGATACGCGGCTGAGCTTCAAACTTCCGCCAGTACGGCCAGCACCTGATCGAGGGCACCGAAGAGGTAACGGCGTGGTATGGTGAGCGAGGGCATCAGGCGCAGCACGTTGCCGTTGCGGCCGCAGGGTACCATGATGATGCCGCGCTTGAGGCTCTCCATCACCGCCTGGCCCACTCTGGCGGGTGCCAGCGGCTCCCTCGACGCCCGGTCCTCGACAAGCTCGATGCCGATCATCAGCCCGCGGCCGCGCGCTTCGCCGATGAGCGGATTGTCCGCCGCACGCACTCTTTGCAGAATCTCCGGCCCGAGCTGGTGTGCGCGTTCAACGAGGGCGAGCCTCGGGTCGGTGAGCAGCTCGATGTTGGTCAGGCACACCGCTGCCGAGAGGGCGTTCGCCGCGAACGTGCCGGGCTGTGAGCCCGGCGGGATGTGCTTGGCGAGATCGGCGCGCATGACGAGGCCGGCCATCGGCAGATCGCCCCCCATGCCCTTGCCGAACGTGAGCAGGTCCGGCTTGACCCCGGAGTGCTCGATCGACCACATCTTGCCGGTGCGGCCGGCCCCGGCCTGCACCTCGTCGGCGATCAGCAGCGCGCCGGCCCGATCGCAGGCCCGGCGCAGCAGGCGCAGGAACTCCGGCCCCGGGGCAACATAGCCGCCTTCGCCCTGAATGGGCTCGACGATCACGGCGGCAACGTCGTCCGCGCCGGTGTAGCGGGTGTTGAGCAAATAATCGACGTACTCTCCGGCGATTTGCTCGGCACTCTTTAGGGAGACATCGAACGGGAAGCGGTAGGCGTAAGGGTAGGGGGCATGAATGACCCCACCCATGAAGGGACCGTAACCGGCACGATATTGGTTGCCGGTCGTGAGAGCATTCGAGGCGTTCCAGATGCCGTGGTACGCGCCGTGAAAGGCAACTATCTGCTGCCGGCCGGTCACCCGCTTGGCGAACTTCACGGCAGCCTCGACCGCATCGCTCCCGCTCTGGGTGAAATACGTCACGCAATCGTCGCGCAGGCCCGGCGGCATGATCCCGGCTATCTTGGTGGCCAGCTCGATGCGCTTGGAGTTGGTGACATCCGAGGCATGCATCAGCTGGTGGGACTGCGCATGGATTGCCTGCACGACGGCGGGGTGGCAGCGGCCCACGCTGTTCACGCCGACTCCCGCGGACAGATCGATGTACAGATTGCCGTCCGGGTCCTTGACGGTTACACCGAAGCCCTGATCAAAGACCAGCGGGAACTCCCCGCCGCCGCGCGCGAGGGACTCCCGGCGCGCCGAGCGCTCGAGGGCTTGACGGGCCAGCGGACCGGGCACTGCCTGGGTCTTCATCTGCGGCGCGTCCGGCCAGGACAGCTTCTCGAGCTCTGCTTCGGCGATCATGATTGCGGCTTCGTCAGGTTGGATGGATGCCTTCTATCGTAACCGAGCC
>JAJZVF010000205.1 GCA_021845825.1 Pseudomonadota bacterium | reverse complement strand
GTGATCTGCCGCTCCCGCGGCACGAAGTCCGCCAGTACCGTCCGCTCATAGTGCTCGCGGGCATAGGCGTAACTCTTGGTCGAGCCCTCGTGATCGTTGAAGGTCACGCAGGGCGAGAGCACGTCGATGAGCGCGAAGCCCCGGTGTCTGAGACCCGCTTCGATGAGCGGCACCAGCTGGCGCTTGTCGCCCGAGAATCCCCGCGCCACGAATGTCGCCCCCAGGTCGAGCGCCAGCAGCACCGGGTCGATGGGCGACTGCAGGTTGGTCTCGCCCTTCTTGGTCCGGGTGCCGATGTCGGCCGAAGCGGAAAACTGCCCCTTGGTGAGGCCGTACACGCCGTTGTTCTCGATGAGGTACAGCATGTCGAGATTGCGGCGGATGGCGTGGCAGAACTGGCCGAGGCCGATCGACAGCGTGTCGCCGTCGCCGGAGACCCCGATGTAGCTCAGGCGCCGGTTGGCGGCATTGGCGCCGGTGGCGATCGAAGGCATGCGCCCGTGCACGGCATTGAAGCCGTGCGCGCCGCTGACGAAGTAAGCGGTGGTCTTGGACGAGCAGCCGATGCCGGAGAGCTTCACCAGGTTCTGCGGCTCGAGCGACAGTCCCCAGCAAGCCTCGACGATGGCCGCGGTGATCGAGTCGTGACCGCACCCGGCGCACAGCGTCGACGGCGCTCCCTCGTAGTCGCGGCGCGTCAAGCCGAGCGCGTTGCGCGGCAGCGCGGGATGTGTGATCTTGGGTTTGGCGATGAATGTCATGGCGAGGCTCCCCGCTCAGGCGTGCGCGATGTCTTGCGGATGCGCGGCAGAGGGCTCGATCTCGGCCAGCACCCCTTCGACGATGAACCGGGAGCTGACCGGAAGCCCGCTGTAGTGCAGGAGCGAGCGCAGCTTCGCCTTCTCGACCGTGGTCTCGAGTGTCAGCAACGAGCGCAGTTGTGCGTCGCGGTTCTGCTCGACGACGAACAGCAGGCGATGCGCGGCGAGGAAGCGTTCGACTTCCTCGCCGAACGGGAAGGCGCGCACGCGCAGGTAATCGACCGCGATGCCGCGGCCGCGCAGAACGGCGAGAGCCTCCTGGATGGCGCTGTCGCTGCTGCCGAGCGATACGATGCCGATGTCCCCGTCCGCGCCGTCCACCACCGGGCGCGGCACGCGCTGCTTGATCGTCTGCCACTTTCTGAGCAGCCGGTCGAGGACCAGCTGGTAGTCCGCCGAATCCTCCGTGTAGGCGCCGAACTGGGTGTGACCCGAGCCGCGCGTGAAGTAAGCGGCTTTGGGATGCACGCCGGGAAGCGTGCGGTAGGCAATGCCATCGCCATCCTTGTCGACATACCGCTGGAATTTCTCGAGCTTGAGGATTTCCTCGAGGCCGAGCACCTTGCCCCGATCCGGCCGGTAGGCATCGTCCCACTTGAGATCCGGGCACAGCCAGTCGTTCATGCCGATGTCGAGGTCGGAGAGCACCAGCACCGGGGTCTGCAGCCGCTCCGCCAGATCAAACGCGTCGCGTGCCATATAGAAGCACTCTTGCGGGTTCGCCGGGTAGAGGCAGACATGGCGGGTATCGCCGTGCGAGGCGTAGGCACACGCGAGAAGATCACCCTGCTGTGTGCGTGTGGGCATGCCCGTCGAGGGACCCACGCGCTGGATGTCGAACACGACCGCCGGCACCTCGGCGTAGTAGGCCAGTCCCAGGAATTCGTTCATCAGAGAGATGCCGGGACCCGAGGTCGCCGTGAAGGAGCGTGCCCCGTTCCACGCGGCGCCGAGCACCATGCCGATCGCGGCCAACTCGTCCTCGGCCTGAATGAAGGCAAAGCGCTTGGCGCCGGTTTGCGGATCGACGCGCAGCCGCTCGCAGAAGCCCTTGAAGGCATCCATCAGCGAAGTCGACGGCGTGATCGGGTACCACGCGGCGACCGTGGCGCCGGCGAACACACAGCCGAGCGCCGCCGCGGTATTGCCATCGATCATGATGTGGCCGGCGGTTCGATCCATGGGCTCGACCGAGAAGGGCAGGGGGCAGGCGAAGTGCCGCCGCGCGTAGTCATAGCCGAGCTGGATCGCCTGCATGTTGCTGTCGACCAGCTGCGGCTTCCTGGCGTAGGTCTCGGCGAGCAGAGCGCGGATGCGCTCCAGGTCGAGCGACAGAAGCGCAGCCAGCGCGCCCGCATAGCAGATGTTCTTCATCAGGATGCGGGTACGCACGCCGTTGAAGTGCTCGTTGCACATCTGCGCGAACGGCACGCCGAGAACCGTGATGTCGGAGCGCGACAGCAGTACTGGGCGCGGCCAGGTGCAGTCGTAGAGCAGATAACCGCCGGGGACGACCTCCTTGGCGTCGCGCGCGTAAGTCTCCGGGTTCAGCGCCACCATGATATCCACCGAGCCGGAGCGCGCTACGTGCCCGGCGCGCGACACGCGGATCTCGTACCAGGTAGGCAGGCCCTGGATGTTGGACGGAAAGAAGTTCTTGCCCATCACGGGAACGCCGCTGCGGAAGATGGACTTCATGAGCAGCGTATTGGCGCTCGCCGAGCCGGTGCCGTTGACCGTGGCGATCTTGATGGTGAAGTCGTTGATTCGGCTGTTGGATGCGCTCATGAGAAAGATCGGCCTGAATGACTCACGGACTGCAACATGCAGGTTCGGCACACGAGCGAAGGGCGGACTGCCCGGACGCCCCACGGTGCGCACCTGCAAGGCGGTACGGGCTGCGTGCCGGTGAAGCCCGCTCAAGGCAGTGCAGCAACCGCAAAATCTCGGAATGTTCACGCATAACCGGGCCCGCGAGAGCTGAGCTCAGGCGATCTTCGGCTTGCTCTGCTCGAGCGCGCAGGCCTCGTCGCCCGCGTGCGGCCAGTGAATGAGCGACTTCTGCATGTCCCACGCGGCGGTCGGGCAACGCTCGGCGCACAATCCGCAGTGCACGCACAGATCCTCGTCTTTGACCATCACGCGGCCGGTCTGCGGCAAATCCGCCGAGACATACAGCGGCTGAGCCGGGTTGCTTGCCGGGGCCTTCAAGCTCGCGCGCAGCTGCGTCTCCGCACCATTGGCAACGATGCTGAGGCAGTCGACCGGACAGATGTCAACGCAAGCATCGCACTCGATGCACAGCTTGGCGCTGAAGACGGTCTGCACGTCGCAGTTGAGGCATCGCTGCACCTCCTGCCCCACCTGCTCGGCGGAGAAACCGAGCTCAACTTCGATGTCGACCTTCTTGAACCGTTCCTTCAACGACACGTGCGGCATCAGTCGCCGCTCCGCCGGCACGTACTCATTCGGGTACGACCACTCATGCATGCCCATTTTTCGGCTTTGCAGGCTGACGCCCGCGGGCAGTCGCTCGTTGAGCGGCTCGCCCTGGCAGTGCCGGTGAATGGATATAGCCGCCTGGTGTCCGTGCTCCACCGCCCAGATGATGTTCTTCGGTCCGAAGGCGGCGTCGCCGCCGAAGAACACCCCGGGATGCGTCGATTGAAACGTCACCGGATCTACCACGGGCACATCCCACTTGTCGAATCGGATGCCGAGGTCGCGCTCGATCCAAGGGAAGGCGTTCTCCTGGCCGATTGCAAGGATCACATCGTCAGCGGGAATGAACTCCTCGCCGGTCACGCGCTCGGCCGCGATGCGCCCGCGCGCGTCGAGCTCGTACTCCATGCAATCGAACCTCATGCCGGCGAGCCGGCCGCCCTCGAGAACAAAGGCTTTCGGCGCGCGGTTGACGACGATCTCGACACTCTCCTCCTCGGCGTCCTCGAGTTCCCAGGCGGATGCCTTGAAGAAGGCGCGCGGCTTGCGTGCCATGACCTTCACCTGCCTGGCGCCGAGCCTTAAGCTCGTGCGGCAGCAGTCCATCGCCGTGTTGCCGACTCCGATGATGAGCACGCGCTCACCGATATGCTCGATGTGTCCGAAGGCCACCGACTCCAGCCAGCTGATGCCGATATGGACGTTGGCGGCGGCCTGCTCGCGGCCCGGCAGAGCAAGCTCCTTGCCCTTGGGCGCGCCCGAGCCGACAAATACGGCGTCGAAACCGCCGTCGGCGAGCAGCTCCTTCAGGCTCTCAACGCGATGTCCAAGCTTCAGGTCCACCCCCATGGCGAGAATCATGCCGATCTCCTCGTCGAGGACACTCGCCGGCAGGCGAAAAGCGGGGATGTTGGTGCGCATCAGGCCCCCGAACTGCCCGAGCTGCTCGAAAATCGTCACCTCGTAGCCGAGCGGCATCAGGTCATTGGCCACCGTGAGCGAAGCGCAGCCGGCGCCAATGCAGGCGACACGCCTGCCGTTCTTGACTTTCGGGATCTTCGGCATCCGTCCGGTGATGTCTTCGCGGTAATCGGCGGCGACACGTTTCAGACGGCAGATCGCCACGGGCTTGGCCTCGACGCGGCCCCGGCGGCAGGCCGGCTCGCAGGGCCGATCGCATACTCGGCCAAGAATGCCCGGAAAGACATTTGAGTTACGGTTCACCATGTAGGCATCGGTGAACCGGCCCTGGGCGATCAAACGGATGTATTCGGGAACGTCGGTGTGGGCGGGACAAGCCCACTGGCAATCGACTATGCGATGGTAATAATCAGGGTGGGAAGTGTCGGTCGGGTCCACGGTGTTCCACTGCTGGG
>JAJZVF010000026.1 GCA_021845825.1 Pseudomonadota bacterium | reverse complement strand
ATTCCAGCCGGCGCTCAGTCCGGTCAGAGGCTGCGGCTGCGGGGCCGCGGCCTGCCGGGCCAGCCGCCCGGCGATGCGTACGTGCAGCTCAAAGTCGTTCTGCCGCCCGCAACCTCGCCCGAGGCGCGTGAGTTGTACGAGACCATGCGCGCCAAGCTGACCGGCTTCGATCCACGCGCCGATCTCAACAGGAGGTAACGCTGTGACCGATATCGTGCACGTGCATGAAGTCCGTCTGGTCGGGGACGCAGATTGGATCGCCGTCGCCGAGATCTGTCGGCTGTGCCGGCTCGATCTTACCGCCGTGATCGAGCTCGCCGACCTTGGCCTCGTCTCGCTCCGCGGCGGCTCCCCGGAAGAGTGGCAGCTGCCGGCGACGGCGCTGCCGCGATTGACGGTGGTCGGCCGGCTGATGCGCGATCTCGGGGTCAACGTCAGCGGTGCAGTGCTCGCGGTCGAATTGTTGGAAGCGCAGCGCGAGCTCGAGAGCCGGATTCGGCGCCTCGAGCGGTTGGCCGGGTCGTGAGAGCAGGCTGCCGGTCATTCCGAGATGCAAGTGCCATGGTACGCAGGGCAAGCGAACCGTGAATTTTCGCTTCCTGCGAGCTTGCGCCCGCGTTGATGGGCCGGCGAAATCCGCGCCCAAAGGCGCAGGTTGTCGTGGCGGCCGGTCTATCCGGGTGGTACTCCCCGGCGGTTTCGCGAGAGCCTGTCCCTGAAGGCGAGGAAAAGGATACCGGCGACCATCAGCCCGCAAAGCGCTACGACGACGAGGCTGAGTGCATTCCTGATCTGGGCGATGATCGGCGCCGGCAGCCCCAAGACCACAAATGCCAGCACGGATACCACGCCGAGCGCGGGAATCAGATAGTCGACGGTTGCATGCTTCCAGCTCAATCCGGCAAAGATTCCCGTCATCAGGAGGCCCACGGTCACAATGCCGATGGACATGGGCCAGCCGCCGTAAGCGGAAATCGCCGGGGCGAGCGTTCCATGAAAGGCCTGGTTCCATTGCGGCACGCCCCAGAGCAGGCCATAGGTCAGCGATCCGGCGAACAGAAACCCCGCCATGAGCGAAGACAAAACGAAGCGTGCCGTGCCTGAGCCCATGTCGACTCTCGGAGAGGTCCCTTGCCGCTATAGCCTTGCGCCTCGCCTGCCGGCCTCGCCGGGCCGCGTGGCTTCAGCTTGTGCCGACGACCACCTCGCTGATCTGCATGACGGGCGACAGGTCGGTGTAGTTGGCAATGTCGGACAGGATCTGCTCGGCGTGCGGAGCGAAACCCGCCTGGAATGCTTCGACCGAGTCGCTGAAGATGTGGCACATCGCGACGTAGGGCGCAGGGCTGCCTGGCGCGGCGCCCGAGAAGCCCTTGTCGACGGTGTAGTACTTGCATTTCTCGCCCATGAGGCGCTGCACGAGCGGCATGTGGCGGTCGCGATAGTATGCGTGGTCGAACCGGGCGCCGGGCGTGTTCGGGTACATTACGCTCACCTTGATCATGGCACTCCCGCTAAAGCTTGGGAATCGGGTAAGGCTCCGGGCGAATGGTGCAGCAACTCGTGGACGGCGGCAATCTGCACTGCCGTGCCGTCGGTGCTACAGGAGGTATGCTAATCGCAGATGATGCGTCGTGCCGTAGTTTCGCTGCTCGGTGCCGCGGCTGCGGCGCTGCTCGGCGGTTGCGCCGGACCGCCTGTGTCCGCAGCGGTGCCAGCGCCGCCGCGGGCGTTTCTTGCGGCCGGTTCGGGCGTCCAGCACCGCGCGCCCGTGATCGGTGTGCTCGTGACCGGGTGGCACAGCGGACTGATTCTGCCCGCGCGGGAACTCGGTCCTTTGAGGTCGCTGCTGCCCCGTTACGCGCGCGAGCGCTACGTGAGCTTTGGGTGGGGCAATCGGCGCTTCTACATGGCATCCCATCCGACTTTCTCCGATGCGGTCGCCGCCCTGTTCAGCTCCCCTAGTGTCCTGCTGGTGCAAGGTGCCCCGGCATTGCGCGTGCTGGCGCCGTCGGGGGCGAAGTATCGCTGGCTCTGCGCCGATCGGGACGAAGTGTGGAAGATCGATGCGTATCTGCGCCATGCGCTGCGCCAGGTTCACGGCAGACCGGTCAGACTCGGCGCGGGACCCTGGATCGATAGCGCGTTCTATGCATCCGGCGAGCGCTACGACGGGCTGCACACCTGTAATACCTGGACGGCGGACGCCCTGAAGTTCGCGGGGCTGCCGGTGCATGCCAGCGACGTGATCTTCTCGAGCCAGCTCGTTGCACTGATCGCGAAGCTGTCCGCCTGTCCCGTCGCGACACACCCCTGACCGCAACTGTTCACCAAGCGGCAGGCCGCGGATACGGCGCATGCGCGCCGCTCGGGTCTTCCCGGAGGCAAAAACCGGGGATGCTTTTGCCCGCATTCCACGGACGGATTCACCCCGCTCCGTATGACGTTGCGGGCGGCGTCGGCTGAGTGATGTCCTCGAGGGAGGAGATCGGGACGGCAGGGCCGTGCGCGATTTTCCCCCGCAGCGGCGAACGGTCGGGGACGCGCTGCCGCAGCCTCACGGTCCGCAGCGCCTGTCATGAGGAATCCCGGCGTCGCGTATGAGATCATGCCGCAAATCGTACCTGGTGCCCAAGGAGGCCCGTGAGCCCCGCCGAATCCGCTGTTGGAGCGCTCCCCCGGGACGCGTGGCTGCTGTGTTTCTCCGCATTCTTCGCCGACCTGGGCTACCAGGGCGTGACAGCCCTGTTTCCGCTTTATCTGGTTTACCGCCTGCACGCTCCGCTGTACGTGTACGGCATAGTGTCCGCCATTGCCTTCGGCGGCGGAGCGTTCATTTCCTATCTCGGCGGCGTAGCGGGCGATCGGTTCGACAGGAAGGCCGTGTCCATCGCGGGCAACATGCTCATTCCGCTGATGGCGCTCTCCGGACTTGCCCAGGTACCTTGGCTGTCGGCATTGCTGTTCATCCTCGGCTGGTGGGCGCGCTACTTTCGCAGCCCGGCCCGCCGGGCCCTGCTGGTCAATGTGACGGCGCCCGAGACGCGCGGCCGGGCCTTCGGCGTGCTGCACGCGCTCGACATCGGCGGAGGCATGCTGTCGGCGGTATTTGCGCTGCTTGCGCTATGGCGGCATATCGCAATCGGCACCGTGATGCTCTGGGCCGTTGCGCCGCTGCTGGTGTCGACGATGCTGTTGTTTGCCGTGCGGCGCACGACGGTGTACCCCGCCCGGACCCCCGCCGCGGCTGCTGTGGACGGGACCATAACGGCGCCGCGCACCCTGTTGATCGCCTTGCTCGCGTCCGCGACACTCTACGGCTTCAGTTTCTACAACCTCGGTTTCCCCATCCTGAGTGCAGTGGCCGGTCACGCCACGACAGGATACGAGTGGGGCGTGCTCGCGTATGTCGTATATCTCGGCGTGTCGGCGGTCAGCGGCTATGCGCTGGGGGCGCACCGCAGCTCGCCGGCACGCTCGCTGTGGCTGCTGGGATACCTGCCATCGGCGCTCGGGTCCGGCTTCATCGGGGTGTGCGAGCTCATGCATTGGCAGCAAGCCGCCTTTTACGCTGCCGTCGCGCTGCTCGGCCTCGGTATGGGCGCGGTCGAGACTTTCGAGCCGGTGCTGTTGTCCTCTGTCGTCGGGCCCAGCCGGCTGGGGCGCGGCATGGGCTTTCTATCCGTGTCGAGGGCCATCGGCCAGTTTCTGTCCAATCTGATCATGGGCTTGCTGTTTTCGCTCGGCCAGGCGGTACCGTATTTTTACGCGTTCGCTTCTGCCATGCTGGCGGCAGCAGTGTTCGGCAGCGTCGAACTGACTCGCTCGCCTGAAGCCCCGGACCCGCAACGCAGGAGGTGAACGGCAAGCCCGGCCGGCACGCGCGCTCGACCTCCGAGCGCCATCGCAGCCGATGCCGAAATTTTGCACCGCCCTTGAGTGCCGCAGTGCGGCTCAGGTTGGCCGCTTGGGGCGAGCCTCGCAAGTCCCGCGCAAGATAAAGAAGACCCCGCCGAAGCGGGGTCGGTCGCTTGCTTGCATCGAGTCGTTTTTTTTTTCGGCCGGCACGGTGTGGCATGCGATACCTGTTGCGCATTGCGAACCCGTGCTTTCTTGTTGGATTACCTGTGCTCCGGAGCTTTCCGTTCGGGACAGAGTGTCGGCCCCGGATAGTGGAACGAAAGCAATACTCGTGCCATATGGGATCAATAAACCGGCGCAGCGGCCTTACAGCGCCCGAATGCGACGTCTCGACGGCTTCCAGCGGGCACATTGTGATGCAATTCACATGATTGAGATGTCATCGCTCCCATCCGCGGATACCGTCGGGCCATTGCGACGGTTGTCTATGCATCTCTTTCTCGAGGGGTGTAAATTATCTCGACGTCGGCATCTGGGTCTGCAACTGGAAATCCGGCTCATTAAACCTTAACCCATTGATTATAATACTAAATTTATGGAGAACGAGGTGTAAATGATCTCGACGAGAAGGGCGGAGCCGCTTTGCAGGGCCTGGCTGTGGGCGGGGCTGGCGGTGCTGATCCCGCTGTTCGTCCGAGGGCATGCGAACGTTATTGCCACCGCTGCAGGGATGGAGCTGCCCGACCCGCCGCAACTTGCCCCCGCCGTGCGCTTCTGGGTCCGCGTCTATACCCAGATCGACACCAACGCCGGTTTCCTGCACGATCGACGCGATCTCGCCGTGATCTACCGGACCGTGCATTTCGCACCCGGGAGCTCACCCGATGAACGCCAGCTCATCGTCGATCGCGAGCGCGATCGTATCGCGGCGGAGCTGCGCCAGATCGCTACGGGCCGGCTGCCACTCACGCCGCGGGAGCAACGAATAAAAGCGCTTTGGGGCCCGAAAGCCACCCCCGCGCGGCTGCTTGAAGCTGCAAACGACATCCGCTTCCAGCTGGGTCAGTCGAACCGCTTCCGGGCTGGACTCGTCCGCTCTGGAGCCTGGCAGCACGCCATTGCGCAGGTCCTCACCCGCGACGGTCTGCCCGCCGGACTTGCCGCCCTGCCGCTGGTGGAGTCCTCCTACGATCCTCGGGCTTATTCCAAGGACGGCGCTGCGGGACTCTGGCAGTTCATGCCTGCAACGGCCGAGCGCTTCCTCACGATCGACCGGGCGGTGGACGACCGGCTCGATCCGTTTCGCGCCACGGAGGCTGCCGCCCAGCTGCTCGCATACAACTACCGGATCCTCGGGACCTGGCCGCTCGCCATCACTGCGTACAACCACGGGTTGGCCGGTGTGATGCGGGCCGTTGCCGCCGTGGGGACGAAGAACATCGTCACCATAGTGCGCCGCTACCACACTCCGATGTTCGGTTTCGCCTCGCGCAACTTCTACGTGTGCTTCCTGGCGGCGCTCGAGGTCGAGCGCCACGCCCGCCGGTATTTCGGCGTCATCCACATGCTGCCGGAAGAGCATTTCCGCGAGGTGCCGATGCCCGCCTACGTGGCCATCGGTCCCCTGGAACACGTTCTCGGGGTCGCGCCAACCAAGCTCCGCGAGCTCAACCCGGCGCTGCGTCCACTGGTCTGGGACGGGGCGCTCGATGTCCCCAAGGGGTACCGTCTGCGTCTGCCGACCACAGGCCCGATGTGGACCGCCGCACTGCTCGAGCGGCGGCTGGGCTCGGGGGAGCTGTTCGCCTCGCAGCCGGTTCCGCCGAGCTATCGCGTACGCTGGGGCGACACGCTCTCCGGCATTGCTGCCCGCTACGGAGTGGGGCTGGATTACCTTGCTCGATACAACGGCATTCAGCCCGATGCATGGCTGCGCGTCGGCGAGCGCATTCTCCTGCCGCACGCGGCTGCACCGGTCCTGGCCTCGCAGCCGGTTCCGCCGAGCTATCGCGTGCGCTGGGGCGACACGCTCTCCGGCATTGCTGCCCGCTATGGAGTGGGGCTGGATTACCTTGCTCGATACAACGGCATTCAGCCCGATGCATGGCTGCGCGTCGGCGAGCGCATTCGCCTGCCGCACGCGAGCACGCCGCGCGCGGCGCCCGGGCGGTTCGTCGCTGCGGTGGCCAGGACGGGGGGCTCGATAGCGCGGCTGCATGATACGGTCGCCTATGATTCGCCCCGGCAGGCGATACCCGGTTATACCGGTGACCTCTCGAGTGCCGGCAGCGACCGCGCCGCGCCGCAGCAGGCCGTGCGCAGACCCTCCGGGGACAGCGAGGATGCGCAGCCCGTTTCGGGCGCGCAGGCGAAGGCGATCAGCTCGACGCTCGCCCCGGTGGGCGGTGCGCCGCAGAGCGCCGATCCCACCGACTATACCGTGGCACCCAATGGCACCATCCGGGTGGCGGCGGCCGAATCCCTGAGCTATTACGCGCAGTGGCTGGAGGTCAGCGCCTGGGACCTGCGGCGCATCAATCACCTGGGACGCCATCAGCCGGTGCGGATCGGGCAGCGGGTCCGCCTGAATTTCCGGCACGTCTCGCCGCAACAGTTCGAGCGGCGGCGCATCGCCTATCATCAGGCCCTGGAGGCCAGCTACTTCACGAGCCACCGCATCGAGGGCACGGAGGTCTATCTGACCCGCAGCGGCGACTCGCTGTGGGGCCTCACGCAGCGCTTCCCGCTGCTGCCGACCTGGTTGTTGCGCCAATACAATCCGGACACCAACTTCTCCGCCCTGCAGCCGGACACCCGACTGGTGATTCCCCGCATTATCGTGGTCTCAGCAGGCGGCTGACCGCCTGGGCGCTATAATCGGCCTATGCGATCATCGAGAACCCTTCCGGCGGTCCTGGCCCTTTGTGCCGCCGCCGTGGCCTGCGCCGCACCCATGCCGCTCCGGCGGGTGGCGTTCCTGTCTCACCCGGGTCTGCCTTACGTCACCCGCGTGGTGGTGAAGAAATCCGAGCGACGCCTCTTCCTGATGGACGGCAACAAGGTCGTGCGCTCGTTCAAGATCCATCTCGGCCTCGATCCGCATGGGCCCAAGGAGCGCTCCGGCGACTTCCGCACGCCCGTGGGCCGGTATCGCCTGATCCGCCGCGATCCCCACAGCGAGTTCTTCATGTCGATCCAGATCTCCTACCCCAACGCGAAGGACCTCGCGCGTGCGCAGGCGCATCACTGGAATCCGGGCGGTGATATCATGATTCACGGCCTGCCGAACAGACTGAACGGTTCCTCCCTCTATTACTACCAGCACTTCGACTGGACCGACGGCTGCATCGCCGTCTCGGATGCGGACATGATGCAGATCTGGATGCTGACGCGGGACGGCATGCCGATCGATATCGAACCGTGACAGGGCCGCACCAGGCCGGCATGGACAACGACCTCGAGCCGGAATTCATTGACGCGCGCGTCCATCCTCGCGGCAGTCTCGAGAACCTTTCCCAGGACGAGATCGACAAGCTGCTCGACTCCGGCCGCGGCGGACTGTATCCGTTGTTCCGCAGGTGTGCCTTGGCAGTGCTCAACAGCGGCGCGACCACCGACGATGTCAAGGAGATTTTCGACCGTTATCGCGACTTTGACATCCGCATCATGCGCCAGCCATGGGGCATCCGCCTGGAGATGCGCCAGGCGCCGGCCAGCGCGTTCGTCGATGGGCAGATGATCCAGGGGATAAGGGAGAACCTGTTCGCGGTGCTGCGCGACGTGGTGTACACCTCCAACGAGATCATGGCCGGCGGGCGGTTCGACCTGACGGAGTCCGCCGCCATCACCAACGCAGTGTTCCATATTCTGCGCAATGGCCGCCTGCTGGACTACAAATCGCGGCCCAATCTGGTGGTTTGCTGGGGCGGACATTCGATCGGCTCGGAGGAATACAAGTATTCCAAGCGTGTCGGCTACGAGCTTGGACTGCGGGGTCTCGATGTGTGCACCGGCTGTGGCCCGGGCGCGATGAAGGGGCCGATGAAAGGTGCGACCATCGGTCACGCCAAGCAGCGTATCGACCACGGCCGCTACATCGGCATCACCGAGCCTGGAATCATCGCGGCCGAGCCGCCCAATCCGATCGTCAACCAACTGGTGATCATGCCGGACATCGAGAAGCGCCTCGAGGCCTTCGTGCGCGTTGCGCACGGCATTGTGGTGTTTCCGGGCGGTGCCGGCACGGCCGAGGAGATACTCTACCTGCTCGGAATACTCCTCGACCCGGCCAATCGCGATCAGCCCGTTCCGGTGGTGCTCACCGGGCCGCGGGCGAGCGCCGCCTATTTCGAGCACATCGGCAGCTTCATACGCGGGACCCTCGGCGAGCAGGCGCTGCAGCGGCTCACCATCATCATCGATGATCCCGCCGAGGCAGGCAGGCACATGGTGCGCGGCGTCGAAGCGGTGCGCGAATTTCGCCGCCAGCGCAGGGACGCCTACAATTTCAACTGGCTGCTCAACATTCCACCGGAGTTCCAGCAGCCGTTCCAAGTCACGCACGAGTCCATGCGTGCGCTCGCGCTCGGTCGCGACCAGCCCGCGCACCACCTCGCCGCCAACCTGCGGCGCGCCTTCTCCGGCATCGTCACCGGCAACGTGAAGGAACACGGTATCCAGGCGATCGATCGCCACGGCCCGTACGAGCTCACGGGCGACGCCCACGTCATGCATTTGCTCGATGAGCTGCTGGCGGCGTTCGTGTCCCAGGGCCGCATGAAGCTCCCCGGCAGCATCTATCGCCCGGTCTACCGTCTGGTGGCCTGAGTTGCGCGCCTGCGCCCCTGGATCATTCTGTGCCGCGACAATCCGCTCAGGGACACGCTCCGCTCGCCTGTCGTCTTACATAAGGCGCCGCAGGTCCCGGCGGCAAAGGTGTGCCGGCGGCCGCCGGCCGCCCTGTGAACCAGTTCCTGCGCGCCGGTTCCGAAAGGACGTACCCTGCGGTCTCAGAAAATGGAGGTCCGTCCATGAGCACACCCTTCAGGGGACGCGAAGTCCCGTCCGCCGCGCGCCAGGAAGGCTCCCCAAAGATTGTACCCGTGACACCTCCATCAGGCTCTTTGCGCAATTGGCCCGAGCGAGCGCCGGACATGCATGCTCGGCACGATGCCATCACCCGCAATCTCAATACCTGGTCCAACTACAAGAATTGGGCTGAGCGCATGCGCAGCACCCTGGATCAGGAGGCGGCCGGCGCGCCGCTGCAGGAGCGGCGCCCGGGTGGGCACAATCCGCCAAGTCACTGATGGAATTCCTGCTGTTGTGCTGGGACGAGTTCGACGATGCGGCCGCGCTGTGCCGCCACGTCTCGCGCGCCGTCATCGATGAGCTGGCCTCGGTGGTCGCTCCGTCAGGCGCATGGGCCGCATCGCTGAGCGGATGGCGCCGACTGCCTGCCCGCAACCCGCTCCCCGGGCAAGACCCTGCGCAATAGGCGGCCTCGGCCCGTTGCGCCCGCCGTCTCCCGCTCCGGTCCGCTGCCGGACTCGGCGCCATAGCGGCTTGCCCATTGAAAATTGGCTCTGGGCACCCAAATTTTGGGAGCCTGAAATACCTAGGATCGGTCCATGAGCACGACCCCGGAAACCCCTCCCAGCGCGGCGGAAGGCCGCCAGACCCTCGGCTTTCAGGCCGAGGTGCGCGAGCTGCTTAAGCTCATGATTCATTCCCTGTACAGCCACAGGGAGATCTTTCTACGCGAGCTGATCTCGAACGCCTCGGATGCCAACGATCGGCTGCGGTTCGCGGCCATCGGCGAGCCTGAGCTGCTCGCGAGCGACACCGAGCTGGTCATCCGCGTCGAAGCGGATCCGGCGGCAGGTACCGTGACCATCATCGACAACGGCATCGGCATGACGCGCGAGGAGGCGATCGCCAACCTCGGCACTATCGCGCGCTCCGGAACCGCCGAGTTCTTCCGGTCCCTGTCCGGAGAGCGGCAGAAGGACGCGCAGCTGATCGGCCAGTTTGGTGTGGGGTTCTACTCGGCGTTCATCGTCGCCGACCGCGTGGAAGTGCTGTCCCGCAAAGCCGGGCTGCCGGCCGCGAGCGGCGTGCACTGGGAATCCCAGGCCGACGGCGAGTTCTCGGTCGAGACGGTGACCCGCGCAGAGCGGGGCACTGCGGTGCGGCTGCATCTGAAGGCCGAGGCCAAGGAGTTCGCCGACCCGTTCCGGCTGCGCTCGCTCATCCGCCGCTACTCGGACCACATCGCCTTTCCGGTCCGCATGCGCAAGGAGGGCGAGGCCTCGCTCGAGTACGAGACCGTCAATCAGGCCAAGGCGCTCTGGGTGAGGCCGCGCGCCGATATTTCCGACGAGGAGTACCGCCAGTTCTACCAACACCTGGCGCATGATTTCACCGAGCCGCTCGCCTGGAGCCACAACCGCGTCGAGGGCAAGCGCGAGTACACGAGTCTGCTCTACATCCCGGGCCGTGCGCCATTTGACCTGTGGCAACGCGAGGCCGCTCACGGGCTGAAGCTGTACGTGAAACGTGTGTTCATCATGGACGATGCCGAGCAGTTTTTGCCGCTGTATCTGCGCTTCGTCAAAGGCGTGGTCGACTCCAGCGACCTGCCGCTCAATGTTTCGCGAGAGTTGCTGCAGCAAGAGCCGGAGGTCGAGGCCATGCGCAGCAGCCTCACCAAGCGCGTGCTCGACATGCTCGGCAAGCTCGCCAAGGACGAACCGCAGAAGTACGCTGTGTTCTGGAAGGAATTCGGCGCCGTACTCAAGGAGGGCGTCGGACAGGACGTCGCCAACCGGTCCGCCCTGCTGCCGCTGCTGCGCTTTGCCAGCACTCACGAGGCTGCGGACGAGCCGGTGGTCGCTCTGGCGCAATACCTCGAGCGAATGAAGCCCGGGCAGGAGCTGATTTACTACATCATCGCCGAGAGCGTCGCAGCGGCGCGCAAGAGCCCCTACATCGAACAGCTCACCGCGCGCGGCGTGGAGGTGCTGCTGCTCGATCAGCGTATCGACGAGTGGGTCATGGGACAGATCGAGGGCTTCGAGGGCAAGCGATTCAAGGACGCGGCGCGCGGGGATCTCGCGCTGGGAGTGCTCGAGAGCGAGGCGGACCGCAAGCAACACGAAGATGCCCTCAAGGAGAGCAAGAGCCTGCTCAAGAAGGTGAAAGACGCCATTGGCGACAGCATTCTCGAGGTGCGAGTGAGCACCCGCCTGAAGGACTCGCCGGCCTGCTTGGTGCTCGATGAGCACGATCTCAGCACGGGGTTGCGCCGCATTCTCGAGGCCGCCGGCCAGAAGGTTCCGGAATCCAAGCCCGCCCTCGAGCTGAATGTCGCCCATCCATTGGTGAGATACCTCGAGGAGCTCACCGACGCGGCGCGGTTCAAGGAGCTCTCGCTCCTGCTGCACGAGCAGGCCCAGCTCGCCGAGGGCGGTCAGCTCGGCAACCCGGCTGAGTTCGTGCAACGGCTCAATCGGCTGCTGGTCTCCCTCACTTCGGCTCACACCGCGTGAACCCGCCGAGCGCCGAGCGGCTGGCCCTGCCGGGGCCCGCCGGCATGCTCGCAGCGCTGGTCGAGACTCCGGCGAGCGATGGGGCGAATGCCGCGCCGAGCGGTGCGCCGGCCGCTTTCGGGGTCGTGTGCCATCCGCACCCGCTTTACGGCGGCACGCTCGACAACAAGGTCGCCTACACGCTGGCACGTGCGTTCATCGAGTGCGGCGCGCCGGCCATCCGCTTCAACTTCCGCGGGGTCGGAGCGAGCGCGGGCCGCTACGACGAGGGCCGCGGAGAGACCGAGGACACTCTGGCCGTCATACATTACGGCCGGCAGCGCTGGCCGGGCGCGGCATTGTGGCTGGCGGGATTTTCCTTCGGCGCCGCCGTAGCCGTGCGCGCCGCTGCGCGCGCCTGCCCCGAGACTCTGGTGACCGTGGCGCCAGGGATCACCCGGGTAGGCATGGGGGATGTGCCGTCGCCGCAGTGCCGGTGGCTGTTGGTCCAGGGGGATGCGGACGAGGTGATCGAGCCGGCCGCGGTGTTCGAGTGGGCGCTGAAGCAGTCTCCCGCGCCCGAGATCCGCCGATTTGCCGGCGGTGGGCATTTCTTTCACGGCCGCCTGCTCGAGCTGCGGCAGACAGTCGTGCAATTTCTCACCTCCAAAGCCTGAAGGTCATCCTGCCTTTCCGAACGGACCGTGGCGCCTCGCTACTAAAAATGAACGGGGTTCGCGGAGCGAACCCCGTTGGACCTGCACCTCAACGCATGCTCAAGAGTTGACCATCGCCTTGAGGTTCTTCAGCGGCATCACGCGGACCTTCTTGCTGGCCGGCTTTGCCTTGAACATCATCTTCTCGCCGGTGAACGGGTTGATTCCCTCGCGCGCCTTCGTGGCGGGTTTCTTGACCACCTTCATCTTCAGCAGTCCCGGCATGGTGAACAGGCCGTTACTGCGCAGGCTCTTCTTGATCACACCGTTGAGCGAATCGAACACACCGCCGACCTGCTTGCGGGAGAGCCCCGTGTCTTTGGAAATTTGAGTCAGGACTTCCGACTTGGTCGGAGCGCTACCCTTTTTCGCCATATTGCGCCACTCCTCGAGTGAAAGATTGTGCGCGCTGTAGTGCAGCAGCCGCGCCGATTGGAATCGCCGCGGAAAATAGCACATGGGGGCGTCTACGCAACTTTTTTTTGTCCGGGCACGCGCAGAAACGGCCGTTTTTTCAGGCCTTTCGCGATACCGCGCCGGAGGCACCCGGCCGGCGCGCCGTGCGGATCAGTTTCCGGGCGCCAGGAGGGCATCGATATCGCTGCCGAAGGCGCCGGCGCCGCGCGCCAAGAGGTCTTTGTCACGAATTTTGGCGCCGCGGAGCAGCGAAATATGTGTTTTAGGCACGCCAAGTGCATGCGCCAGCAGGCGGATGAGCCTCTCATTGGCGGCGCCACCCACCGCCGGCGGCGAAACGCGTACGCGAAGTCTGCCGTCGCGCACGCCGTCGATTCCCTCACGGGATGAACGCGGCTGCACCCGCACGTGCAGCAGGCAATCCTGCCCACGAATTTCATACCAGTTGCCCATCGTTCCTCGCGCGGTCTCGAGAATCGCGTAGCGTGCAGGAACCCCGGTACGGCCGTTCACCGGGGACGGCGCGGCAGGGCGGGGCGGCCCGTTGTGTCCGCCGCCGCGCCGGGCCGGGCGCCCTGATGCGGTGCTCCATCTCGGCGCGACGCTGCATCTTGAAGACTGCGTGCGCTCAAAGCATGGGTGAACGCAGCAGAATGATCACCGCCTGAATGATGATGCACGCCCAGAGCGGGGACAGGTCCAGACCGGCGATTGCGGGGATCAAGCGCCGAAAAGGCCGCAGCACCGGCTCGCACAGCGAGGCGAGCACGGACTGCAGCGGGGAATAGCCCCCCGGGGCGATCAGGCTGAGCAGTGCGTACACGATGATGGCATAGAAGTAGGTCCACAACAGGGTGCGCGCGATCTCGAGCGCCACGGCATGCACCCACATCCACGGGCCCGCCCAGGCGATGCCCTCCAGCGCGAAAATGACCGCCACCTCGACAGCGGCGACCAGTACGACTGCGACGACCGAAGCCGTGTCCACCTTTCCGATGGGACGCAGTATGCGACGCAGCGGCACGATGAGCGGATTGGTCAGCCGGACCACCGCCTGGCACAGGGGATTGCGGAAATCAGCCCGCGTCAATTGCAGCAGCAGTCGCGCCAGCACCACGAACAGCGCAAGCGACAGCAGCGTCTCGATGATGTAGATCAGGGCGCTCATGTGGCAAAAAGCTCCGCTTACGTCGGGCCGAACTGTTCGGCAAGCTCGCGGCTGCGCCGGGTCGCCGCCTCGATGGCGCGCCAGACGATCTCGCCGATTCCGGCGGCCTCCAGCGTACGCAACGCCGCCTCGGTGGTGCCGCCCTTGGAGGTCACCTCCTCGCGCAGGCGCGCAAGATCCCCGTCCGTGTGCGCCAGCAGGCCCGCGCCGTGCAAGGTGGCGATCGCGAGCCGCCGCGCCGCTTCCGGCGCGAGGCCGAGATCGGTGCCCGACTGCGCCATCAGCTCGGCGAGTCGGAAAAAATAGGCCGGTCCGCTGCCGGAAAGCGCGGTGACCACGTCCAGGGCGTCTTCCGTATCGACACGGACGACCTCACCTACCGACTGCATGACCCGCTCGGCCAACGCGTACTGCGCCGCATCGACTGCCGCATCGGCGAACAGTCCAGTGATGCCGGCCCCGACCAGCGCGGGCCGATTGGGCATGGCGCGGACCACCGGCACCTGCGCACCGCACCACCGGCGCAGCGCCCCGGTGCGCACTCCGGCCGCGACGGACAGACAGACCGGATGCGATTGCTGCAATTGCATCTTAAGAGGGGTGAGGACGGCCTCGACATCCTGTGGCTTTACGGCAATGACCACGACATTGGCATGGCGCACGGCTTGGACGTTGTCCGCCGTGGCGGCAACGCCGAACTCGCGCGCGAGTCTTTCGCGTGCTTCCCGGCCGCTTTCTCCGACCGTGATCCGCTCGGTCCGCAATCCCTGGCGCAGCAGGCCTCCAACCAGCGCGCACCCCATGTTGCCACCCCCGAGAATCGCCAGATCGAGCTGAGTCATAGGCGCCCGATTGTAGCGGTTGCGCAAATGCGCCGTGGCTCATTCATTTCGCTGGGCACGATGTCCGGATTCAGCCCTTCTTTAACCGAGCTTTGCCGGTCGCGGGCCGAACAGTGCGGTGCCGATGCGCACCACGGTCGCCCCTTCCAGAATGGCGCTCTCGAAATCCGCGCTCATGCCCATGGACAGGGTATCGAGGCCCGCGCCGCCCGCGTTCAGTGCCTCCTGGAGTCGGCGCAGCTGGGCGAACCACCGGCGCTGGCCGGCCGGGTCGGCTTCCTCCGGCGGAATACACATCAGGCCGCGCAGCTTAAGACGGGGCAGGGCGGCGAGCTGACCCGCAAGGACCGGCAGCTCCGCCGGGGACACGCCCCCCTTGGTGGCCTCCGCGGCCAGATTCACCTGGATGCATACGTTGAGCGCCGGGGCATGGAAGGGGCGCTGCGCCGACAGGCGCTCGGCGATGCGTAGGCGATCGACCCCGTGCACCCAGGCGAAGTGCTCCGCCACCGGCCGGGTCTTGTTGGCTTGCAAGCGGCCGATGAAGTGCCAGGTGAGCGGCAGACCCTCTAGGGCCGCGAGTTTCCCGAGTGCCTCGCCGAGATAGCTCTCGCCGATGTCCCGCACGCCTTCCCCGGCGATGGCGCGGATCAGCTCCGCCGGCTGGGACTTGGCCGCAGCCAGAAGTGTGACCGACTCCGCACTTCGTCCCGAGCGCACCGCCGCCGCCGCGATGCGCTCGCGGAGCCGCCGCACCCGCTCCGGCATATTCTGCGAAACCCTTAACATATGGATGCCCGGAACCCTCCGCTATACTGCCCCAACCGTCCGGCCACCGGATGCGCCAGGCCAGACCCGCACGGAGATCCGATGGTCGATATCGCGCAACTGCTCGCCTTCGCCGTCAAGAACAACGCCTCGGACCTGCATTTGTCCGCCGGTGTTCCGCCGATGATCCGTGTCGACGGCGACATGAAGCGGATCAATATGCCGCCGCTTGCCCACAAGGAAGTGCACAGCATGGTGTATGACATCATGAACGACAAGCAGCGCAAGGCCTTCGAGGAATTCTTCGAGACGGATTTCTCCTTCGAGATCCCGAAGCTCGCACGTTTCCGCGTGAACGCGTTCAACCAGAATCGCGGCGCCGGCGCAGTCTTTCGCAACATCCCCTCGGTCATCCAATCGCTCGATGACCTGCATGCCCCGAAGATCTTCCGCGACCTTTGCATGCTTCCGCGGGGGCTGGTGCTGGTGACGGGGCCGACGGGCTCGGGCAAGTCGACCACGCTCGCGGCGATGGTCAATCACTGCAATGACAACCGCCCTGATCACATCATCACCATCGAGGACCCGATCGAGTTCGTGCACGAGTCCAAGCGCTGCCTGGTGAACCAGCGGGAGGTTCATCGCGATACGCTGGGCTTCAGCGAGGCGCTGCGCTCGGCGCTGCGCGAGGATCCGGACGTCATCCTGGTCGGCGAGATGCGCGACCTCGAGACCATCCGTCTGGCGCTGACCGCTGCGGAAACCGGCCACCTGGTTTTCGGCACCCTGCATACCAGCTCCGCGGCCAAGACCATCGACCGCGTGGTCGATGTGTTCCCCGCGGCCGAGAAGGACATGGTGCGCTCGATGCTCTCCGAGTCGCTGCGCGCGGTGATTTCCCAGACGCTGCTGAAGCGCATCGGCGGCGGTCGGGTCGCCGCCCATGAGATCATGATCGGCACGCCGGCGATCCGCAATCTGATCCGCGAGGGCAAGATCGCCCAGATGTACTCGTCCATCCAGACCGGGCAGGCGAGCGGCATGCAGACGCTCGACCAGTGCCTGCAGGACCTGCTCTCCAAGGGACTGGTGAGCAAGGAAGAGGCGCGCTTCAAGGCTCAAAACAAAGATGCTCTTTAATGCATTTCGTGCCGGGCTCAACCGGGTTCGGTGCGCTCGCCCCGAGCGTAAAGCGGCGCGCAGCGCGCCGGATCGAATTCCGCGTCGGATAGGCTCGCAGAGTGTTCTATGGACCGCGATCAAGCCATCAAGCTGATTCACGACCTGCTGAAGCGGATGGTCGAGCGGAAGGCGTCGGACCTCTTCCTCACCGCCGGCTTTCCGCCCGCTCTCAAGATCGACGGCGAGGTGCGTCCGCAAAGCGAGCGGGCGCTTGCCGCCGAGCAGTCAGCCACTCTGGTGCGCTCGCTGATGAACGACCGGCAGTCGCGCGAGTTCGATGCCACCAAGGAGTGCAACTTTGCGATCGCGCCGCCCGGGATCGGCCGCTTCCGCGTCAGCGCCTTCGTGCAGCAGGCGGCCACCGGCTGCGTGATCCGCATGATCAACGCCAAGATCCCGACCTTCGAGGAGCTCGACCTGCCGCCGGTCCTCAAGGAGCTGTCGCTGGCGAAACGCGGCATGGTGGTGGTCGTTGGCGGCACCGGCTCCGGCAAGTCGACCACGCTTGCGGCGATGGTCGGCTACCGCAACGAGAAAACGCGCGGCCACATCGTCACCATAGAGGACCCGGTGGAGTTCATCCATCAGCACAAGGGATGTGTCATCACCCACCGGGACGTCGGAGTCGACACGGACTCGTGGCACGTGGCGCTCAAGAACGTCCTGCGGCAGGCCCCCGACGTGATCTATATCGGCGAGGTTCGCGACCGCGAGACCATGGAATATGCGGTGCAGTTCGCCGAAACCGGGCACTTGGTGTTCTCGACCCTGCACGCCAACAACGCCAACCAGGCGCTCGATCGCATCATCAACTTCTTTCCGGACGAACGCCGCGAGCAGCTGCTGATGGACCTGTCGCTCAACATCCGCGCCTTCGTCTCGCAGCGGCTCGTGCCGCGCGAGAGCGGCGGCGGCCGCATCGCCGCCGCCGAGATCATGCTCAACTCCCCGCTCATCCAGGAGCTGATCTTCAAGGGCGAGGTGGTCAAGATCCGCGACGTGATGGCGCGCTCGAACCGCCTCGGCATGAAAACCTTCGACCAGGCGCTGTTCGAGCTGTACGAGGCCGGCTTCATCTCGTACGAGGATGCGCTGCGCAACGCCGACTCCAAGAACGAGCTGCGGCTGCGCGTGAAGCTTGAAAGCCGCAGGCAGGCCCCCAAACTCGATGACGAGGGCCTGAGCATCGTCGATGAGCAAGCGGGCCAGTCGCCGTGATCGAGCCCACCCTGATACAGCCGCCGCCGAAGCCGGAGGCCAAGCCGGAAAGCACGGGTGGATTCGGCGCGCTGTCCCAGAGCGGCGCGGGCGCTGCGGCGCACATCAATACCCTGCCGCTGTTCAAGCTGATGGCCGAGCGCAAGGCTTCGGACCTGTTTTTCGCCTGCAACGCCCCCATAAAGATCAAGATCGAAGGGCAGATGCTACCGGTCAACAAGCATGTGCTCACGCCGCAGATGGTGCGGCAAACCGCTCTCGCGCTCATGACGCCGGAGCAGCGTGAGCGCTTCGCGAGCGAGCTCGAGATCGATTTCGCCATCTCCGAGCCCGGTCTCGGCCGCTTCCGCGTCAACGTGTTCATGCAGCGCGGCTACCCGGCGGTGGTGCTGCGATATATATCGGCCGACATGCCCCGCCTGGAGGCGCTTGGACTGCCGCACGCCGTCGCCGAGCTGGCGATGATGAAGCGCGGGCTCGTCCTCGTGGTCGGCGCCACCGGGTCCGGCAAATCGACCACGCTCGCTGCCATGGTCAATCTGCGCAACGAGAGTGCCTCGGACCACATCCTGACCATCGAGGACCCGATCGAGTTCCTGCACGCCAATAAGCGCTCGATCGTCAACCAGCGCGAGGTGGGTCTCGACACCAAGTCCTATTCGCGCGCGCTGCGCGGCGTACTGCGCGCTGCGCCGGACGTGATCCTCATCGGTGAAGTTCGCGATCGCGAAAGCATGGAAGCGGCCCTGCAGCTCGCCGGCACCGGGCACCTCGTGGTGTCGACGCTGCACTCCAACAACTGCGCCCAGGCGCTCGATCGCATCGTCAACTTGTTCCCCTCCGAGCATCGCGCACAGGTCTTTCTGGATCTGTCGCAGTACCTGCGCGGCATCCTCTCGCAGCGGCTCGTCATGGGCAAGGACGGGCATCGGGTCGCGGCCGTCGAAGTGATGCTCAACACGCCGCACATCTCGGACCTCATCGGCAAGGGCGATATCGTCGGCGTCAAGGAGGCGATCGCCGCCAGCGGCGAGCGCGGCATCCGCAGCTTCGACATCGCGCTGTACGAGCTGTACAAGCAGGGCCGGGTCGAACTCGCCGACGCGCTCGCCAACGCGGACTCTCGCGCCAACCTCGAGGCGAAGATCAACTTCGGTTAGAACACACTCAGCGCGTCGAACACCGGCCCGTCCACGCACACCCGCTGCATCGCATCCCCCCCCGGCGTGCGCACCCGCACCGCGCAGCCCGCGCACCCCCCCACCCCGCAGGCCATGAACTCCTCCAGCGAAACCTGGCAGGGCACCTCGTGGCGGCGGGCGAGCTGCGCGGCCGCCGCCAGCATCGGCGTCGGCCCGCAGGCGAACAGCTGCACTTCGTTGAGCTCCCGGGCCGCCAGCGAGGCCAGCCACTCGCCGGCGAGCTCCGTGACATAGCCCTCGAAACAGCCCGGAAAGCCGGCCCGGCTCGCCAGGCGGCTCGCCACTCCCCACTCCTCGAGCAGAGGCATGCAGGCGATGGTACCCGCCGGCATGCCGGGCACCACGAGGGTCGAAGGGCGCGCATGGAAGGGAAATGGGATCTCAGAGCCCATGAGGACCAGTGGCTCGTAAGGCTCGGGAGCGGCCCGCAGACGCTCGGCGAGGAAGATCATGGGCGGGATGCCCACTCCGCCGCCGATCAGTACGGTGCGCGGTCGCTCGCGGTGTGCGGTGAACGGCCGGCCGATCGGCCCGATCAGGCTGAGCGTCTCGCCGGCTTTGCGTGTGGCAAGGGCCTTGAGGCCAGCGCCGACGATCTTGTAAAGCAGCTCGATCCAGCCTTCCTCGCGGGAGGCACGCAGGATCGACAGCGGCCGGCGCATTGCAATCGCCGGGTCACAGGTGAGGTGTACGAACTGGCCCGGCTCGGCATGTGCCGCGCAGGCGGGGGCGGAAAGCCGCAGCACCATCTGCCCGCCCTCGTACGCGCCGTGCTTTAGGACGGTGGCGTCCTCGAGATACAGCGTGCCGCGTGTCTCGCGGTTGTGAGGCTGCGCACCTGCGCCCCCTGCGATCCGCGTTCCCGAGCGGAGATTCACGGGGAGATCCCCTTGATCAGGCTATGGTCGTCCAAAATCGGTCCGGACGAATTTGTCATGAGGTGCCTCGGGCGGCCATCACCTCGGCGAGCACCGCCATGCGCACCGCCACGCCGTTGCGCACCTGGTCGCGAATGGCCGAGCGTGGGCCATCGGCCACGTCGGAGGCGATTTCGATTCCGCGGTTCATCGGCTGTGGATGCATGACGATGGCATCCGGGCGGGCCGCTGCGAGCCGCTGCGAAGTCAAGCCGTAGTTGGCGAAGTAGCGGTCCGCATCGGGCAGCTCCACCTGCGCTATACGCTCTTTCTGGATGCGCAGCATCATCACGACGTCGGCATCCTGCAAACCGCTCTCCAGTGTGGTATGGCGCGTGCAACGGCCGAATTCATCGAGGCCGGGCATCAGGGCGGGCGGCGCGACAATGCGTAGATCCGTTACACCCAGGGCGCTGAATACGTGATAAGCGGAGCGTGCGACGCGTGAGTGGCGTATGTCGCCCACGATAGCGATCGCGAGCTTGTCGAATCGCCCTTTATGTTGACGAACGGTCAATGCATCCAGCAGTCCCTGCGTCGGATGCGCTACGTGCGACTCTCCTGCGGAGAGGATGCTAACGTGTGGTGCAACGTGGGCAGCCACCGTGGCGTGTACGCCAGTCTCGGCATCCCGGATGACCATGACATCCACGTGCAGGGACTGGAGGGTATAGACGGTGTCTAACATGCTTTCGCCCTTGACGCGCGAGGACAGCTGCACTTCCAGGTTCACGACATCGGCGCCCAGGCGCTTGGCCGCCAGCTCGAATGAGACACGTGTCCGCGTGGAGGGCTCGGTGAACAGGTTGGCGACGGTGAGGCCGGCCAGCGCCCGGCTGGCCGGCGGTTTCTCGCCGAGCGGCCGGACGTAGCTCTGAGCATGATCGAGCAGCTGCTCGATGAGCAGCCGCGGCAGCCCCTCGAGGGTGATCAGATGTCTCAGGCTGCCGTCCGGACGCAGCTGCTGAGTCATGACTTTTTCGCCTTGCTCGTTTTCGTGTCCACGTCAAGCTCTTCCGTCCGCTCTCCGGACAGCCAGCGCTCCAGGATGACGGCCGCCGCAGCGCTGTCGATATCCGCGCGGCATGTCCGCCGACGCTCGCCGCCGCTGCGCCGCACCTTGAGTGTTGCGCTTGCCTCCAGGGACGAGAAGCGCTCATCGACCAGGCTGACGGGAAGAGCGAACCGGCGCGCGAGCTCATGGGCGAACCGGCGCACGCTCGGCAGCAGCGCCCCGGCGGTGCCGTCTACATTATACGGTGCTCCCACCACCAGCCGTACGGGCTTGAGCGAGCGCACTTCACGCCCGATGGCTGTCCAGTCCGGTCCGCCGGCGCCAACCGCGGCGGCCGGACGCGGCGAGGCCTGCGCCGTCAGCGTATCCCCGGCTGCGATGCCGATGCGTTTGAGTCCGAAATCGAAGGCAAGAAGGATCTGTACGGCTTCAGGCATGTCCGACGGTGAGGCTCACCTGGCCGACATTCACGCCGAGCAGCCCCCAAGCTCCGCTCCAGCGCTCCTCGAACGGCAGCTCGAAGACCACCCGCGCGTCTACCGGCACGGACATCCAGGCGTTCTCGCGGATCTCGCGCTCGAGCTGTCCGGACTCCCAGCCGGCATAGCCCAGGGCGATGAATGCATCCGCCGGGCCCTCTCCGCGCGCCATGGCCGCCAGCACGTCCCGCGAGGTCGTAACCTGGATGGTCTCCGAGACCTTGTGCGTATGATCCCAGTGCCCGCCCGGTCGGTGCAGCACGAAGCCCCGGTCGGTATGCACCGGACCGCCGCGCAGTACGGGTTGGGCCGCAATGATTTCGCTTGCAGGAGTGATCTGCATCTGCGAGAAAACATCCGAGAGGCGCATGGGCAGCGGCTTGTTGAGCACGATACCAAGCGCGCCGCGATCGGTGTGCTCGCAGATGAGCGCTACGGTCTGCGCGAAGTTGCGATCGCTGAGCGAGGGCATCGCAATCAGCAGATGATTGGTCAAACTGGCAATGCGCGCCGCCTCCGCCCCCCCGGCATGGCCTGCCTTGCCGGTGCGCTTGCGCACATCCTGCGGCCCGCCCTCGCCGCTAGGTTCCGTGTCGTCCGCCTTGCCGCCATGCTCACCCATGGCCCAAGTATGGGGATCGAGCGCCCGCGGCTCAAGGCACGCTTACGGTGCCATGCATCCGCCCGCCCACGAACTGCCACTCATATGTGAAACGCAGCACTGAGTAGCGGCGGGCAAGAGCCGGTGGAAAGGGATCGAAGGGGCTGGCGAGACGCAGGATGGCGAGCGCCGCATGGTCGAGCGCCGGATCGCCGCTGGAGCGGCGGATGACCGCCCGCGCAAGCGCACCATCGGCATCGATCTGCACCTCGATCACAGGGTTGGCATGCGGGCCGGCATGGCGGGCGGCCACGGGGAAGTTGAGCGTACCAATGCGCTCGACTTTGCGCCGCCAGGCGACCAGATACGGCGCCACGAGGGCCGCGCGGGTGTCCGGACTCACCCACAGCTCGCGTTTAGGCCCGCTGAGGCGTACGGGTCCGTTGGTGGATCCGCGCGCTTTCTCCGAAGGTCCCCCGGGCGGCGCCGCCTCGCTCGCGCCGGCCAGGCCCTCGGTCAGGTAGTTGACCTGTGTGCTCCAGCTGAAGCCTCGCGTGGTGAGCACCGGCTCGGCGGTGTCGCGGTTACGGCCCGCGCTGCCGCCCGCAGGCACAGCGGCCCTGCCTGCGGTTGCGCCTTGGGGGGTGCCGGAAGCCGCGGGTCGGCGGGGCGCGACATTGCCGCGGGTATTGCCGGAACCCAGCTGGGTACGTTGCGCCAGATAGGCCGCGGTTTCATTGCGAGGCGCGCTCGGCAGCCGGGTGGAGACCAGCAGCACCTGCAGACCCGGAGCGCCCCGGCCGCCGGCAAGGGGAGAGCGGAAGGTCACGCCCAGGATCAGCAGGCCGTGCAGCGCCGCGGTGAGAAACAGCATGACGAGCAGCCGATCTCGAGGGGCACGGGTTGCCCGCAGCATTGCCTGGCGCGACGCCATGCCGCCTACGGCGCCGCCGCGGGGCGGGTGCCGCCTGCGGCGAGCCGCTGCTCGATCGCATCCAACAGTCGCCCGGCGATATCGATGGGGAAGTGCTTCTCGATCTCGCGGATGCCCGTCGGGCTCGTGACATTGATTTCCGTGACATAGTCGCCGATCACATCGAGCCCGACGAACAGCATGCCCTGGTCGGCAAGCGCCGGACCGATCTGTCCGGCGAGCCACCTCTCGCGCTCCCCGATCGGCCGCACAACCGCCCGCGCACCGGCGGCGAGATTTCCGCGGTTGTCGTGGGGCAGGGGAATGCGCGAGAGCACGTAAGGCAGCGGCTCGCCGTCGATGAGTATCACCCGCGTATCGCCGCCCTCGACGATCTCGGGCAAATACCGCTGGACGATGGCGAACCGCTGGCCATAGTCGGTGAGCGTCTCGAAGACCACCGCCATGTTCTTGTCCTGCCGCTCCAGCACGAAAATCGAGCGTCCGCCCATGCCGTGCAGGGGCTTGCACACGACCTTGCCGTGCTCGCCGAGGAATGCCGCCATGTCATCCATGTCGCGGGTGATCAGGGTCGGCGCGCAGCACTGCGGAAACCAGGCCGTGTAGACCTTCTCGTTCATGTCGCGCAGCCCCCTGGGCCGGTTGACGACCAGGGCGCCCTGCTCCTCGGCCTTCTCGAGAAGGTACGTGGTGTAGACGTATTCCATGTCGAACGGCGGGTCCTTGCGCATCAGGATGCAATCAAGCTCGCCGAGATGCCGCGCGCGCGGCTCGCCGAGCTCGAACCAGCGCCCGGGGTCGGCCGCGACCGAGAGCGGCCGTAGCCGGCCCCAGGCAACCCCATCGCGCAGCGAGAGATCGCGCTGCTCGAGGTAGTGGAGCGTCCAGCCGCGAGCCTGGGCGGCGAGCAGCATGGCCAGCGTCGAGTCCTTGGCGTAATGGATGGTGTCGATCGGATCCATGACGACGCCGAGACGACGGGGCGGGTGGGTCATAGTGCGAAATGATGCCAAAAGCCGAGGCGGCTGTCCGATCGGCGCCCAGCGCGCCGCTGCGCCGCCCTCCCCCGGGCTGCGCAGGCGTGCCGGAAATGCCGCCCGCAGACGATTCGTGCTTCGCGCTCGGTCCCGAGGGGCCCGGCCGGGCGCGCATCGGCCGCCTGCGCGCTCACCCGGCTTGCGATCGGCCG
>JAJZVF010000025.1 GCA_021845825.1 Pseudomonadota bacterium | reverse complement strand
ACGTGCGCCGGGGCGTTGGCCACGAAGTTACGGTTGGCCAGACGGCCGCGCACCTTGGCGAGATCGGCCTCGGCGCGGGTGAGGAGCTTCTGCAGGCGCTCGGCTTCCGCGCCGGCATCGATAAGTCCGGCCATGGGCACGTGCAGCGTCATGTTGCCGACCAGGGCGGTTGCCGACTGGGGCACCGAATCCGGGCCCGGGACCGGCACGGGCGAGTCGATGCCCGCGAGGCGCTGCAGGTAGGCCCCGTACTGATCGAGGTACGCCAGATCCTGCGAGGAAGCGCCGCTCAGGAACAAAAGAATGCGCCTGCTCGGGTTGATGTTCATCTCGCCGCGGATCTGGCGCACCGCGAGGATGAATGCCTGGATCCAGGCGACGTCGCGCTCGCTCGCCTCGTCGGGCGCGTACTCCTCCACCCGGGGATAGGCGCACAGCATCACCGTGGGACCGGCGCGGCCCGCGAGCGGCGCGGCGCGCTGCCAGATCTCCTCGGTGATGAAGGGCATGACCGGATGCAGGGCGCGCTGCAGCGCCTCGAGGGTCTGCGCGAGGGTACGGCGCGTGCCGCGCTTGGCCGCCTCGGCGGCCGACTCCGACTGCAGTATGGGCTTGGTGAACTCCAGGTACCAGTCGCAGAACTCATGCCACGTGAACTCATACAGCGCGTTGGCGGCATAGTCGAAGCGGTAGTCCGCCAGCGCTGTCTGCACCGCCTCGAGCATCCGTCCAAAGCGCGAACGGATCCAGCGGTCGGCCACGGACAGCTCGAGCGGTCCGGCCGGGTCCTCGGCACCGTCCGCGTGCTCGCACACCATCGTGACGAAACGGGCCGCGTTCCACAGCTTGTTGCAGAAATTGCGGTATCCGGCCACTCGTGCCAGATCGAAACGGATGTCGCGGCTCGGCGAGGCGAGCGCCGCGAAGGTGAAGCGCAGCGCGTCCGTACCGTGCGGGGCGATGCCGTCGGGGAACTGCTTGCGGGTCGCCTTCTCGATCTTCGGTCTCATCTGCGGCTGCATCAGGGCGCCGGTGCGCTTGGCCACCAGGGACTCGAGGTCGATGCCGTCGACGATGTCGAGCGGGTCGATGACGTTGCCCTTGGATTTCGACATCTTTTCCCCGTGCTCGTCGCGGATGAGCCCGTGGATGTAGATGTCGCGGAACGGCACCTCGCCCATGAACTTCAGCCCCATCATCATCATCCGCGCAACCCAGAAGAAGATGATGTCGAAGCCGGTGAGCAGTACCGTGGTCGGATAGTAGCGGTTGAGCTCCGGGGTTTGCTCGGGCCAGCCGAGGGTCGAGAACGGCCATAGCGCGGAAGAGAACCAGGTGTCGAGGACGTCCTCATCCTGATGCAGCGCCACCTCGGGACCAAGGCGGTGCTTGATGCGTGCCTCGCTCTCATCACGTCCTACGTAGACGTTGCCCCGCTCGTCGTACCACGCGGGGATGCGATGTCCCCACCACAGCTGCCGGCTGATGCACCAGTCCTTGATGTTGCGCATCCATTCGAAATAGGTCTTGGCCCAGTTTTCCGGTACGAAGCGGGTCCGTCCGCTCTCGACCGCGGCGATCGCCGGCTCGGCAAGCGGAGCGATCCTCACGTACCACTGATCGGTGAGATACGGCTCGATTACGGCGCCGGAGCGATCCCCGCGAGGAACCATCAGCGTGTGTTTCTCGGTCCGCGCGAGCAGCCCCGCGGCCTCGAGCTCGGCCAGCACGCGTTGCCTCGCCTCGAAACGATCGAGGCCGCGGAAGCGCTCCGGCACGTTGTCGTTGAGCGCAGCCCGAGGCGTGAAGATGTTGATCTGCTGAAGTCCGTGCCGCCGGCCGATCTCGTGATCGTTGAAATCGTGCGCGGGAGTGATCTTCACGCAGCCCGAGCCGAAATCCGGATCGACGTACGCGTCGGCAATGACCGGGATGCAGCGCTCGGCGAGCGGCAGGCGCAGCCGCTTGCCGATCAGGTGCCTGTAGCGCTCGTCCTCGGGGTTGACGGCCACGGCGGTGTCGCCCAGCAGGGTCTCCGGACGCGTAGTGGCCACCACGAGGTGGCCCGACCCGTCCTCGAGCGGATAGCGCAGGTGCCACAGGTGGCCTTCTTCCTCCTCGCTTTGCACCTCCAGGTCGGACAAGGCCGTGAGCAGTACCGGATCCCAATTGACCAGGCGCTTGCCGCGATAGACGAGCCCTTGCTCGTGCAGGCGCACGAACACCTCGATCACCGCCCTCGACAGGCCCGCATCCAGCGTAAAGCGCTCGCGCGTCCAGTCCACCGAGTCCCCGAGGCGGCGCATCTGGGCGGCCATGGTGCCGCCCGAGTGAGCCTTCCATTGCCACACCCGCTGCACGAAGGCTTCGCGCCCGAGCTTCGCTCGCCCGAGCCCTTCGGCTTCGAGCTGCCGCTCGACCACCATCTGGGTCGCGATGCCCGCATGGTCGGTCCCGGCCTGCCACAACGTATCCTCGCCCCGCATGCGGTGATAGCGGGTCAAGGTGTCCATGAGCGTATGGTTGAATGCATGACCCATGTGCAGCGTGCCGGTCACGTTGGGCGGCGGGATCATGATGCAGAAGGGGGCACCGCGACCGCTTGGTGCGAACCAGCCGTTAGTCTCCCAACGCGCGTAGATCCGCCGCTCGATTGCGTGCGGCGCGTACACTTTGTCCATATCAGGAAGCCTGCAGGGTGTGCGTGTCGGGCGAGAGCCCGCTGCGGCGGTATGTCTTGAAGCGCGTCCGGCCGGCGTCGCGGCGCGAGGGCTCCCCGTCGATGATTTCAACGATCCGGGGGATCCGCGCGAAAAAGGACGGCGGCTCAGATGACAGATCGAGGTTGATCAGCACCTCCGGCGGGGAGTTCGGCGGCGCCGTGCCGAGCAGGACGGGCGCTTCGGCGGCCTCGGCGAGCCACTCGTGCGGCACGAAGCTGGTGTCGGCGAAGGTCCACAGCAGCTGATCGAGCGTCTCGAGCTCGCTGCGGTCGGTGTGCCACACGAGCACGCTCTGCGAGGCGAGATAGGCTTTCTCGGCGAGCCGGCACGCGACTTTGAGGCGCGCCGCGGCCGACGCCTCCGCGAGCACGTAGAAATCCACCCGCACGCGGCGCTCTACAGTCCGGCACGGCGGATCAGGAAATCCGCCAGGAGCGGCGTCGGCCTGGCCGTGCTGCCTTTGTGCGCGCCGCTCTGCCAGGCGGTGCCGGCGATGTCGAGGTGCGCCCACGGCATCCCCTCGGTGAACTTGCCGAGGAAAGCAGCGGCGGTGATGGTGCCGCCATCGCGCCCGCCGATGTTGGCGAAGTCGGCGAAATTGCTCTTCAGCTGCTCGCCGTATTCCTCGGTGAGGGGCAGCTGCCAGGCGCGGTCTTCGGCGCGCACGCCGGCCTCGATGAGCTCGCGGATCAGCGCCTCGTCGTTGCCGAGCACCCCGCTGTGGTGATGCCCGAGGGCGATGACGCAGGCGCCGGTGAGCGTGGCCAAGTCCACGAGCGCCGCCGGCTTGAAGCGGCGCGCATAGTGCAGCGCGTCGCACAGGATGAGCCGCCCCTCCGCGTCGGTATTGAGAATCTCCACGCTCTGGCCCGAGGCGCTGGTCACGATGTCCCCGGGCTTGACGGCCTTGCCGTCGGGCATGTTCTCCACTGCCGCGACGATGCCTACGACGTTGAGCGGCGCGCGCAGCTGCGCCATGAGCGAAAGAGCGGCGAGGACCGCGGCCGCTCCGCTCATGTCGTACTTCATCTCGTCCATCTCCGCGGAGGGTTTGATGGAGATGCCGCCGGAGTCGAAGGTCACCCCCTTGCCGACGAGCACCACCGGCGGGGCGCCCGCCTTGCCACCCTTGTGCTCGAGCACCAGCAGACGCGGCGGCTCGCTGCTGCCCTGGGCGACCGCGAGCAGACAGCCCATTTTCTCGCGCCTGATCGCCCGCTCGTCCAGTACCTGTACGCTGAGGGATCGATGGCCCTTCGCGAGCGCACGCGCCTGCTCGGCGAGGTAGCGAGGGGTGCAGATATTGCCCGGGAGATTCGCGAGATCCCGTTGCACCTTGGCGGCCGCGGCGATGGCCGCACCGTGAGCCAGACCTTGCTCGAGCGCCTTGGCCGAGCCTTGGGCGGCCGGGCCCGCCAGCACCCGCTTGAGCGCGGCGGGCTTGGGCTTCTTGCCGGTCTTCAGGTCGTTGATGCGGTAAAGGCCTCCGTTTGCGATCTCGGCCACGGCCCGCCCGTAGTAGTAATCATCGAGCGCTGCGGTGTCGGGACGCTCGAGGGCCACCGCCGCACTGGCGACGCCGGTCTTGGCGAGCGCGCCCACGGCCGCCGCCCAGGCCTTGCGCCAGGGTTTGCGCCCGAAGGTCTTGCGGGCCCCGAGGCCGGTGAGCAGCACGCGCGAGGCCGCGAGCCCGGGCAGGTCGCCAACGAGCAGTGTCTCGGCCGCACGCCCGCAGAAATCCCCCCGGGCAAGGACCTTCTTCAGCCGCCCGCCGGTGGCCTCATCGACGCTGCGCGCGTGCGCGCTGAGCTCGCTCTCTTCGAAAATCCCGATGACGAGGCAGTCCACCGCGAGCGTGGCAACGCCCTTGCTCCAGATATCGAACCGCATTCCACATTTCTCCCGTGTGCCGGCACATGGCCGCAGGACCATCGATCGCTCGAGCGGGCGCCGGCCATTGAGATACGCCACCCGCTGCTCTATCTTGATGAGCGCCGTGCGCCGCCGCGTGTTGATTGCCAAGGAGGCCTACTCGCTCGGACGGCTCTGCGCGGGGCGGCAGGCGCATTGCGGCAGTGTAACTCAAGCCGGCGCGGCGGCGGGACCTGTGAGCGGATCAAGCGGATTAAATTAGGTTGCGAAAGATTCTCGGACGCTACGTGCTGCGCGAGGTCGTGATGGCCTGGCTGCTGATGATGAGCGTGCTGCTCATCATTCTGCTCGTCTTTGAGGTATCCGCCGTGCTCGAGCGCGCTGCGGCCAGCCGGTTCCCTTCGGGGGTAATCCTGCGGCTCATCTACCTCGGCGTGCTCCAGTACGTGAGCCTGGTGGCCCCGATGGGCCTGCTGCTCGGCATCGTGTGGGCCTTCGGCAGGCTCTACCATGACACCGAGATGGCGGCGGCGCTCGCCTGCGGGGTTCGACCCACCACCCTGTTCGCGCCGGTGGCCGTCCTCGGCCTGGGTGCGGCGGCCGCGCTGGCGGCGGTGACCCTGGTGCTGGCTCCCTCGGCCACCTATCAGGCGCTCACCTTGCGCAACGAGGCGGTCCGGGCCGGGCAGTTTTTGCCCCTGCAAGCCGGGCAGTTCCGTGCCTTCGGCGGCGGCAAATCGGTGGTTTATGCCGAGAAGGTTCAGCCGGACGGCACGCTGAGGGATGTCTTTGTCGAGCGCACGCAGGGCCGGGTGGTCGAGGTGGCGCTGGCGAACAAGGCCCGGCATACGGTCTCACCGGATGGCGAGGTGCAAACCATCAAGCTCTATGACGGCGAGCGCTTCGAGGGGGTGCCCGGCAGCCCTGAGTTTCGCATCATGCGCTTTGCCGAACACACGGTGCCGATCCGCATGCCGCCGGTCCGCAACGTAGTAACCGATCCGGATGCTCAGCCGACTGCGGCGCTGCTCGCCTCCTCCGCGCCTCGGCTGCTCGCGGTGCTGCAATGGCGCCTCGCCTTGCCGCTCATGTGCTTCGTGCTGACCCTGGTGGCCTTGCCGCTCTCGAAGCTGCAGCCCCGGCAAGGCCGATACGCGCGCATATGGCTGGCAGTGGTCGTGTACGTCGTCTACGTGAACCTGCTCATGGCGGGCAAGATGTGGATCAGGCGGGGTGTGATTCCGGTGGATGTGGGTCTGTGGTGGGTCCATGGCGCGGCGGCGCTGTTCGCGCTGGCGCTGGCGCTCGGGCCATCGGCCGCCCGGCACTTGCGCTACCGGCCGGCGCGCGCATGAGCATTCTCGATCGGTATGTCGTGCGCTCCATCCTGGGGGCGGTGCTGCTGGTGATGGCAGTGCTGCTCGTGCTGAGCGGACTGGTGGTGTTCATCAGCCAGCAGGGAGCCATCGGGGTGGGCCACTACAGCCTGGCGGACGCACTGTGGTTCACGGCGCTCAACCTTCCTCAGCAGATCTATGATCTGCTGCCCATCACGGCGCTCATCGGCTCGCTCGTCGGCCTCGGAACTCTGGCGAGCGGCAGCGAGATCACGGTGATCCGCGCCACCGGCGTGTCGGCGGCGCGCCTGGCCGCGGCGGCGCTGATCGCCGCCGCGCTGCTCATGGGCTTTGAGGCGCTGCTCGGGGAATTCGTGGCGCCGCAGCTGCAACAGGTCGCCAACGAGCAGCGGGTCTTCAGCCAGTACGACACCATCAGCTTCGGCGGCGGCACCGGCGCGTGGGTGCGCGACGGGGACCTCATCCTCAATGTGGCGCGCCAGTCGGGCTCGCGGCAGTTCGGGGGCATGCAGGTGTTCGAGCTGTCCCGGCAGCACCGCTTGCTGGCGGTCGGGCGGGCCGCGCAGGCGCGGGCAGCCGGCCATCACCGGTGGGTGCTCGGCGACTACGCCGCCTCGCGTTTCGAGGGCGGGCGGGTGATCGCCCGGCCATCCGGCAGGAAAATCCTCACTTCGAACGTGACGGCCGGCTTCCTCGGTTTCGTGGTGCAGGACCCGCAGCAGATGACGCTGCGCTCGCTGTGGGAGCTCATCGGGTACCTGCATGCCAACTCGACGGCCGCCGGCCAGTATGTGTTTGCGTTCTGGTCGCGGATCGCGCGCACCGTGGCGATCGCGTTCGCGGTGCTGTTGGCGGTGCCGTTTGTGCTCGGCTCGATGCGCTCGGCAGGGGCGGGCACGAGGACGCTGCTCGGGCTTGCGATCGGCATCGGCTTCTTTCTGCTGCAGCGCCTGATCGAAAGCGGCACCATCGTCTTTCACCTCAATCCGGTCATCCTGGCCTGGCTGCCGACGATGCTGCTCGCGACGGTGACGATGCTGCTGCTCGCCCGGGCGAGATGAGGGAAGCGCCCGGGGGAGAATCCCTCGGCGGGCGCGTTCCTTCCCGAGGCACCGGCGAGCCGCCGCCAGGCTGCGTCAGTGCCGCGGGTGCGCGAGGGGAGCGAGCAGGCCGGAGAGCGGCTGGAAGATCTGCCGGTAGCGATAGCCGGCGATCCGGTATGCCCACCCCTGCACGCGCGCGTTGATTCGTGCGGCCTCGGCTGCGGCTTGCTTGCCGCTGCCGCGCGCGAGCACCTCGATGTAGTGCTTGCCGGCTTTACCGAGCTTGTAGCCGGTCAGATCGACCTGCAGGCCGTCGAAGGTCCGAAAGAGGGCCTGGGAGGGCGGCGCGCCCTTCGGCACGGAGGCGGCCTTGCGCAAGCCCTCGAGCCTCAAGTCGGACAGCGCACCGGCCATCGCGTCGGCCGCACCGGCGCCATCGAGCTTGCGGCCGGGAGGAATGCCCTGGACCGTGAAATCGGCCTGGCTCGCCTTGGCGCGCGCGATGCTGAAGCGCCAGCCCCTGGCGGGCCGTTCCACGATGCTGCGGATGCGCTTGCTGCCCAGATCGAGGATTATCGGCCGTACCCAGCGGGCGGGCTTCGCTGCGACCCTCACCAGGGGCGAGGCGAGCAGGCTTTGCTTGTGGCCCACCACACGCACATAGCAGTCGTTGTCGTTGGCGGTGTCCCCGACGATCAGCGACCAAGTCTTGCCGGGCGTGACCACATCGATGCGCTTCCCGCTGGCCTTGGCGGAGGTCACGCGCTGCACCCCGAGTATCGGGTAGTTCTGCGCGAGGCGGGTCTTGCGCTCGACGACCTTCAGGTTGCCGAGCTCGATGAGGAGCTGGCGCAGCTTGCCCAGGTCGGCCGGATAGCCGCGCTCGCGCACCAGCCAGCGCCTGGCGCCCTTCTCGATGGTCGTGTGCACGCCGCCCGCACCCGTGATGCGCACCTCGGTCACGGAGTTGAGCGCATTCTCGAGACCCGGCAGTACCGCCTTGCCGGCCTCGGAGCTGCCGGCGCTCGACTGACGGTTCACGACCCAGATGGCGAGCAACAGGACCGCGAGACTCGCGGCGAGCAGAAATCCTAGCCGACGCTGGGTCATGTCCGGTCCCCTGATGTGCTGGAGGTCGAATGGCGCCGCCTGCGCCAGGCGGCGGCGAGCAGCGCCGCCAGCGCGAAGAACCCCGGCATGATGATGATGTTGATGGCCTTGAGCTCGGTGCCGAGCCGGTCGATGCTGCGGACCAGTCCCGCCTGCACGGCGCGCAGGCGCTTGCGGATGGTGAGCCGCTCGCTCTCGAAGTGACGGATCTCCTGCTGCTGCGCCGGTGTCAGGATCAGGGTCGATTTGTTGTTGCGCTGGGATTGCAGGAGCGTGAGCTGCCGCTCGGTCTGCCGCAGCTGCTGCTGCAGCCGCAGCTGTTCGGCGCGGTAGCGGGCCTCCGCCACGCGCCGCAGCGCCTGTACCCGCGTGAAGGGCCGTGTGTAGCCCGCCTTGCCGCGGATGCTGATCAGATCGTTGCTGCCGGCGAGGTTGTCGAGCGCGTTCAGCACCAGGTCGCCGTTGCTCGCCCAGGCCTGCGCGAGCGGCTGGCCGAACAGGTTCAGCTGCCGCACCCACATGTAGTCGGCCAGCATGTTGGAGTCGGCGACCACCACGAGATTCAACGGCTTGACGGACGCCTTGAGATCGCTCAGTCCGGCAGGCACGATCGCGCCCTTGGGCGGACCGTCGGGGAAGGCCGATTTCACCATGCCGGTGACGCGGGCGGCGAGCGTGTAGCGCTTGCCCGTGGGCGCGAAGCCCTCGAGCAGGCTCACCGGTTGCAGGAGCGAGGCGCGCTGGGCCGGTACCGGCTCGGCGTCGGCGCTGGTCCACATGAGCGGCTCGAACGTCGTCTGCGAGCCTTTGCGCGGGCTCAGGTAGCCGGCGTCGGCGACATTGATGTTGGACAGGCCCGCGGTGATGACGTCGCGCTGCGACATGTCGCGGCGGCCGAGGCCGATGAAGAGGGGGTTCTCGGTCGGCGTCCCGTCGGGGCCGGAGACCGAGAGCGCCTGGCTGCGGTCGGCCACGATCTCGTTGGGATTGAAGTGCACGCCCCAGGCGGGGAGCAGCTTCGGCAGGTCCGACCCGGGACTCATGGACGGGCCGCCGGGACCGGCGCTCCCGGTTGCGGGGTTGAGGAACGCGAGGATGTGCCCGCCGCGCAGCGCGTACTGGTCGATGGCGAAGCGGGTGGCTGGCGAGAGGCTGTGCGGGTCGACCAGCACGAGCACGCGTGTGTCCTGCGGAATGACCTTGGCGTGCGGGCTGAGCGTGTGCAGGTCGTAGAGCTGCGCGGCCTGCCGGTAGATCAGCCAGGGCTGGCGGAACTGTCCGGTCTGGGCATTGTAGCCGCCGGTCATGGGCAGGCTGGAATACCATGCCACGACGGGCTTGTGCGGATGCGCGAGCCGGTAGATGAGCTTGGCGATGTCGTACTCGAGGAAGCGCTGTTTGCTCGGGTCGAAGAAGGGGATGGCCTGCTGGCCGTTGGTGGAATTGGTGCCCGCGAGGCCGAAGTAGAACTTGCTGCCGGCCGCGTTGAGGGGCATGCCCGTCACCCCGAGCGCCGCGGCGCGGTCCTCGGCGACCGAGTACGGCTGCGGATCGATGATGTGCAGGCGGATCTTGCCGTGCGCGTCGTCGGCGATCTCCTTGAGGAAGTTCTTGACGTGGTCGGCGTAGGCGCGCAGCTGCGGCAGGTTCTGCGCGGCCCGGCTCGAGTAGAAAAAGTCGAGATCGATCGGCTCGCGAATGCCGGCAAGGATGCGGCGCGTGCCGCGCGAGAGGGTGTACAGATGGTTCTCGGTCAGGTCGATCTGCCAGCCCTCGAGCGTGTAATCGAAGATGACGATCAGGCTGATCAGCAGCACTCCGAGCGCCGCCACGGAGGTCCAGCCGAGGGTCGAGCGGCTCAGCTTCGAGCGTTGCGTCCTCATGATGGGCTACTCCGCCTTGCGCAGGTCGAGCGCGACCGTGGTGGTGAACAGGAAAAAGCCGATCAGCATCGCGAAGTACAGCACGTCGCGCGCCTCGAGCACCCCGCGCGTGATCGACTGGAAATGAGTGAGGAACGAGAGCGAGGCGATCGCCTTCACGAGCGCCTGCGGCGCCCACCCCTGGAAGGCGTCGAGCACCAGCGGATACCCGGCGAGCAGCAGCACGAAGCAGGCGGCCACCCCCAGGATGAAGGCCACCACCTGGCTGCGCGTGAGGGCCGACATGCACGAGCCGACGGCGAGAAAGCCGCCGGCGAGCAGCAGGCTGCCGAGATAGGAGGCGAAGATGACGCCGTTGTCCGGACTGCCGAGGTAGTTGACCGTGATCCAGATCGGGAAGGTGAGGGCGAGCGCCACGCCGGTGAACAGCCACGCCGCCAGGTACTTGCCGAGCACGGCCTCCCAGGTCTTCACCGGCAGCGTCATCAGCAGCTCGATGGTGCCGGATTTGCGCTCCTCGGCCCACAGGCGCATCGACAGTGCGGGGATGAGGAACAGGTACAGCCACGGATGGAAGGCGAAGAAGGGCTTCAAGTCCGCCTGGCCGCGCTGATAGAAGTCGCCCAGGTAGAACGTGAAGGCGTTGGCCAGCACGAGGAAGATGAGGATGAATATGTAAGCCAGCGGCGTCGCGAAATAACTCGCTAGCTCGCGGCGCAGGATGATGCCCACGTTGCGCATGCCGGTTCCCCTTCGGTGGCTAGGCGGTGATCGTCCGGAACACCTCATCGAGGCGGCCCGATTCCAGGTGCAGCTCTTTGAGCTTCAGTCCGCGGCTCCTCGCCAGATCCGAGATCGCCTGCAGAATGCTCGCGCCGGCGCGCGGCAGCGCGGTGAGGCGCGCATCGCGCTCGCTGACCTCGACCTGCGCCACCGCCGGCAGAGCCTCGACGGCCGCGCGCGCCTCGGCAAGCTGCGCGGCGGTTTCCAGCTGCAGCGACACGGCGTTGTAGTAACGGGAGCGGGCCGCTAGCTGCAGCGGCGTGTCATCGGCGACGATGCGCCCGCGGGCGATGATGATGGCGCGGGTGCAGACGGCAGCGACCTCCTCGAGGATGTGCGTGGAGATCACGATGATCTTCTCGCGGGCCATCTCGTTGATGAGCGTGCGGACTTCGTGCTTCTGGTTGGGATCGAGACCGTCGGTTGGCTCATCGAGAATGAGCGCCGGCGGATCGTGGAGCATGGCCTGCGCCAGGCCGACGCGGCGGCGAAAGCCCTTCGAGAGCGTCTCGATCGGCCGATCGAGCACCGAGGCGAGCTGCAGCCGCTCGATCACATGCTGCAGGCGCGCGCGCTTGCGGGGGCCTTCGAGCCGGCGCAGGTCGGCAATGAAGGCGAGGAAGGCATTGACACGCATCTCACCGTAGCTCGGCGCGCCCTCCGGCAGGTAACCGAGGCTCTGCCGGGCGGCGAGCGGGTCGCTCACCACGTCATGGCCGAAGACGCTGGCGCGCCCCGAAGTCGGTGTGACGAAGCCGGCGAGCATGCGCATGGTGGTTGTCTTGCCGGCGCCATTGGGGCCGAGAAAGCCGAGCACCTCTCCCGGTCGGACCTCGAACGTGACGTCCTCGACGGCAGTCACCGATTGATAGCGCTTGCACAGGTGATCGGTCTTGATCATGGTGCCCTCCACAGGCTGCCATAGATGCGGGCAAATGAGAAAAAGTTCCCGGGGCGAAGCGCGGCGGCGCCGCCGCGCGGTCCGAGCGTTTGTGAGTGATGCAGGTCAGTCCGGACGCCAGCGTACCCGGCCGCTCAGATGCCAGTAGAGCATCATCAACGCCCCGCCGATCATGCCGCCGAGATGGGCGAAGTGGGCGATGTCGGCGAAGGTGCCGGTGACACCGAAGATCAGCTCGAGCACCCCGTAGAGGCTGACGAACAACCACGCCGGCATGGGTATGGGCGGCAGCAACAGCAACAACTGGGCGCGGGGAAAGAGCACGGCGAAGGCGAGCAGCAGGCCGAAGATGCCGCCCGAGGCGCCGATGGTCGGCTCGGGATTGCCGGTGAGGCGCTGGACGGTGAGCTGGGTGAGGGCGGCGGCGACGGTGCACACGAAGTAGTACGTGAGGAATCGCCGTGCGCCCCAGAATCGCTCGAGCGCCGGGGCGAATACGAACACCGCGAACATATTGAAGAAAATGTACAGCCAGCCGTCGTGGATGAAGGCGAACGTCACCAGCTGCCACCAGTGAAAATAGGGGCCGAGCGGCCAGAGCGCGAACAGCCGCACGATAGGGACGAACGCCACCTGCTCGAGCAGGAACACGGCGAAGTTCGCGGCGATCAGGGCCGTTGCGGCCGGTGTGAGCGAGCGGAACATCCGCCCAGTGTACGCGCCGCCGCGCCGCCGCTGAAGTAGCCGCCCGCGCGCGTGCCGGCGGCGCGGCTCGGCTTGCCTATCCCGTTCGAGGGAGCCTTCGTTGTCCTGTACGGCGGACTGGGGGCAAATGTGCTCGCCGCGGCGGGCGGCGGACTGCTAGTCTGCGCCTTGAGTCCCGATGTCCTGCGGGAGCCGGTGCGCGTTACCTGCGTGACGAGCCTGACGTTACCGCTGCTCCCGGGTCTGGCGGCGCCCATTGCGGTATCGCGCGGGCGCCTCGGTACTTCACGCGGATCAAAGCGTTGCGCTAGGCTGTAAGATGGCGCAGGGCGTGTACCCGCAGGGCACGGACATGAGGCGCCTGCCGCCCGATCCGCGGCCCCCGGCGCTGATCGCCGCGATCGGCGTGACCGCGCCGCGCGGATGGATCGCGGCGGGCTGCGGCGATCCTCGCGGACTGTTGATTGAAATGTCCTCCTGACTGCGCGGGCGGGGATTGCCAGGATCAGGAGGCCGATGCTTTGCCCCGGACATGACCATGTACGCTTATCCAACACACACACGCACTCGGCACCGCCGTGCCGCTGCGCCCGCCTGCGGCGGAGCGCCCGGACAGCACTCGCCGGCGCGCCGTCTGCCCGATGACCGATATGCCGGCGAGCCGTGCCTCAGGGCGGGTCCAGGCTTTCCATCGAAGGCGCTGGCTACCGCCGCGCTCGCGCTCGTGCTGGGCGGCTGCACCGTCGGTCCGAATTTCGTCAAGCCGAAGCCGCACGTGCCGGCGCATTGGTCGCCCACCGCCCTGCGCAACGGCCGCGAGGGCCGCTCGCGTATCAGCACGCGCGAGCCCTCGACGGTTGCATGGTGGTCGAGCTTCCATGACCCGATGCTGACCTCGCTGGTGCGCCAGTCGGCGGCGCAGAACTTGAATGTGCGCGAGGCGGTGCTGCGGGTCCGGGAGGCCGATGCGCAGACCGAGATGCTCTCCGGGGCGCTCTGGCCCAGCCTCTCGGCGAACGTATCGTGGAACCGCCAGCGTGTCAGCACCAATACGCCGAACGGCGCCATTTTCGGCTTGACTCACGTATTTCCCGGCCTGCCGCCGACCGTCGTCAATCCGTACAACCAGTATCAGATCGGGCTCGCCGCCTCCTGGGGGCTCGATCTGTTCGGCGGCACGCGCCGGGCGATCGAGGCTGCCGATGCCGAGACCCGCGCCGCCGTGTATAACGCCCGCGGCGTATTGCTCACGATGGTGGGCGACGTCGCGCAGGCGTATATAGAGCTGCGCGGCGCGCAGCTGCGCAAGGCCATTCTTCTGCGCACGCTTGCCACCCAGCGCGGCCTGTTGCGGCTCACCCGCGACCGTTACCGGGCGGGGTTGACCTCCGACCTCGATGTGCAGAATGCCGCTACCGAGCTCGCCACTACGCGCGCGCAGCTGCCGCTCATCGAGCAGCAGATCACCGTCGACGTGAACCAGCTGAGCGAGCTCATGGCGCGCCCTCCGGAGGCACTGCGCAGCGAGCTCGCCCGCGCGCGGCCGGTCCCGCCGGTCCCGCCGGTCGTGCCGATCGGACTGCCCTCGGACCTGCTGCGCCGCCGTCCGGACATCCTCGCCGCGCAAGCCAACCTGCATGCGGCGACTGCGCAGATCGGCGTGGCGGTCTCGGAGTTCTTCCCGAGCGTGACGCTGACTGCCGGCGGGGGCTACCAGTCGGAGGGCTTGAGCCAGCTGATCGTGGCGGCCAGTCGCTTTGCCTCGTTCGGGCCGGCCATCAATCTGCCGATTTTCGAGGGCGGCCGGATCCGCGCCACCGTGAAACTGCGGCGCCTGCAGGCGAAGCAGGCGGGGATCGTCTACGCGCGCACCGTGCTCACCGCGCTCGATCAGGTGGAAGACGCGCTCGCGGCGTACGGCGCCGATCAGCGCCAGCGCGTCTCGCTGCGGGCGGCGGTCAGGACCAGCCGCAATGCGCTCGATCTGGCGCGCCAGCGCTACACCAGCGGTATCGCCAGTTTCATCGACGTACTCGATGCCGAGCGCACCGAGGAGCAGTCGCAGCTTGCCCTCGCGAGCGCCACCACCGCGGTGTCGCTCGATCTAGTGCGCCTGTATCAGGCGCTCGGCGGGGGTTGGCGGGCGGCTGCACCGGCGGCTCGCATGGCCGGAAAACGGGAAGGCAGCTGAAGGCGCCGCGGCGCGCGTGCGCCGGGCTCTGTGCCGGCTTCGGCGCACAATAGCGTGCCGCGGCACCGGTTGCCGCACGGCTCGATGACTGCTGCTCGGGCCCGGGGTATAAATCGCACCGTTTCGCAACACGTTCAGAGGATGCACCATGGTCGCCCCCCCCTACGAGCTCATCAGCCAGCACCGCTCCTTCGGCGGCACAGTGGGCTTCTACCGGCACCAAGCCGAGAGCACCGCCTGCGCCATGCGCTTCGCGGTGTTCGTGCCGCCGCGCGTCTCGAGTGCCCGGGTGCCCGTGCTGTATTGCCTCGCCGGGCTCACCTGCACCGAGGAGACTTTCACGGTCAAGGCCGGCGCGCAGCGCGTGGCAGCGGAGCTCGGCTTGATGCTCGTCATGCCCGACACCAGTCCGCGCGGGGTGAATCTGCCCGGCGACAGCGACTCGTGGGATTTCGGGGTGGGTGCGGGCTTCTACGTCGATGCCACGGAGCTGCCCTGGTCGCGCCATTACCGAATGTACACCTACGTTACGCAAGAATTGCGTGCGCTCATCGAGGCGCATTTTCCGGCGGATCCGGATCGTACGGGTATCCTCGGACATTCCATGGGCGGCCACGGCGCGCTGGTGATCGCGCTGCGCAATCCCGACAGGTACCGCTCGGTATCGGCGTTCGCGCCCATCTCGGCGCCGCGCGAGTGCCCCTGGGGCCGCAAGGCCTTCAGCGGCTACCTCGGTCCTGATCAGGGCCAGTGGGCCGCTTATGACGCCACCGAGCTCGCCGCCGCGGTCACGGATGCGGCCAGCCGCCCGCCGATTCTGGTCGACCAGGGACTGTCCGACCAGTTCCTCAAGGAGCAGTTGCACCCGCATCTGTTGGAGGGGGCGTGCCGCAAGTCGGGGCTCAGGCTCACGCTGCGCCGCCAGGAGGGTTACGACCATAGCTATTACTGCATCTCGAGCTTCATCGAGGAGCACCTGCGCCATCACGCGGGGCTGCTGAAGGGCTGATCAGAAGCTGCAGCCGCGCCGCGGCCGGCGGACCGTGTTCGCCCGGCTGCGGACGCTGCTTGCGCGTGCCAAAAATCGAACACAACCTGAGGAATTGCGACTTTCGGTCGCCACTCGTGCAAGTGGCGCTGCCGGCAGGACGTATACTTTCCACAATATGCAGATGCTCTCCTCGACACAAAGCGAGACCGTCGGGCGGATCCTGACGGAATTCAAGGATCGTCCCGGACCGCTCCTGGAAGTGCTGCACGCGATCCAGGCAGCCCTCGGTCACGTGCCGCCCGGAGCCGTCGGCCTGGTGGCCGATGCGCTCAATCTGTCCCGTGCCGACGTCCATGGCGTCATCACCTTCTACCATCACTTCCGCACCACTCCCCCGGGCAAGCACACTGTCCAGGTGTGCCGTGCCGAGTCCTGTCAGGCCGTAGGAGGCGAGGCGCTCGCGCAGCACGCGCGCGTACGGCTCGGGATCGATTTCCACGAGCGCACCGCCGATGGGAAATTCTCGCTCGATCCGGTCTATTGTCTGGGCAACTGCGCCTGCTCGCCTGCCGTGATGATCGACGGGCAGCTGCACGGGCGGGTCTCCCCGCAACGCCTCGACGCGCTCCTCGCGGAGGCGGATACGGAGGAGCACCGGCGATGACCGCAAATGCTGTGCGGCCCGCGGACCGAGCCGCGGCGACCCGCGCCACGACAGTGTTTGTGCCCGGCGATGCCGGCGCGCTCTCGCTCGGGGCCGAGGCCGTATGCCTCGCGATCGGCGCACAGGCGGCGCGCAGAGGGCTCGATGTGCGCCTGGTGCGCAACGGCTCTCGGGGCGCCTACTGGCTCGAGCCGCTGGTGGAAGTGGTAAGCGGGCAGGGACGGATCGCGTACGGCCCGGTGAGCGCAGCGGACGTGCCGGGGCTGTTCGATGCCGGCTGGCTCGAGGGCGGTGCACACGCGCTGCGCGTGGGCGATGTGGAGACCCTGCCCTGGTTTGCCAGTCAACAGCGACTGACCTTCGAGCGGGTCGGACGTATCGATCCGCTCAGCGTGGCGGACTACGTGGCCCATGGGGGTTACCAGGGCTTGCGGCGGGCGCTCGCGCTCAGCCCGCAGTCCGTGGTCGAGGCAGTGACCCGCTCGGGTCTGCGCGGGCGCGGCGGGGCGGCCTTTCCGACCGGCATCAAGTGGCAGACCGTGCTCGATCAGCAGGCCAGCCAGAAATATGTCACGTGCAACGCGGACGAGGGCGATTCCGGCACCTTCTCCGACCGCATGCTGATGGAGGGCGACCCGTTCAGCCTGATCGAGGGCATGACCATCGCGGCCGTTGCCACGGGCGCGACCCGGGGCTACATCTACCTGCGTGCCGAGTATCCCCATGCCCATCGGATACTGACCGGCGCCATCGCAGGGGCGCGCGCCGCGCGGTACCTGGGCGCGGATGTGATGGGCAGCGGCAAGCGCTTCGACTTGGAAGTGCGCCTGGGCGCCGGCGCGTACATCTGCGGAGAAGAGACCTCGATGCTCGAGAGCCTGGAGGGGCGGCGGGGCGAGGTGCGCGTGCGGCCGCCCCTGCCGGCGGTCAAGGGACTGTTCGGCTGCCCGACGATCGTCAACAACGTCATCACGCTGTCGACCGTGCCGGCCATCCTGCGTCATGGGGCGGACGTCTATGCCGGCTACGGCATGGGCAAGTCGCGCGGCACGCTGCCGATCCAGCTCGCCGGCAACATCAAGCGCGGCGGGCTGGTGGAGCGGGCGTTCGGCCTGACACTGCGCGAGCTTCTGTACGAGTACGGAGGCGGCTCCGCCTCGGGCCGTCCCATCCGCGCGGTGCAGATCGGCGGGCCGCTCGGCGCCTACGTGCCGGCTGCGCAGTTCGACACCCTGGTCGATTACGAAGCGCTCGCCGGCATCGGCGCCATGCTCGGCCACGGCGGCATCGTGGCCTTCGATGACAGCGTGGACATGGCGCGCATGGCCCGCTACGCCATGGAGTTCTGCGCGCTCGAGTCCTGCGGCAAGTGCACGCCCTGCCGCATCGGCTCGACGCGCGGGGTGGAGCTCGTCGAGCGCATCCTGGCGGGCGAGGATCCGCAGCGCCACGTGGCGAAGCTCGAGGAGTTGTGCGAGGTGATGGTGCAGGGGTCGTTGTGCGGCCTCGGCGGCATGGCGCCGTTCCCGGTGCAGAGCGCGCTCAGGCATTTCCGCGAGGACTTCCTCGCGAGGACGTAGGGTTCGTTGAAGGAGGCCTTCCGACATGTTTGCTATTGACTACCGGGATTGCGGCACGCCTGCGCCTCGCGATGCAGGCGCGCCCGTCACCATCGACATCGACGGCAAGAGCGTGACGGTGCCCGAGGGCACCTCCGTCATGCGCGCAGCGTCGCTCGCCGGGATCCAGGTGCCGAAGCTCTGCGCCACCGACACGTTGAAGGCCTTCGGGTCGTGCCGCCTGTGTCTGGTGGAGATCGAGGGGCGCAAGGGCTACCCCGCCTCCTGCACGACCCTCGTCGCCCCGGGCATGAAGATCCGCACCCAATCGGAGAAGCTCGCGGCGCTGCGCCGCGGCGTGCTGGATCTTTATCTCTCGGACCAGCCGCCCGCTTGGGCCGAGTCCCCGGCGAAGGGCCACAACGAGCTCGAGACTGTCGCGAAGGCAGTGGGCCTCGCCCGCACGACCTATGGCCCCGGCCGGCGCCGGCCCGCACCGGTCGACGACAGCAATCCCTACTTTGTGTTCGATCCGCAGTACTGCATCGTGTGCTCGCGCTGCGTGCGCGCCTGCGATGAGGTGCAGGGCACCTTCGCCCTCACGGTGCAGGGCCGCGGCTATGACTCGAAGATCGCGGCGAGCGAGGGCCAGCCGTTCCTCGAGTCCGAATGCGTCTCGTGCGGAGCGTGCGTCGAGGCCTGTCCGACGGCGGCGCTGATTGAGAAATCGGTCATCCGGCTCGGCGAGCCGCAGCGCGCTGTCATCACCACCTGCGCCTACTGCGGCGTGGGCTGCAGCTTCGAGGCGGAGACGCGCGGCAGCGGCGCGGCGACGGAGGTGGTGCGGATGGTGCCCAACCGCGATGGCGACGCCAATCACGGCCACGCCTGCGTCAAGGGGCGTTTCGCCTATGGTTACGCCACTCATCCGGACCGGCAGCTGAAGCCGCTGTTGCGCGCGAGCATCCGCGACGAATGGCGCGAGGCCTCCTGGGAGGAGGCAATCGCGTATGCGGCCGGCGAGATCCGCCGCATCCAGGGGAAGTACGGCCGCGATTCGGTGGGCGGCATCACCTCATCCCGCTGCTCCAACGAGGAGGCCTTCCTCGTGCAGAAGCTGGTACGGGCGGCGTTCGGCACCAACAACGTCGACACCTGCGCGCGCGTATGCCATTCCCCGACCGGCTATGGGCTGAAGAGCACCCTGGGCGAGTCTGCCGGCACCCAGGCGTTCACCTCGGTGGCCCGGGCCGACGTGATCCTGGTGATCGGCGCGAACCCCACGGATGGGCATCCGGTGTTCGCCTCGCAGATCAAGCGGCGCCTGCGTGAGGGCGCCAAGCTCATCGTCATCGACCCGCGTGTCATCGACCTCGTGCGCAGTCCCCACATTGCAGCGGATATCCACCTGCAGCTGCAACCGGGTACCAACGTCGCCATGCTCAATGCGCTGGCGCACGTCGTGGTGACCGAGGGACTTACCAAGGACGACTACGTCGCCGAGCGGTGTGAAGCCCCCGCGTATCAGCGATGGAAGGCTTTCGTGGCCGAGGAGCGCAATTCGCCGGAGACCATGGCCGCGATCACCGGGGTGCCGGCCGGGCTGGTGCGGCGCGCGGCGCGCCTGTACGCCACCGGCGGCAACGGGGCGATCTATTACGGCCTCGGCGTCACCGAGCACAGCCAGGGCTCGACGGCCGTCATGGGCCTGGCGAATCTGGCGATGGCCACGGGCAACCTCGGACGCGAGGGCGTCGGTGTCAACCCGCTGCGCGGCCAGAACAACGTGCAGGGCTCCTGCGACATGGGCTCGTTCCCGCACGAGTTCACCGGCTACCGGCACGTGTCGGATTCCGCCGTGCGCACGCTGTTCGAGCGGGACTGGGGCGTGCAGCTGCCGGCCGAGCCCGGCCTGCGCATTCCGAACATGTTCGAGGCGTCGCTCGACGGCTCATTCCGCGCCCTGTACGTGCAGGGCGAGGACATCGTCCAGTCCGATCCGAATACCCATCATGTCACGAGCGCGCTGGCGGCGATGGAGTGTGTGATCGTGCAGGACTTGTTCCTCAACGAGACTGCCAGATTCGCCCATGTGTTCCTGCCCGGCTCCTCGTTCCTGGAAAAGGACGGCACGTTCACCAACGCCGAGCGGCGCATCTCGCGCGTGCGCAAGGTGATGCCCCCGCGCGCCGGGTACGAGGACTGGCAGGTCACCATGCTGCTCTCGGAGGCACTCGGCTATCCGATGCGCTACACGCATCCGTCCGAGATCATGGACGAGATCGCCCGCCTGACGCCGACTTTCGCGGGCGTGTCGTACGAGAAGCTCGACCGCCTGGGCAGCATTCAGTGGCCGTGCAACGATGCCGCCCCGGACGGCACTCCAACCATGCACGTGCATCAGTTCGTGCGCGGCAAGGGCCGCTTCTATGTCACCGAGTACGTTCCGACCAGCGAACGGGTGAACAGCCGCTTCCCGCTGATTCTCACGACCGGCCGGATCCTTTCGCAGTACAACGTGGGGGCGCAAACGCGCCGCACCGACAACGTGCTGTGGCACGCGGAGGACTTGCTGGAGATCCATCCGCACGATGCCGAGGTGCGCGGCATTGCCGAGGGCGATTGGGTGGGGATGACCAGCCGCGCGGGCGAGACCGTGCTGCGCGCCAGGATCAGCGATCGGATCGCGCCCGGAGTGGTGTACACCACGTTCCATTTCCCCCAGACCCAGGCCAATGTCGTCACCACGGAAAACTCCGACTGGGCGACCAACTGCCCCGAATACAAGGTAACGGCCGTGCAGGTGGTGCGGGTGAGCCAGGCGGATGCCTGGCGGGAACGGACGGCCCTGGAGCGCTCGCTGCACGAGACCCACGCGCGCGCGCGCGATCCGGCGCATGCCTGAACCGGGTGGCGCGCCGCTGCCGGAGCACGCCCGCGCGGCGCTGCCGGCCATCGAAAGGGGCGCGCCGCCGCCGCTCATCGCCGACCTTGCCGTCGAGCGCTGGCGGGAGGGTCTTGTCAGCCGCGAGCACGACCTGGTCGCCGAGGAGCTGCCGGTGGGGCTTTTCTATCACGGCGTGCCCCATGGGGTGCTGCTCGCCACCCCGGCGGATCTCGAAGACTTCGGGATCGGGTTCACGCTGAGTGAGGGCCTGGTGGAGGATGCGCGGGAGATTCACGATGTGCAGGTGAGCTACGGTGCAGAGGCGGCCGACGTGCGCATCAGTGTCGCCTGGGAGCGCTTCACCGCGCTCCTTCAGCGGCGGCGGCGGCTCACCGGCCGCACGAGCTGCGGCCTGTGCGGGGTGGAAACCGTCGAGCAGGCCATTCGCGCGGTGAAGCCTGTCGGGCCGGGACCGGTCGTGACGGCCGCCGAGCTGCACGCGGCCATCGCCGAGCTCGCGCACCGCCAGCCGATCAATGGCCGCACGGGCAGCGTGCACGCGGCGGCGTGGGTGGGTGCGGACCGGCGGATCGAGGTCGTCCGCGAGGATGTGGGCAGACACAACGCGCTCGACAAGCTGATCGGCGCGCGGGTGCGCACGGGGGCGGGCTTCGGCGGCGGCTTCCTGCTGCTGACCAGCCGGGTGAGCTACGAGATGATCCAGAAGAGCGCCGCGGTGGGCATCGCTTTTCTCGTCGGGCTCTCGGCGCCGACCGCGCTCGCGGTGCGCCTGGCCGAGCGCACCGGCATGACTCTGGTGGCCTTCGCCCGGGAGCGCCAGCATGTGGTGTATGCCTGCCCGGGGCGGTTGCGATAACGCTCTGTCATGATCAGATGACGTAAAGCCATGAACATAGAATTGCTTGTAAAGATGGCCAACGAGATCAGCCTGTTCTTCGCGTCCGGGTCGGCGCCGACGCAGGCTGCACGTGACGTTGCCACGCATATGAAGCGCTTCTGGGAGCCGCGCATGCGGCGCCAGATCGTCACCTACTATGAGAAAGGTCAGGGCGAAGGTCTCAACGATCTCGCCCGGGAGGCGGTGGCGCTGCTCGCGGCCGAAGCCAGATTATCCAATTCGGCATGAGCCGGGCGAGGCGGCCCGCGGGCGGCTGCGGCTCGGGAAAGTCAGCCTGGAGTTTGGAGGCGATATGCGCTAAGATTTTCAATTCCATCCTGCAAATGACCTGGCATGACACAGAATTTCCCGACCGGGGCGGTGTCACGCACGAGCGACACTGCCGGTAAAGTCCTGATCTGCGGCTCCGTGGCGTTCGACGTCATCATGGAGTTCGAAGGCCACTTCCGCGACCACATCCTGCCCGAGCAGATCCACATCCTCAACGTGTCCTTTCTGGTGCCGCAGCTGCGCCGGGAGTTCGGCGGCTGCGCGGGTAACATCGCCTACAACATGCGGCTCCTCGGGGACGTCGGTTGCCCGATGGCCACCGTGGGACGGGACTTCGCCCCCTACCGCGAGTGGCTGATCGGCGCCGGCGTGCCGCTCGAGCACGTGCGGGCGGTGGACTCCGAGTTCACCGCCCAGGCCTTCATCACCACCGATCTCGACAACAACCAGTTCACCGCCTTTCATCCCGGGGCCATGCAGCACGCGCATCTGAACCGGGTGAGCGAGGCCGGGCGGGTTGCGCTCGGGGTCGTGGCGCCGGATGGGCGCCAGGGCATGATCGAGCACGCCGCGCAGTTCGCCGCCGCGGGCATCCCCTTTCTCTTCGATCCCGGCCAGGGGCTGCCGATGTTCGCGGGGGAGGATCTCAAGCGCTTCGTGGAGCAGGCGACCTGGGTCGCCGTGAACGACTACGAATGGCGGGTCATCGAGCAGAAAACCGGCTGGAGCGAGCGGCAGGTGTGCGAGCGCGTAGCGGCGCTGGTGGTCACCCGCGGCGCCCTGGGCTCGGTCATCCACACCCGCGAGGGCCGCATCGAGATTCCCTGCGCCAAGGCGGGCGCGTTGGTGGATCCGACCGGCTGCGGCGACGCGTATCGCGCCGGGCTGCTGCACGGATTGCTGCGCGGCCTCGACTGGGAGAGCACCGGCCGGATCGCGGCCGTCATGGGTGCCATCAAGATAGAGTCGCGCGGCACGCAGAATCATCGCGTGACGCGCGCGCAGATCGCGCAGCGGCTCGCCGAGAATTTCGGCGAGCCCGCGGCCCGGGCCGCGTTCGGCGCGGCGAGCTCCCGGGAAATGTCTCACGTGCAAGCTACTGGAACCAACCGATGACCAATCACTATCTGTTCACCTCCGAGTCCGTCTCCGAGGGCCATCCCGACAAGGTCGCCGACCAGATCTCGGACGCGGTGCTGGATGCGATCCTCGCCGAGGATCCCCGCGGCCGCGTGGCGTGCGAGACTCTGGTCAAGACGGGCGTGGTGATCGTCGCCGGCGAGGTGACCACCTCCGGTTGGGTGGATGTCGAATCGCTGGTGCGCAGGACCGTGTTGGATATCGGCTACAACTCCTCCGACATGGGCTTCGACGGGGCGAGCTGCGGAGTGCTCAATATCATCGGCAAGCAGTCGGCCGATATCGCCCGGGGCGTCGATCATCAGGATGAGCGGGCGCAAGGCGCCGGCGATCAGGGAATGATGTTCGGCTATGCCAGCAACGAGACCGACGTGCTGATGCCGGCGCCCATCACGCTGGCACACCGGCTGGTCAAGCGCCAGGCTGAAGTGAGAAAGACCGGCCGCCTCACCTGGCTGCGTCCGGACGCCAAGAGTCAGGTCACACTGCGCTACGAGGACGACAAGCCCGTCGGGCTCGAGGCCGTGGTGCTCTCCACCCAGCACAGTCCCGAGGTCCCCACCGAAACCCTGCGCGAGGCGGTGATGGAGGAGATTCTCAAGCCCGTGCTGCCCAAGGAGTGGGTCGGGCGGGAAACCCGCTTCCACATCAATCCCACCGGGCGATTCGTCATCGGCGGTCCCGTGGGGGACTGCGGTCTCACCGGCCGCAAGATCATCGTCGATACGTACGGCGGTTACGCCCGTCATGGCGGCGGTGCGTTCTCGGGCAAGGACCCGTCGAAAGTGGACCGGTCTGCGGCGTACGCGGCCCGCTACGTGGCCAAGAATATCGTGGCCGCCGGTCTGGCTGCGCGCTGCGAGGTGCAGGTCTCCTATGCCATCGGCGTCGCCGAGCCGACCTCCGTCATGGTGGAGACCTTCGGGACCAGTCGCCTCTCGCGCCAGCAGCTCACCCAGCTGGTGCGCGAGCACTTCGATCTCACGCCCTATGGTCTGCGCCGGATGCTCGATCTGGCGCGGCCCATCTACCAGAAGACCGCTGCCTACGG
>JAJZVF010000204.1 GCA_021845825.1 Pseudomonadota bacterium | reverse complement strand
GCCTCATCCACCGCCCGACCGGCGCGCGGGTGAAGGCGCTGATGCCGGTGCACCTGTACGGTCAGCTCTGCGACATGGGCCCGCTCATGGATCTGGCGCGCCGGTTCGATCTGCAGGTCATCGAGGACGCCGCCCAGGCGATCGGCGCGCGCGATGCCCAGGGGCGCCAGGCGGGCAGCTTCGGGGATGTCGGCTGCTTCTCGTTCTTTCCCACGAAGAACCTGGGTGCGTTCGGTGATGCCGGCATGTGCGTGGCGCAGGACGCCGCGCTGGCGGAGCACATGGAGGTGCTGCGCGTGCACGGCGGCAAGCCGAAATACCACCACGCCTTCATCGGCGGGAACTTCAGGCTCGATGAGCTGCAGGCCGCCGTACTCAATGTCAAGCTCGATTACCTCGAGGAGTGGTCGGCCAAGCGCGCGCTCAATGCCGGGTACTACACCCGCGCGCTCGAGCGCGCCGGTCTCGGCGAGGCGGTGCGCGCACCGGCGGCCCTCCCGGGCTTTCATCACATTTACAACCAATACGTCATCCGGGCGCGCGACCGCGATGCGCTGCGCGAGCACCTCGCGCAAAGCGGCGTCGGCACGGAGATCTACTATCCCATCCCGCTGCACCTGCAGCAGTGCTTCGCCTATCTCGGCCATGCCCCGGGAGATTTTCCCGAGGCCGAGCGCGCCGCGCACGAGACGCTGGCGCTGCCCATCTACCCGGAGCTCAGCGAGCAGCAGCTGCAGCACGTCATCGACAGTATCGGCGCGTTCTACCAGAGCGGCCGCGGCGCCGCTGCCGTGTCCGCCTGATTGCGCGGGCGCGCCCACCGTAAGGAGATATCCCATGCCCGTCCCAGGTCCCCGCACCGCACAATGGTCCGAGCTGACCGGCCACGCAGCGCGTCTCGGCGCGGTGCCGACCCGCGATCTGTTCGCGCGCGATCCGGCGCGCTTCGAGCGCTTCTCGCGCCGCGGCGCCGGCGTGCTCATGGATTTCTCGCGCCAGCACCTCGATGAGGCGGCGCTCGGCACGCTCGTCGGGCTCGCCGAGGCCGTGGGGCTGCGCGAGCATCGCGAGGCCATGTGGCGCGGCGAGAAGATCAACACGACCGAAGGCCGTGCGGTGCTGCACGTGGCGCTGCGCCAGCCCCCCGGGGCGCTCATCGGCGGGGCGCAGATCGCCCGCGAGGTGCTCGAGGAGCGCGAGCGGATGCTCGCCTTCGCCGAGGGCGTGCGCGCCGGACGCATCGTCGGCAGCTCGGGCAAGGCCTTCAACCGCGTGGTCAACATCGGTATCGGCGGCTCCGACCTCGGCCCGGCCATGGCGGTGCGCGCGCTGCGCCGCTACACGCTCGATGCCCCGCGGTGCGAGTTCGTCTCGAACATCGACGGCAACCGCCTCACGGATATCCTGCAGGACGCCGATCCGCGCTCGACGCTGTTCATCGTGTCCTCCAAGACCTTCACCACGCTCGAGACGCTGACCAATGCGCGCACCGCGCGCGCCTGGCTGCGCGAGAAGCTCGGCGAGGAGGCCGTGCGGGAGCACTTCGCGGCCGTATCGGTCAACCACCACGCCATGGACGAGTTCGGCGTGCACCCGCAGCACCGGTTCAAGATGTGGGACTGGGTGGGCGGGCGCTATTCGCTGTGGTCCTCGATCGGCGTGTCGCTCGCCGTCGCCATCGGCAAGGACGCCTTTCTGCAGCTGCTCGCCGGCGGTCACGAGATGGATGAGCACTTCCGCACCGCGCGTTGGCAGGACAACCTGCCGGCGCTGCTCGGGCTGATCGGCGTGTGGAACATCAATTTCCGGATGCTGCCGACGGTGGCGGTACTGCCGTATGACGAGCGGCTGGGCAGGCTGCCCGCCTACCTGCAGCAGCTCGAGATGGAAAGCAACGGCAAGTCCGTGACCCTCGAGGGCAGGCAGGTCGAGTGGCAGACCGCGGCGGTCACCTGGGGCGAGCCGGGCAACAATGCCCAGCACTCGTTCTTTCAACTGCTGCACCAGGGTACGCAGCGGGCCGCGCTCGACCTGCTGCTGCCGGCGAAGTCCTCCTGCGACAAGCAGGCGCAGCAGGATCTGGCCATCGCGAGCTGCCTCGCGCAGGCCGAGGCGTTCATGGCGGGACTCACGCCCGAGGCCGTGCGCGCCGATCTCGAGCAGGCGCGGCTGCCCGCCGAGCGCATCGCGGCGCTCACCCCGCACAAGGTGCACCCCGGCTCGCGCCCGAGCACGCTCATCGCCTTCCCGCGGCTCGATCCGGCCACGCTCGGCAAGCTGATCGCCCTGTACGAGCACAAGGTGTTCACGCAGGGGGTGCTCTGGGGGATCAACTCGTTCGATCAATGGGGGGTGGAGCTCGGCAAGAAGCTCTGCGAGCAGCTCGTCCCGTCGGTGAGCGACCCCCAAGGCGCTCCCGCCGCCTCCCCGGGCGTGGCGAGGCTCATCGCACAGCTCGCCGAGTGGCGCGGGCTGCCGTAGACCATGGGCACGCTCTTTCAGGCGAACCTCGCCGAGCATCGGACGCTGTTCGAGCAGCTCGCGGCGCTCGAGGCGCCGATCGAGCGGGCCGGCGCGCTGATCGCCGAGGCGCTCGGCGGCGGCCGCAAGCTCATGCTCTGCGGCAACGGCGGCTCGGCCGCGGACAGCCAGCACATCGCCGCCGAGCTCACCGGTCGATTCATCCGGGACCGGCGCCCGCTCGCCGCTCTGGCGCTCACCACCGATACCTCGGCGCTCACCTGCATCGCCAACGATTACAGCTACGACGAGGTGTTTGCGCGCCAGGTGAGCGCGCTCGGGGCCGCGGGCGACTGCCTGCTCGGCATCTCGACCTCCGGGCACTCGAGGAACGTCATCCGGGCGGTGCAGGCGGCGCGCCAGGCGCGGATACGCGTGATCGGCCTGTTGGGCCGCGACGGCGGCGCGCTCGCCCCGCTCTGCGAGGTGTCCATCGTCGTGCCGAGCGCCGTCACGGCCCGCATCCAGGAAGCGCACAGCTTCATCGGCCACAGCTTGTGCGGCCTCATCGAAGCGGCGCTGGGGCTGTCCTGATGGGCGTGCCGGCGAGCGATCTGAAGGCGCGCTTGCGCTCGGCCCGCGTCCTGGTCGTGGGCGATGCCATGCTCGACCGCTACCTGTTCGGCGACGTGGAGCGAATCTCGCCCGAGGCGCCCGTGCCCGTGGTGCGCGTCAGGCGCGAGGAGGACCGCCTCGGCGGGGCCGCCAATGTGGCGCTCAACGTCAAGGCGTTGGGACCGGCGGTCACGCTGATCACCGTCGTCGGCAACGACGAGCCGGCGCGGCGGCTCGAGTCGCTCCTGCAGGCGAGCGCCGTGGAGAGCCTGCTCGGGCGCGACCCGAAGCTCTATACCTGCGTGAAGCTGCGCGTGATCGGCCGCTCGCAGCAGCTCGTGCGCGTGGACTTCGAGAATCAGCCCGATCACGAGGTGCTCGCCGGCATGCTCGCGGACTTCGCGCGCACCGTGTCCCGGTGCGACGCGGTGTTGTTCTCGGATTACGGCAAGGGCGGCCTCACCCACATCCCGAAGATGATCGAGACCGCGCGCGCTGCCGGTAAACCGGTCCTGGTCGATCCCAAGGGCGGCGATTACGGCCGCTACGCCGGCGCCACGGTGATCACGCCCAACCGCGCCGAGCTCGCGCAGGTGATCGGCGCGTGGCAGTCCGAGGAGCAGCTGCTCGAGCGCGTCGAGGGCCTGCGCCGCGCGCAGCGGCTCTCGGCGCTGCTGCTGACGCGCAGCGAGGAAGGCATGTCGCTGTTCGATGAGCAGGGGCACGTGCGCGTCGGGGCGCAGGCGCGCGAGGTGTTCGATGTGACCGGCGCGGGCGATACGGTGATCGGCACCCTGGCGGCGCTGCTCGCCGCCGGCCTCAGCCTGCGCGAGGCGATGCCGATCGCCAACCGCGCCGGCGGCATCGTGGTCGGCAAGTTCGGCACGGCCACCGTGAGCTACGAGGAGCTGTTCGCGTGAGAGTGGTCGTCACCGGCGCCGCCGGCATGATCGGCAGCAACCTGCTGCACGGGCTCAATGCCGCGGGAATCGATGACATCATCGCCGTGGATGACCTCACCGACGGCATGAAGTACCGCAACCTCCTCGGGGCGAGGATCGGCGATTACTTCGACCGTGGCGAGTTCTACGAGCGCTTCGAGCGCGGCCAGTTCGGGCGCGTCGAGGCCGTCTTGCACCAGGGCGCCTGCTCGGACACCATGGAGCACGACGGCCGCTACATGCTCGAGAACAACTATCGCTCCTCCAAGCGCCTGCTCGATGCCTGCCAGGCGCACGGCACGCGGCTCCTGTACGCCTCCTCGGCCGCAACCTATGGCGGCGGCGCCGCGTTCCGCGAGTCGCCCGAATGCGAGAGGCCGCTCAATGTCTACGGCTACTCGAAGCTCCTCTTCGACAACATCGTGCGGCGCATGCTGCCCACGGTGCGCCACCAGGTCGTGGGCTTGCGCTATTTCAACGTCTACGGCCCGCGCGAGCAGCACAAGGGCCGCATGGCCTCGGTCGCGTTCCATCACTTCGGCGAGCTGCGCGAGGGCGGCAAGGTCCGGCTCTTCGGCGAGTACGGCGGTTACGGCCCCGGCGAGCAGACGCGCGACTTCGTGTACGTGGACGATGTGG
>JAJZVF010000203.1 GCA_021845825.1 Pseudomonadota bacterium | reverse complement strand
GCATGATACCCGGATGCTAGCGCCCCTGGTAGCGCGTCGGATCGGCAACGCCGGCGGCCTCGAAACCGGCCCGGCGCAGACGGCAGGAATCGCACCTGCCGCAGGCAAGGCCCTCGGAATCCGCCTGGTAGCACGAGACGGTGAGCGCGTAATCCACCCCCAGCGCGATGCCTTCGCGGATGATCCGCTCCTTGGTCCACCGCACGAGAGGCGCGTGAATGCGGCAGGGCCTGCCCTCGATGCCGGCCTTGGTGGCGAGCGCCGCCAGGCTCTGGAACGCAGCCACGAACTCCGGCCGGCAATCGGGGTAGCCGGAGAAGTCGACGGCATTGACGCCGACGAAGATATCCCGACCTTCGAGCACCTCCGCCCAGGCGAGCGCCAGCGACAACAGCAGGGTGTTGCGGGCCGGCACATAGGTGAGCGGAACGCCCGTCGTCGGCTCCTCCGGCACGGCGATCGACAGATCGGTCAGTGCCGAGCCGCCGATACCCGCCAGATCGATCCGCATCACCCGGTGATCCCGGACGCCCAAGGCCGCGGCCACGCGGGCGGCGGCGGCAAGCTCCGCCGCATGGCGCTGGCCGTAGAAAACCGACAGGGCGTAACACCCAAACCCCTGAGCGCGGGCAATGGCGAGCGTGGTGGCAGAGTCGAGACCGCCGGAAACCAGCACCACCGCCGGCGGCCCGAGCTGTGCACTCCCACCCTGAGCGTCGCTCATACTGCCGCGGTCAGCCTCACCGTCCATACATTCACTTGCCCGCGACGTTGCCCCAGAGGAGCTTGTGCAGCTGGATCTGCAAGCGCACCGGCAGGCGATCCTCCAGGATCCAGTCGGCGAGCTGCCGGGCGGAAAGCTGCTCGTGGCTGGCGGAGAACAGCACCGCGCAGCGCTCATCGAGCCGCAGCTCCCTCACCTTGGCGCGGCTCCACTCATAGTCGGTGCGATCGCAAATGACGAACTTGATCTGGTCCTTGGTATCGAGCAGCGACAGCTCCCCGTAGCGGTTACGTCCTTGCTCGCCGGAGCCCGGAGTCTTCACGTCCACCACCCGCACCACTCTCGGGTCGACGCCCCCGAGCGGCAGCGCGCCGCTGGTCTCGAGGGAGACCCGCAGGCCCTCATCGCACAGCCGGACGAGCAGCTCCGGGCAGCTCCTCTGCGCGAGCGGCTCGCCACCGGTGACGCAGACATAACGGGAGCCGAGCTCGCGTACGCGCTGCACGACCGCATCGAGCTTCCACCATTCACCGCCGTGAAAAGCGTATGCGGTATCGCAATAGCGGCAGCGCAACGGACACCCGGTGAGGCGCACGAAAATCGTAGGCACCCCGGCGGTATCCGCCTCGCCCTGCAGCGAATAGAAGATCTCTGTGATCCTGAGGCGCGCGATCCGCTCCTCACTCAAATCATCCATTGCGCACTCGCGGCGATCAGCCCGCGGATTTGCCCATCAGTCGTTTCGCCGCCCGCTTGGCCGCATCCGTCTCCGGAAACTGCTTGACGACCTGCCGCAGCATTGCCCGCCCCGCATGCGTCCTGCCCTGCACGAGCAGCACGTTGCCGAGAGCGAGCATGGCATCGGGCGCCTTGGCCGAATTCGGCCAGAGGGTGAACACCGAGCGGAAGGCCTGCTCGGCGCGCCTGTAGTGCTGATCCACGAAATGCGTCTCGCCCAGCCAGTACTCGGCGTTCGGCGCGAGCGGGCTCGCCGGGTAGCGCTTCAGGAACCCCTCGAAGCCGCCGACGGCCGCCGGATAGCTGCCGGCCTTCAGCGCATTGAACGCCTGCCGATAGGCGGATTGCTGCGCGGGTGTGACGCCGGGCAGCGCACCGAGCGCCGCAGCGCTGTCCGTGGCGCCCGCAACCGCGGAGCCTGCCGCAGCCGGGCCCTGCGCCACGAGGCGCTGCAGGGTGGCCATGCGCTTGTCGAGATTCGCATACAGGTCGCGCTGCTCCTTCTGCAGCCTGCGGTTGGAGCGCTGCAGATCATCGACCTGTCCCTGCAGATCGCGGACCTGGGCTTGCAGGCTGTCCTGACGCTCGGCGAGCTGCACGAGGCTGCCGTTCGAGACGAAGTGCTCGAGCTTCGAGACCCGCACATCGAGACGATCGAGCCGCAGCTGCGTCGGATCCGGTCCGGTTGCGCAGCCGGCCAGCAGCGTCGCGAGCGCCGCGGCCGACACCAACAGACGTAAGGCACGCATGGACAGACTCCGGCCTGATGACTCTTACCGCGGCGGTTGCATGGGAGTCAGGTAGACGATGTGAACGCGCCGATTCTCGGCCCAGGCGATCCGGTTGTTGGCCGGATTGATCGGATCGGCCTCACCATAACTCACCACCGTGATCTGATCGGGTGATACGCCCTGCAGCAGCATCGCCTGGCGCACCGATTCGGCCCGGCGCATGCCGAGGCCGATATTGTATTCCGGCGAGCCGCGGTCATCGGTGTAGCCTTCCAGGCGCACGCGCGCGGTCGGATGGTCGGCAAGATATCTGGCGTGCGCCGCCACGACCTGGATGCCATGCCCGCGGATCACCGAGCTGTTGAACGCAAAGTGGACGAGGCGGTCGGCGAGCAGCCCCTGCTCAGGTCCCGCAACGGACTGCTGGCTGCCGAGGGCGCCCTCGCTGGCGTTCGTCCCGCTGCCCGCGCCCTGGGAGCTGGCGCCGGCGCCCGCACCGGCGGCCGCCTGGCTGGACGCGGGTCTGACGGGCGGCTTGCTCGCACAGGCGGCAAGCCCCAGCGTGCCCGACACCAACAATACCGCAAGAATACGACGCATATGTCACCTTACTCCGGATGCGCCGGCCATCCGGCGCGCGTTGCTTGATTGCCAAACGGACCGCGGCGGTCCGCATCTCTTGGAACACTATCGTCGCGGAAACGGCCCCCAGGCCGGGTCCTGCACCTCGCCCCGGGTCGGCTTGAGCGTCATTCCCGTCTGCCCATCGGTCGATATGGTAGCGAGAATGCTGCCACCGCGCTCACCTTCCAGCTCCTTGGTATAGATGATCGTCGCCCCGTTTGGAGCGAAGCTCGGCGTGCTGTCGAGCGGCCCGTGCGTCAGCACACGGAACGAGCCGGTCTTGAGGTTCTGCACGGCGATGCAGAACCTGCCGTCGACGGCCGTTACCATGGCGAGCCGCCGGCCGTTTGGCGAGACCTGCGGGTCGGCGTTGTAGTTGTCCGTGAAGGTGATGCGCTGCGGCAGGCTGCCCGGCCGGATTCCGATGCGATAGACCTGCGGGGAGCCGTCGCGGTCGGAGGTGAAGTAGATCGACTTGCCATCGGGTGCCCAAGCCGGCGAGGTGTTGATCGCCGGCGCATGGGTGATGCGGGTGAGGTGCTGGGTGTGCAGATTGAGCAGGTAGATCTGCGGGTAGCCGCTGTCGCCGCTCAAGGTGAGCGCCAGACGGCGCCCATCGGGCGAGTAAGCCGGGGCGCCGTTCTCGCCCGCGCGCGCCGACACGCGCCAGCGCTGACCGGTGCGCACGCGCTGCACGTATATGGCCGAAAGGTGGTCTTCGAAGGAGACGTACGCCAGCCATTTCCCATTCCGCGACCAATCCGGCGACATGATCGGAAAACGCGACTCGAGGATCAGGCGCTGATTGTAGCCGTCGGCGTCCGCCACCACCAACTGGTAGCGCTGGGCGGCACCGCTCCCCGTCTCGGCCACGTAGGCGATACGAGTGTCGAACGCCCCGCGGATACCGGTGATGGCCTTGTAGATGGCGTCGCTCACGCGATGCGCGGCATTGCGCAACGCCGAAGGCGGCCCCGTGAAGCGCTTGCGCACGATGCTCTGGCCGGTCAGGATGTTCAGCAGATTGAAATCCACGGCGAGGCGCCCATTGGCGCTGTGCTTCACCCTGCCGACGACCAGGTAATCGCTTCCGGTCGCCTTCCAGGCGGGAAATTTGACCTGCGCGGAGTGCGTCGGCCTCGCGGGCATCCGGTCACGGGGCAGGACGCTGAAGCGGCCGCTGCCGGCGAGGTCATGTTGGATGACGCCGGCTACGTTCATCCCCGCGGATGGCGGTTCGGAAAACGGCGCGATGGCGATCGGCACCGGGTGGGTCACACCGGAGGTGACCTCGATCGTCAGTTGCGCACGGGCGGGTGGCGCCGCAACAGCGCCGAGCAGCGCCGCGAGCAGCATCGTGGGGGCGATGACCTGGGTCGATTTCATCATTTCTCCGTCAATTCGGCTTGAACTCGATGATCAGTCGGCGCTGGAACAGGGACGGATCCGGCGGCGGCGGCAGCGGTGAGGCGCGATACACCGCCGCTTCGATGGACTCCCGCACCGCACCATCACCGTTGCAGCGGCCGATACTCACTTTCGTCACCGCCCCTCCGCGAACCTGGGTGACGTGCAACACACAGTCGATGCCGGGACTGGCGCTCGCCGGCTTGATCCAGGCATCCGCGATGCGCCCTTCGATCTCCTGAGTCCAGCCGGCAAGGGCGGCCCGCGCCGCCGCATCGTTCTGCTCCTCCTGGCGGATGTTGCGCTTGAGCTCGGCAAGAGCGGCCAACCGCGCCGCCTTCTCCCGTGCGGCCAGCCGCTCGGCGGCGAGCTTCTCCTGCGCGAGCTTCCTCTGCTCGGCCAGCTTTTTCTCCTGCGCGAGCTTGCGCTCTTC
>JAJZVF010000024.1 GCA_021845825.1 Pseudomonadota bacterium | reverse complement strand
CGAGGTACCGCTCCTCATCCGGCATGCGGCCGAAACGCTCGGCTTCCCACAGTGTCTCGGCCAGGCGTTCGATCATCGCGTGCTCGGCGGCGTGTGCCTCGCCGAAACGCCGGCAGAGGGTTGCGTGCACGCCGGCGATGCCGGCGGGCCGGTCGGTGGAGACTTGCTCGCGGATCGCAAGATGAAGCCCGAGGTGCAGGAAGGGATTCTCGCGGCCGCTCTCGGGCGTGAACTCCAGCGACAGCGCTTGCGGGGACTCGAGCAGGGAGGCGTATTCGGTGTGCTCGGCGATCACGGCGGCGATCTGAGCCTCGAGAGGCGCAAGGGGTGCGCCGGCGCGGAATTTGCGCCAGGCCTCGCAATACATCCGGCGCAGTTGCTCGCGGCTCTGATCGGCGAAGACGGGCATGGTATCAGCCGGCGGCCGATCGACTCTTGGCTCGGCCGCGCTGCGCTCGCGAAGAGCCGGTGCGGGCGCCCGGCTTCCGCCGCTTCGGCAAACGCTCTCTCGGCCGCCGCTCCCTATCGGCATCCGCCTGGCTCTTGTAGGGATATTCGCAAAGATCCGCGATGAGGCATGTTGGGCAGGCGGGGGCGCGAGCGGTGCACACGTAGCGCCCGTGCAGCAGCAGCCAGTGATGGGCGTCGCGCTTGAACTCCTCCGGGGTGGTCGCCGCGAGCGCCCGCTCGACGGCCAGCGGTGTCTTGCCGGGGGCGAGTCCGGTGCGGTTGGCGAGGCGGAAAATGTGGGTATCTACCGCGATCGCATTCTCCCCGAAGACGATATTGAGGATGATGCTGGCGGTCTTGCGCCCCACCCCGGGCAGCGCTTCGAGCGCGGCCCGGTCCGCAGGGACCTTGCCGCCGTGGTGCTGCACGAGCTGCCGGCACAGGCCGATCAGGTTCTGCGACTTGACGTTGTACAGTCCGACGGATTTCAGGTACGGCTTCACGCCCTCCACCCCCAGGGCGAGTATCGCCTGCGGCGTGTTGGCGAGGGGAAAGAGCTTGCGGGTCGCCGCATTGACGCTCTTGTCGGTCGTGTGTGCGGACAGCATGACTGCGACCAGCAGCTCGAAGGGGCTCGAGTACTCGAGCTCGCCGCGCGGCTGGGGATTGGCTGCTTGCAGGCGGCGGAACAGAGCGCGGCGGGCGGCGGGGTGCACGGGCATCTGCAGTCGTTCAGGCTACGGGCGAGGGGCCGCCTGGTGTTTGCGCGCGGCGAGCAGCCGAGCGCGTTCCTCGGCGCGCCGGGCGATGCGCGCAGTGTGGGCGGCGAAACGCCGGCGGTTCGCGCCTGGTTCGGGCGCCGGGGCAATGTCGGGCGTCGCGCGACGGGGTGTCATGACGATACAGTCCACGGGACAGGCGGGGATGCACAGCTCGCAGCCGGTGCACAGCGCCGTCAGGACCGTGTGCACGTACTTGCGCGCGCCGATGATGGCATCGACGGGGCAGGGTGGCAGACACTTGGCGCAGCCGATGCAGGCGTCCTCGTCGATCAGGGCGAGGAGCGCCGGCCCGTGCACGCCGTGGGCGGGGTTGAGGGGCAGCGGCGCGCGCCCGAGCAGCCTCGCCAGCGCGGCAATGGTCGCGGTACCGCCCGGCGGGCACTGGTTGATGTCCGCCTCGCCGCGGACAATCGCCTCGGCATACGGCCGGCACCCCGGATGGCCGCAGCGGGTACACTGGGTCTGCGGCAGCAGCGCATCGATGTCGTCTATGCCGGGCATGGGGGTCCCGCACCGCTTATACACCGTGTGTCAGACGCTCGCTCATGCCAGGCACTAACTGACGCGCATCCCCGGGGTGGCGCCTGAGTCGGGCGAAAGCAGGTAGGGGCCACCGCCCTCGCCGCTTGCCGCGAGCACCATGCCCTCGGAGAGGCCGAACTTCATCTTGCGCGGGGCGAGGTTGGCCACCATCACCGTGAGGCGGCCGGCGAGCGCCGCCGGGTCGTAGGCGGACTTGATGCCGGCGAATACGGTGCGGGTCTCGCCCCCGAGGTCGAGCGTCAGCTTCAGCAGCTTGTCGGCGCCGGCGACGTGCTCCGCGGCCGCTATACGCGCAACGCGCAGGTCGATCTTTTTAAACTCATCGATGGAAATGCTCGCCGGTGTCTGCGCCGGCGCCGCCGCGGCGCCCGCCGGGAGCGCCTGCGCATGCTGGCCGGCTGCGGCCGGGGTGACCGTGTCCGCCGGGGCATCCCCGGCGGGCTCGAACAGGGCATCAATACGCTTCGGGTCTACGCGGGTCATGAGATGCTCATAGTGGTTGATGCGATGCCCCGGCGGCAGAGAGCCATCGATATCCGACCATTTGAATTCGGGCACGTTTAGAAAGTTTGCTGCCTGTTGGGTCGCAGCCGGCAGCACCGGCGCCAGGACTATGGATAGAATCCGAAACCCCTCGAGGGCGGCACTGCAGACGAATTGAGCTCGCCGCAACTGCGGCTCGAGGTTGCTCTTCACCTGCGTCCAGGGCTTCGCAAAGTCGAAATATTGATTGACGCTGTCGGCGATGCTCATGCAGACGCGTATGGCCTTGGCGAATTCGCGCTCTTCGTACAGGCGCCTCACCAGTCGGGCCTCCCGTTGCCAGGACTGAAGCCACTCGAAAGGCTCGTCCTTGCCCGCCAGTAATATGCCGGGCGACTGTTCTCGCCAGTGCGCGGCCTCCGTCAGCCGATGCGCGGTGAGGGTGCTCTCGAAATGTCTCGAGATGAACTGCGCCGCCCGGCTCGCGATGTTGACGTACTTGCCGATGAGGTCGCTGTTGACCCGTGCCACGAAATCCTCGGCGTTGAAGTCGAGATCCTCGACGTTGGCATTGAGCTTGGCCGCGATGTAGTAGCGCAGCCACTCGGGATTCAGGCCGAGCTCGAGGTAGCGCAGCGGGCTGATGCCGGTGCCGCGCGACTTGGACATTTTTTCTCCGGAGACGGTGACGAAGCCGTGGACGTGGACGTTGTCGGGAACCTTGTAGGGAGCGCCGGCGAACTTCATCATCGCCGGCCAGAACAGCGTGTGGAAGTAGATGATGTCCTTGCCGATGAAGTGGATCTGCCGGGTGTCCGGATCGGTGAGGAACGTCTCGAAGTCGCGCGGCTCGCCGTTCGCCCTCGCTTTGCCGCTGTCGAAGTAGCTCTTCAGCGAGGCGAGGTAGCCGATGGGCGCATCCAGCCACACGTAGAAGTACTTTCCGGGCGCATCCGGGATGGGAATGCCGAAGTAGGGGGCATCGCGCGAGATGTCCCAGTCCGAGAGCGCCTGCTCCCCCTTGCCGGTGAGCCATTCGCGCGCTTTGTTGGCCACCTGGGGTTGCACGTGGCCGGGCTGCTCGAGCCACTCGTGCAGGAACCGGCGGCAGCGCGGATCGGAGAGCCGGAAGAAAAAATGCTCCGAGGTCCTGAGCACGGGCTTCGCGCCGGTGAGGGTCGAGTACGGCTCGATGAGCTCGGTCGGGGGGTAGACGCTGCCGCAGACCTCGCACGCATCCCCGTACTGGTCCCGGGAGTGGCACTTGGGGCACTCGCCCTTGATGTACCGGTCTGCGAGAAACATGCCCTTCACCGGATCGTAGAACTGCTCGACCGGTCGCGAGTCGATGAGCCCGGCGGCCTTCAGACGCCGGTAGATGTCCTGCGACAGCGCGACGTTCTCGGGCGAATCGGTCGAGTGCCAGTGATCGAAGCCGATGTGAAAGCCCTCGAGGTAGCGGGGCCGGCCGGCGGCGATGCGCGCAACCAGCGCCTGCGGGCTCACGCCTTCGGCCTCGGCCTTGAGCATGATGGGCGCCCCATGAGCGTCGTCCGCTCCCACGAAGTGCACCCGGCGGTCCTGCATGCGCTGGAAGCGCACCCAGATATCGGCCTGGATGTATTCCATGATGTGCCCGATGTGGAACGGGCCGTTCGCGTAGGGCAGGGCGGTGGTGACGAAGAAAGTCTCGCTCATCCGGGAAGTCTACCGGGTGAGCGGCGGCCTAGACAGCCCGGGTTTGCGCCCTGCCGCGCGGGGTCGGCGTGCGCCGACAATGCGGGTCGCGGTGTCCCGGCTCGGATAGAGGGCGGGCGGGGTCGAGCGCAGCTAGGCCTGCGCTCGCAGCGCCTCGAAGCGCGGCTTGTTGAGCGACTTCTGGTAGGCCTCCTCGCCGGTGATCTGGCGCTGATCGAGCAGCTGTTGAATGGCGCTGTCCATGGTGCGCATGCCGAACTGGGCGCCGGACTGCATGGTGTTCTCGAGCTGGTCGAGCTTGCCCTGGCGGATGAGGCTCGCCGCCGCCGGGGTATTGATGAGGATCTCGAGCGCGGCCACGCGGCCCTGTCCGTCGGCACGGCGCAGGAGCTGCTGCGAGACCACGCCGCGCAGCGAGGTCGAGAGCATGCCGCGCACGTGCGATTGCTTGTCCGAGGGGAACACGTTGACCATGCGGTCGACCGTTTGCGCCGCTCCGTTGGTATGGAGCGTGCCCATCACGAGGATGCCGGTCTCGGCGGCGGTCACCGCGATGCTCATCGTGTCGAGGTCGCGCAGCTCGCCGACCAGGATGACATCCGGATCCTCGCGCAGGGCCGAGCGCAGCGCCGCGGCGAAGCTCGGGCTGTGCACGCCGATCTCGCGCTGGCTCACCAGGCAGCTCTTCCTCTGGTGCACGAACTCGATCGGGTCCTCGATGGTGAGGATGTGGCCCTTATTGCGCGTGTTGATGTCATCGATCATCGCCGCGAGCGTGGTCGACTTGCCCGAGCCGGTCTTGCCGGTGACCAGCACCAGGCCGTTGTTGGCCCGGCAAAGCCCGCGCACCGCCTCGGGCATGCCGAGCTCATCGAGCGTGAGCGCCTTGGCGGGTATGGCGCGCAGCACAGCCCCCATGCCGTTCAGCTGGCGCAGCACGTTCACGCGGAAGCGCCCGACCTCCGGAATGGTGTAGGCGAAGTCGGCTCCGTCCTTCGATTCGAAGCGCTCGGCGGCCACCTTCGGCAGGATCTCGTAGAGGGCCTGCTGGACGAACTCCTGGCCGAGCGTCTGCTCCGTGAGCGGCAGCAGATCTCCATACAGGCGGATGCGCGGCGGCTGCCCGGCTATGAAATGCAAGTCCGAGCCGCGCCGCTTGAGCACCTCGAGCAGGAAAGCGTCGATCCTCGCCATCGGCCAGCCTCAGGCGCCCGGCGCCGCCGCGGCCTCGACCTTCGGCAGCAAGGAGGCGTCGGTGACGTATTTCTGGAAGGGCCGCTTGTCGGTGGCATAGCTGTAGGCGTGCTCCGGATCGACTTCCCGGGCGGCTATGGCCGCGAGCAGCGCCTGGTCGAGCAGCTGCATGCCGAGGTCGCGGTTGGTCTGCACCAGGCTCGGGATCTGGAAGGTCTGCTCCATCTGGATCAGCTTGGCGATCGCCCGCGTCATGATCATCACCTCGCACACCGCCCGGCGTCCGTGCCCGTCGGGGGTCTTCACCAACACCTGGGTGATCACGGCGAGCAGGCTTTGTGCCAGGAAGCTTTTGGTCTGCTCGCGCTGCTCGATCGGCAGCGCATCGATGATGCGGTCGACGGTCTTCACGGCGCTGGTGGTGTGCAGGGTGCCGAGCACGAGGTGCCCGGTCTCGGCGGCGGTCATGGCCATGGAGACCGTCTCGGCGTCGCGCATCTCCCCGACCAGGATCACATCGGGATCCTCGCGCATGGCGGCCCGCACGCCTTCGGCGAAGCTCGGGATATGTGTGCCGAGCTCCCGCTGGATCACCTGGCTCATCTTGCTCGGATGCACGACCTCGATCGGATCCTCCAGGGTGATGATGTTGAGTTTGCGGGTTTTGTTCAGACGGTCGATCATCGCCGCGAGCGTGGTCGACTTGCCTGTGCCGGTCGCCCCGGTCACCAGGATCATCCCCTGGTGATGGTCGCAAAGCTTCTCGAGCACCGGCGGCAGGCCCATCTCGGCAAGCGTGGGCACCTGCGAGGGAATGGTGCGGAAGGTCGCGCCGATGCCGGTGTCCTTGCGAAAGACGTTGACGCGGAAACGGCCCCCGTCGGCCGAGACGTAGGAAAAATCGAGATCGCTCCCGGAGGCGAAGCGCTGCGACTGCGAGGGCGTGAGGATCTCGAGCACGTAGCCTTCCAGCTCCGCGGCGCGCAGGTCCCGGAACTTGATCGGCAGCAGATCTCCGTGCATGCGCAGCATCGGGGGCACTCCGACGGCGAGGTGCACGTCCGAGCAGCTTTGCTGCACGCCGAGCTTCAAGAACGCATCGATACGGGCCAAAGGTGCCCTCCTGCCTGGTTCAGGCCGTACTTTGGCGCCAGGTAATTCGGAAAATCAACCGTTTGCAAGCGGAAATATGCGCCGGCACACACCGGCTCCCCGGGGACGGCCGGTGCAGTCAGGCGCTGCGCTGGTACTTCTCGAGGGCCGCGCGCACCTCGTCCATGCTCTGGAAGCGCCTGGCCTTGTCGACCGCCATGGCGCGCATGACCAGTTCCGAGAGCCCGCGCGGGAGGGAGGAATTGAGCTCCTGCGGAGGACGGGCCTTGCCCTGCACGTGCTGGTACATCACCGACATGTGATCCCCGCGCGAGTACGGCGGAGTGCCGGTCAGCATCTCGTAGAGGATCACGCCCAGGGCATAGATATCGGCGCGCTCGTCGACCCGCTTGCCGAGGATCTGCTCGGGTGCCATGTACTTGGGCGAGCCGATGACGTAGCCGGTGCGGGTCAGCTGGGTCTCGCTCTCGCGCTGCGCGGCGGCCACACCGAAGTCCACGATCTTCAGCAGACCATCCTCGTTGATCAGCACGTTCGCGGGCTTCAGATCCCGGTGCACGATGCCCACGCGGTGTGCGACGGCCATGCCGGTGCAGATGTCGGCGCCGAACTGCAGAGCGCGCCTCAGCTCGAGCGGCTTCTCCCCGGTGATCTCGCTGCCGAGGGTGTGCGAGGGGAAATACTCCATGGAGATCGCGTAGTTCCCCTGGATATAGAGGAAATCGTAGATGCGGATGACGTTCTGGTGGGTGATCTTGCGGGAGTAGCGCAGCTCGTGGACGAAGCGCTTCATCACTTCCTCGTCCGTCGCCACATTGGGGTTGAGGAACTTCAGGATCAGCCGCTCATCGACTACCGTGTCCTCCATCAGCAGCACGGTGCCGAAGGCCCCCTTGCCGATGCGCTCGAGGTACTTGTAGCGGCCCTCGAGGATGTCGCCGTTCTTGAGCGTCTGGATATCGAGTCGGCCGGCTTCCTTCGCCTCCGTCCGGCCCGGCGCGAAGGCCGCCGCAGGCGGCAGGGGCGAGGGCGGCAGGATGATCTCCGCGGTCGCCGGTACGGCGGCCAGGCGCCGCTCGAGCTCGGCGAGCGCCGCTTCGGCGGCGCGGGCGATGGTCTGGTCGGGCGCGGCGGCCTGGGCCTTGAGCTCGCTGCGCACCGGCTCGGCGCCGCCTGCGTCGGCGAGATTGGCGAGGGCCTGCATGGCCTCGATGCGCACTTCCCGCTCGGGCCTGCCGAGCAGCGGCATCAAGGTGTCGGCGAGCTTCGCATCGCCCAGCCTGCCGAGGGCGCGCACCACGATGGGCATGGCCTTGGTCTTGCCCTCCCTCAGCATCTCGAGCAGCCGGGGCACGGCCCGCTTGCTGCCGATCTCGGCGAGCGCATCGACCGCGCGCTCGCTCACCCACCAGTCGGAGTCGCGGGTCGCCTGGATGAGCGAGTCGACGGCGCGCTCGTCCTTGGTCTGGTTGAGGATCTCGATGGCGGCGCGGCGGATGTCCTGGTCCTGGTCCTGCACGAGCTGCAGGACCGCAGCGATGACCCGCGGTCCGCCGATCTTGCCGAGGGCGTCCGCCGCCCGCGAGCGCACCCACCAGTCGCTGTCCTTCAGCGCCGCGAGCAGATGTTTGACCGATTTGGCATCCCCCACCTCGTTCAGCACCTCGACCGCCGCTCGCCGGGCGCTCTCGTTCTCGTCCTTGAGCACCGCAATCAGATAGCGGATGGTGTCCGGATCATTGGCTTTGATGACGACATCGACGGCCTTGTTCTGTACGTCGATCTCCGGATCCTTCAGCAGCTCGCAGACTTTCTCGACGTCGATCGCCCCATCCATGCGCTGCAGCGCGGACAGCGTCGCGCCGCGAATCAGCTTGTTGGGGTCATTGAGCAGGCCCTGCAGCGCGGTGTGCACCTCCGGCACGTTGAAGCGCGCGAGGACGTTGATGATGTGCACGCGCGCGATGGGATCCTTGCCGTGCAGGCGCTGGATGAGCTCCGGCAGCGTGCCGGGGCCGGTGAGCTCGCCGATGATGCGAAACAGCGCGGCCTTCTCGTTCGGCTCCTGGGTATAGGCGGCGTTCAGGAGCTCGCGCACCGTGAAGCGGGACTTGTGCGCGGCGATGATCTCGAGGAGCTTCGCCTTGGCGATCCCCGGCGTCGGGAGCGCATCGAGCAGCAGATTGGGCGGGAAGTTGCGGCTGCTGGTGAGCGCCCAGGCGATGCCGGCGATCACCCGCGGACTGCCCTCGACCAACCCCTGCATGAACTGCGGGAAGGTCTTCGGACTCACCAGGTGCGCCAGGACCTCGACCAGGGCGAGCGTGGCGTTCTTGTCCGCCTCGGGCAGCGTCGCGAGAATCGGGCCGATCGCGCCCGGCCCCAGCTCCTTGAGGCGCGCGATGGTTTTTTGGGTTTCAGCGCTCGCCGGATCCGCCGAGGAGCGGATCCCGGTAATCAGCCGGTCGGCGCGCACATTGGTTAAAAAGCTCATCAGCCCGTCTGCCGAGGCACTCCTCTGCTCCCCCTGCCAGCTCCGCTTCGTTGCGTCCCGCGTCGCCGGAGAGCGGTTCGCTGCCAGCCCGCCGGGCTGCGGATTGTAGGCACTGCGCGGGGGGCGCTCGAGCCGAGTATGCCACAGGCCGGCCGCTCGTCGCTCTTGCATGGCGCACATCCCATGCGCGCCGTCTCCCGAGCCTCTAGAATACCCTCCCCCACTGCCAGCTATGCTGCGATTCCCCCATGGCCAACGATTCCACCCAGGACGCCTTGCGCGCGGCGATCGAGTCTTACGTCGATCCGTATCTTCATCAGACGCTGCGCGAGGCCGCCGCGCTCAAGGAGCTGTCCCCGGCGCAGGACGGCTTCAGCGCACGCATCCTGCTGGGGTACCCCGTGGGCGGCTACCAGGAGGAGTTCGGCGCGGCGCTCAAGGCGCACGTGGCGGCGGCGGGGCTGACCAGCCCCCTCGAGGTGCAGGTGCAATCGCAGTTTCGCGTGCACGCCGTGCAAAAGCCGCTGCAGCCGATCGGTCAGATCAAGAACATCGTGGCAGTGGCCTCGGGCAAGGGCGGGGTGGGCAAGTCCACCGTGGCGGTGAATCTCGCCCTCGCCTGGGCGCAACAGGGGGCTCGCGTCGGGGTGCTCGATGCGGATATCTACGGGCCGAGCCAGCCGCTGATGCTCGGCCTGTCGGGCGAGAAGCCCGTCTCGCCCGATGGCAAGCACCTGGAGCCTCTGAAGAGGCATGGGGTGGAGGCGATGTCCATCGGCTTCCTGGTCGATTCCGATCAGCCGATGGTCTGGCGAGGTCCGATGGTAACCCAGGCCCTCAGCCAGCTGCTGTCCCAGACCCACTGGGGAGAGCTCGACTACCTCGTCATCGACATGCCGCCGGGCACCGGGGACATTCAGCTCACGCTCGCCCAGCGCGTGCCCGTGGCAGGCGCCGTGATCGTGACGACGCCTCAGGATATTGCGCTGGCGGATGCCGGCAAGGGCCTGAAGATGTTCGAGAAGGTCTCGGTGCCCGTGCTCGGCATCGTGGAGAACATGAGCGTGCACGTGTGCTCGCACTGTGGACACATCGAGCACATCTTCGGCGAAGGCGGTGGCGCGCGCATGGCCGCCCAATACGGCGTGAGGCTGCTCGGGGAGCTGCCGCTCGATGTGCGCATCCGGGAGGAGGCCGACGGCGGGCAGCCCACGGTGATTGCGGCTCCCGGCTCGCCTCGCGCCAAGGCATATATCGAAATGGCCCGCCATACGGCCGGGGCGTTGGCGGTCCGGCCCCTCGACCACAGCAGCGTGTTCCCGAAGATCGTCGTTGAGAAGAAATGACGGGGTCGTGTCCGTGGTCCACGCCGCGGCGGTCCTGACGGGCGCCGCGGCGTACTCCGGCGCTGCTGTTCTCGCGCGCGATTCGACCGTGGCAGGCGGCGCTCGCGGATGTTTTTCTGCCGAGGGTGTGTTGGCTCGATGAGCATCAAGTCAGACAACTGGATCCGCCGCATGGTGCGCGAGCGCGGCATGATCGAGCCGTTCGAGCCCGGACAGGTGCGCTACCTCGACGGCCAAAAGATCGTCTCCTACGGAACCTCGAGCTACGGCTATGACGTGCGCTGCGCGGACGAGTTCAAGATCTTCACCAACATAAACTCCACCATCGTCGACCCGAAGGGCTTCGACGAGAAGAGCTTCGTGGACCTCAAGTCCGCCGTATGCGTGATCCCGCCGAACTCCTTCGCGCTGGCGCGCACGGTGGAATATTTTCGCATTCCGCGCAGCGTGCTCACGGTTTGTCTCGGCAAATCGACCTACGCGCGCTGCTTCCGCGGGGATACCCGCGTGGCGCTCGCGGACGGCACCGCTGCAACGCTCGAGGACATGGCGCGACGCGCGGATGCCGGCGAGCCTTTCCGGGGCTACAGCCTCGCTGCAAATGGCCGAATCATCGTATCCGTGCTCGCCGCGCCGAGATATATCGGGCGCGACGCGCTGCTGCAGATCGAGCTGGACAACGGCGAGCGGATCGCGGCCACCGCGGATCATCAGTTCGTGCGGCGCGACGGCCACATGGCGGCGGCGCACACTCTTCGCCCGGGGGACGCGCTCATGCCGCTGCATCGCGCTCTCGTGAGCGGCCGCGAGGCTGTTTATCAGCCGCTCGACGGATACATGTACGGCGCACATCGCCTTGCTGAAGAATGGAATGTCAGGCACGGCATCGGTGCGGACCTGCCGGGCGCGCATCGGCGGCCCCTCGGTTTCGCTCGCCGCACCGACCGGGTGTGCGGGGTTGCGGCATATCGCAATCACAAAGTCATTGCGGTCCGGGAGCTGCCCGGCGACCACGACGTCTATTGCCTGACGGTGCCCGAGGCCGGCAACTTCGCCCTGCAGGCGGGGGTCTTCGTCCGCAATTGCGGCATCATCGTGAACGTGACGCCCCTGGAGCCGGAGTGGGAAGGGCACGTCACGCTGGAGTTCTCCAACACCACGCCGCTGCCGGCGAAGATCTATGCCAACGAGGGCGTGGCGCAGATGCTGTTCTTCGAGTCGGACGAGGTGTGCGCGACCTCCTACAAGGACCGCGGCGGCAAGTACCAGGGCCAGCGGGGCGTGACGCTGCCGAAAACCTGACCCGGCGCCGGATCGGCCGCTACTGCTTCTTGAAGGACAGGATGTTGAGTGAGAACAGCGTGCTGTCGCCGCGGCGCTGCTCGAGCCGCGCCGGCAGATAATCGAGCGCGGGAGCGAGCCACATGTAGGTGGTGCGCCGCGCCCGGGCGTGGTGACTGGTGTAGAGCAGGGTGGGCAGCCGGCCAAGAGGGGTGCGGAGGGTCGCCTCGCCCCGGTGCACGAACTGAAACTGATTGATCACGTCGGTGTTGAGCATCCAGAAGCTCGACGGCGGTTTGCCGGCGAGCAATGCCATCATCAGCGCGATCTGCACCGAGCCGGGATCCTGAGTGCCGGGCTTGAGCTTCAGGTCCAGGGGTTTGCCTTTGGCGGTGCCGGTGACCCGCCCGTGCGTCCAGTCGAAGGTGGCCCGCTCGGGCGGCCCATGGCCCTCGGCCACGAAGCTCAGCGGCCGGACCTCGCCGTTGGAGACCTCGAAGCGGCTCTCCTGCCGGATGGCCTGGTGGAAGAACAGCCGGAACAGTCCGCTCGCGTGATCGTTCGAGCTGTAGCGGTAGTGCCCCGGTGAAGTCTCGGTGAGGGTCAGCCGCGAGGTGCCGGCGGTGATGTCGTGCCAGGCGATGGAGTAGGTCGCCGCGAAGGTTGGCGGTACCACGGCAGGCGGTGCGCCGGCGGCGCGAGCCAGGGTCCCCGCAGCGAGCAGTATCGCGAGACCGAGTGCCCCGCGCCGCAATGCGTCAAGTGTGATCCGCACTGAAATCTTCCACCAGTGGCGCATCGAGCCGGCGGCCATCGAGCCACGGGCGGTCCTGCCGCCATGCGAGCCGTCCGTCCGCCAGCCATCCGATGACGCGAGGATAGATGATGTGCTCGGTCGCCTGAACCCGCGCTGACAGGCTCTCCTCGGTATCTGCCGGGCTCACCGCGATCCTCGACTGCAATACGAGCGGGCCGCCGTCGAGCTCCTCGGTGACGAAGTGCACGCTCGCGCCATGCACGCGGTCGCCGGCCTCGAGCACCCTGCGGTGGGTATGGAGCCCGGTGTACTTCGGCAGCAGCGAGGGATGGATGTTGAGGATGCGCCCGGCGCGGGCGGCGACGAATTGCGGCGAGAGAATGCGCATGAAGCCCGCGAGCACGATGAGCTCGGGATTCGTCGCGGCCAGGGCGACAGCGAGCGCATGCTCGAACGCCGGCCGTTGCGGCGGTCCCTGCCAGGGGACGACCTGAGTCGCGATGCCCAGTGCCCGAGCGGCGTCGAGGCCGGCCGCGCCGGGGCGGTCGGCAATGACCGCTTGCAGGCGCGCGTTGAGCAGGCCCGCGCCGCATTGGCGCGCGATCGCCGCCATGTTAGAGCCCCGGCCCGAAATCAGGACCGCGATGCGCAGGGGCGGGCGGCTCACTCGATCACGACGCCGTCTGTGCCGGGGCGGATCTCGCCGATGATGCGGGCGCTTTCCCCGCGCGCGGCGAGGAATTCCACCGCCTGTTGAGCATGCTGCTGCGGCACGATGGCCACCATGCCGATACCGCAGTTGAAGGTACGGTACATCTGCGCCGGATCGACGTTGCCGGCCTGGCGGATCCATTCGAACACCGGGTCCTCGTGCCAGCGGCGCCGCTCGAGCACGGCCATCAGCCCCTCCGGCAGCACGCGCGGGATGTTGTCCGTCAGGCCCCCGCCGGTGATGTGCGCCAGTGCGTGCACGGGCAGGGTGCGCGCCAGCGCAAGGAGCGGCTTCACATAAATCCGGGTGGGAGCGAGCAGGCGCTCGAACAGCGGCTTGCCCTCGAGGGCGGTGCGCTCATCGGCGCCGCTCGAGGCGATGAGCCGGCGGATCAGCGAGTAGCCGTTCGAGTGGGGACCGGAGGAGGCCAATCCGATGACGGCATCGCCGGAGCGAGCAGCGGTGCCGTCAATGATGGCGTCCCGTTCCACCACGCCCACACAGAAGCCGGCGAGATCGTAATCTTCCCCGCGATACATGCCGGGCATCTCGGCGCTCTCGCCGCCGACCAGGGCCGCGCCGGCCTGCAGGCAACCCTCCACGATACCTCGGATCACGGCCTCGCCCACATCGACCTGCAGCTTGCCCGTGGCGTAGTAGTCGAGGAAGAAGAGCGGCTCGGCTCCCTGCACCACGACGTCATTGGCGCACATCGCGACCAGATCGATCCCGATGGTGTCGTGCCGGCCCGTGTCGATGGCCAGGCGCAGCTTCGTGCCGACGCCGTCGGTGCCTGCGACCAGTACGGGTCGCCGGTAGCCGGGGGGCAGCTCGACCAGCGCGCCGAAGCCGCCGACGCCCGCCAGCACTTCGGGCCGATGGGTGCGGGCCACGTGTGGCTTGATGCGCTCGACCAGCGCGTCGCCGGCGTCGATATCGACACCGGCGTCACGGTAAGTCATGCCGCGGCCTGTTTTCCGGTCGATCATGGGTCGCTTTCGAGGATGGGGCGGCCGCCGTGCGGCACCTGCGCGTATGGTATTGTACATTCCGTTCCGCGCCGCGGCGCGCCGCAGACAATCATTCGGATGGCAGCCTGCAAGACCAGCGTCCCTCACATCCGGCGAGCACTGCTGGCGGTCGTGTGCGCGCTGCTGCCGCTCTCATGCTGGGCGACCCGCCGCGTCCCGGTGTTCCTGGTGGATGTCGCCGGTCAATCCGTGCCGGCGCTGCAACAGGCCATGCGTGCCGCCTTGGTACGCGCGACCGGGAGGCCGGCGTCGGCGACCGATCCGGCGTTCGCCTCTCTGGTGGCCGAGGCGCCGAAGTACGTGGTGAACTACCAGCGAGGTCCACAGGGCGAGCTGCAGGTGGCGTTCGACGGCGCCGCCGTCGATCGGGTCATCGCCAGTCTGGGATACAGCGTCTGGAGTGCCGATCGACCCTTCACACTCGTCGTGCTCAGCCCCATGCCGGATCAGGCCGACTACCAAGTCGATCATGCCGCGATCGATCAGGCGGCGGAGGCCCTTGGCCTGCCGATCAGCATCATGCCGCTGCCGGTCACGGATTCCGGCGGCCGGTTGCTGCCGCAGGAGGCCCTGCTTCAGCTCGTGCATCGCTTCGGCGCCGAGCAGCTCCTGGTCGGCCGGCCGCCGGCGGCCCCCGTCGGACCGTTCTTCGCCCCGGGCGCGGCCAATGTTCCCGGTGCGCCGGCGCCGCCGCCGCAGACCCTGCCGCCACCCGCCTCAGCGGCATCCCTCGCCGCTCCCGCGGCCGGTTCGTCCCAGTGGCGGTGGACGTTGATCACTCCGTTCCTGCGCCGAAGCTTCACAGGATCGGTGACCTCCGGCATCGACGGCACGGTGGATCTGCTGGCGCCCTCGCCCTCCCTGGTCGCCGATCACCCGGGCGAGGCGCGGGTGTGGATCGAGGACGTGTCCACCCTGGCCGATTACGGCCACATCGAGGTGATGCTGGCGGCCATTCCGGGGGTGAGCCAGGCCGAGGTCAGAGAGGTCCACGGCAGCATGGCGCTGTTCGACCTGCAGGCCCGCGGCGGACGCGCCACCGTTGCCCGCCTGCTGTCCGGCTCGCCGCATTTCGCCCGTGTGCGGGCGGCGGACGGCCATCTCATCTACCGCTATCTGCCCGGGACGGCCGCAGCGCCGCCTGCGAGCTTTCCTGCGACCACGCCGCCCACGCGTCAGGCACCGTTACCGGCAACGCGCTGAGCCGTGCGCCACATCCCCAACCTGATCTGTCTGATGCGCCTGGCGCTGATCTGGCCGGTCGTGAGGCTGCTGCACGACCGCAGCTACGAGCTGGCGCTCGCCCTGTTCGTGATCGCCGCTCTCTCGGACGGCCTGGATGGGTTTCTCGCCAAGCGGTACAGCTGGATTTCCGAGCTCGGCAAGGTGCTTGATCCGGCGGCGGACAAGCTGCTGCTGATCGCCGTATTCGTGGAGTCGGCCTGGCTGCAACTCGTACCCTGGTGGGTGACCGCGGCCGCGGTGGCGCGCGATGTCATGATCGGCCTCGGCGCCCTTATTTATCGGCTCTGGTTCGGGCCGCTGCACGGGCGCCCGGCCGTGATCAGCAAGATCAACACGGCGGCCCAGCTGCTGTATCTGGCGCTGGTGATGCTCCAGGCCGCCTTTATGTTTCCGCCGGCTGGGGTGCTGCGGGCGCTGGCATACATCGTGGTGGTGACCACCGCCGTTTCCGGGCTCAAGTACCTCTCGATCTTCACCCGCCGCGCCTGGTCGACGCCGGCGCGGGCAGTCTGAGGAGGCGCATGCATCAGCTGCCGCTGGGGGTGCGGCTCGCGGACCGGGCGGTGTTCGAGAGCTTCCTGCCCGCGGGCAACGCCGAGGCGCTGGCGCACGCCCGGCGGATCGCCGCGGGCGAAGCAGGTCTTACCTGGCTCTGCGGGCCGCCGAGCGCCGGCAAGACGCATCTGCTGCAAGCCATCTGCGCGGCCGCCGGGCGCTCGATGCGCGCCGGCTTCGTGCCTTTCGGCGATCTTGCCGCCCTCGGCGTGGGGGTGCTCGAGGGTCTGCCACAGCTCAATTGTCTGTGCATCGATGACCTGGAGGCGGTCGTCGGCCGCTCGGATTGGGAGCGGGCGCTGTTCAGTGTCCTGCGGGAAGCCGGCGAGGGCGGCGCGGCGGTGGTGATGGCGGCGCGCTCGCCGCCGGCGCTGCTCAAGTGGGCGCTGGCGGATCTCGGCTCGCGGTGCGCGGCCGGGGCGATCCTGCAGCTGCGTGTGCTCGATGAGAGCGAGCAGCAGCAGGCGCTGCAGCTGCGGGCGAGGCTGCGCGGCCTCGAGCTGCCGGCGGAGACCTCGCGCTGGCTGCAACGACGCTTTCCGCGGGACATGCGCCGTCTCTACGGTTTGCTCGATGCGCTCGATGAGGCGGCGTTGGCGGCCCAGAGACGCCTGACGGTGCCGTTCATCCGCGAGGTGTTGGTGCGGGAGCGGCAGTCTTGAGCGCGCACGACCTGCGGGCACCGCGCAACGCGCCGCCCGGGGTCATTCCCCGGCCACGCGCCGTTGCCTCTCTTTACTGCGCCAGCCGCACCGCCAGAGCGGCCACCCGGCGGCCCAGCGCCTGAGCGAGGGCCTGCTCTTCCTCGCTGAGGAGCGGGGCGGTCTCGGCGCCCGAGACGTGCGAGGCGCCGTAAGGCGTGCCCCCGGAGCGGGTCCGGTGCAGAGCCGGCTCGGTGTAGGGCAGCCCGACCAGGACCATCCCATGATGCAGGAGCGGCAACATCATGCTGAGCAGCGTTGCCTCCTGGCCGCCGTGCTGGGTCTGGGTGGAGGTGAACACGCCGGCGGGCTTGCCGGCCAGGGCACCGGACACCCACAGGCCCGAGGTGCCGTCGAGAAAGTACTTCAGGGGCGCGGCCATGTTGCCGAAGCGTGTCGGACTGCCGAGCAACAGCCCATCGGCGGTACGCAGATCCTCCAGGGTCACATACGGGGGGCCGCTCGTGGGCACGGGCCTGGCGGGACCGTCGCTCTCGGCCGAAACAGGCGAAACGGTACGCAGCTTGGCCGCGGCGCCGGCGACGCTCTCGATGCCACGGCAGGTGTGCCGGGCGAGCTCGGCGGTGGCGCCGGTGCGTGAGTAGTACAGGACGAGAATTTCGGTCATCGGGTCTCCAGGGACAGTTGCGCGCTCGCGCTGCGCGCTTGCGGCCGTGTGGTCCGTGCGCAGCGGATGCCGGGCCGGATTATTCACGAGCGGCCCGAGCGCTCAGCGCGGGGTGAGCGCTCGTGAATAATCAGTCTCGGGTATATTTCGATTCATGGTCTGCAAACGGTGCATAGTGGCCGGCCGGGTCCAGGGGGTGTTTTATCGGGCGACGTGCGCGCAGCGCGCAGCCGAGCTCGGCGTGCAAGGCTATGCCAGAAACCTGCCGGACGGGCGTGTGGAGGTGCTCGCCTGCGGCAACGAGGCTGCCGTCAGCGTGTTTGTCGAGTGGCTGTGGACGGGATCGAGCGCCTCCAAGGTCGCCTCGGTGGAAGTTGCCGATGCGCCGCAGCACATGCAGCGGCCGCCGACGGGTTTCCGCACCGCCTAGATCCGGATCGCTCACGAACGGCGCGATCATTTGCCGCATGGGCTCGAAGGTGCAGCCTCAGGGGCCCGGGCTGGCGGCGCGCGCGGTGTCGGAGAAGCCCAGGTCGTCCGCGCCGCTCCAGTGCTCCCAGGCGAGCAGAACGCGGTCGGGATAGCCGTGATGGCCCACGCTGCCGTTGTACTCCTCCAGTGCGAGCCGCACGTCGTCGTGCGTGATGTGCAGGTAGTACCGCAGGATCGCGCAGCCCATGCGGATGTTGGGCGCCACGCGCACCAGCTCATAGCCTTGCACGCCGAGGCGCTCCGGCCAGTAAGGCATGATCTGCATCAGCCCGACTGCGCCGCTCGCCGAGACCGCCCAGCGGTTGAAGCCGCTCTCCACCTGCATGACCGCCAGCACCAGTCCGGGCGGGAGCCGCGCCGCGCCGCGCCGGTGGGTCACGCAATACACCTGTCGCAGGATGTCGAGCCGCTCGGCGGACTTCGGCACGTAGCGCGCGAGCCGCGGCTCCATGAGCGTGTACCACACGGCGGCGTCGAAACGGTTGATGAAACACCGGGCATGCGCGATCGCATGCTGGACGATGGGCGCGAGCGCCGGATCGCGCTGGCCGGCGGCCCGCGCGCGCGCGCCGCCGCAGAGCGCCATCAGGGCGAGGAGGATCAGGACCGCGCGGGCGGATCCGTAATCAGAGGCTCGCCGGGCCCAGGCGGCCTTTGATGAACGAGAGCAGCTCATCGACCGGAAATTCCACACTCGCGGTGTCTTTGCGATGCCGATACTCGAGCCGACCCGCGGCCAGGCCGCGCTCGGCCACCACCAGCCGGTGCGGGATGCCGAGCAGCTCCGCATCGGCGAACTTCACTCCGGGGCGCGCGTCGCGGTCGTCGTAGAGCACCTCGATGCCCGCGCCGGTGAGCTCGGCATAGAGCCGATCGGCCTGCGCGCGTACCTCGGCGGAGCTCTGCCGGCCGAGGGACACCAACACGACCTGGAAAGGCGCGAGCGGCTCCGGCCAGAGGATGCCGCGCTCATCATGATTCTGCTCGATGGCCGCCGCCACGACGCGCGTCACACCGATGCCATAGCAGCCCATATAAACGGTGACGTCCTTGCCCGATTCATCGAGCACCATCGCTTTCATCGCCCGGCTGTACTTGCGCCCGAGCTGGAAGATGTGGCCGACCTCGATGCCGCGGGCGAGCCTCAGCGTACCCTTGCCGCTCGGACTGGGATCGCCCGCGCAGACGTTGCGGATATCTGCCGCAACGTAGCCCTGCACATCCCGGTCCCAGTTGACTCCCGTGAGGTGCATGTCCTTCTCGTTGGCACCGCAGATGAAGTCGGCGACCGCGAGCGCGGCGTGATCGGCATAGATGCGGCAGCGCAGGCCGACCGGGCCGATGTAGCCGGCTTCCGTTGCGGTGGCGAGCCGGATGCGCTCGGCGCCGGCCATGCGCAGCGGGCTGGCCACTCCGGGCAGCCTCTGTGCTTTGCTGGCGTTCAGCTCGTGATCGCCGCGGACGACGAGCGCCACGACCGTGTCCTCACCCTCGCCCTCGACGAGCAGCGTCTTCAGGCATCGGGACGGGGCGACTTGCAAGAACCGCGACAGGGCCTCGATGGTCTTTGCCCCGGGGGTGTGCACCCGGGCGAGCGGCTCGCCGGGGGGCGGGCGAGGCCCGGGCGGCGGCAGGGCGACGGCCGCCTCGATGTTCGCGGCGTATTCATCGCCATCGGAGAACACGATGGCGTCCTCGCCGGAGTCGGCCAGCACGTGGAATTCCTGCGAGACATCGCCGCCGATCGGACCGGAGTCGGCCTTTACCGCGCGGAAACTGAGGCCCATGCGAGTGAAAATACGGGTGTAGGTCTCGTGCATGAGGCGGTAGCCCTGTTCGAGCGAGGCCTCATCGACATGAAAGGAATAGGCGTCTTTCATGATGAACTCGCGCGCGCGCATCACCCCGAAGCGCGGCCGGATCTCGTCGCGGAACTTGGTCTGGATCTGGTAGAAGTTCACCGGCAGCTGCCGGTAGCTCTTGAGCTCGCGCCGGGCGATGTCGGTGATCACTTCCTCGTGGGTGGGTCCGGCGACGAAGTTGCGCTCATGGCGGTCCGTGAGGCGCAGCAGCTCCGGGCCGTATTCGCCCCAGCGGCCCGACTCCTGCCACAGCTCCGCCGGCTGCACGACGGGCATCAGCAGCTCGAGGGCCCCGGCGCGGTTCATCTCCTGGCGGATGATGCTCTCGGCCTTGTGCAGCGTCCTCAGTCCCATCGGTAGCCAGCTGTACAGGCCCGAGGCGAGGCGGCGGATGAGCCCGGCGCGCAGCATGAGCCGGTGGCTCACGATTTCCGCCTCGGCCGGAGTTTCCTTGGTGGTCTGGATGGGGTACTGCGAAAGCCTCATGGCGCGGGTCTTGAGCCGTCTGTGCGGATTGACGAAGCGGGCATCATAACAGGACCTTCGCCGCCGTTAAGAAGCGCCGCAGCCGGGCATCATGCCCGCCGCGGCGGGGACGCGCACGGTCTTCGCCCGCCGTTCGCCGCCGCCGTCGCCGCCGCCGTCGGCGCCGGGCGCGTTTCTGCGCGCGACGATGCCGTCGGGACGACGCGCGCCTGCGGGCCGCCATCGGGAGGATCGGCAGCTGTTAAGATGTACCGTCCCTGCGCCTGAAGTTCCGCAGGCCCGAGCGAGTCGCACATGTCCGCTAGCCCCATACACGAGTCCCTGCCCGAGGCGGCGGGCGACGAGAGCGCCCCGAAGCCGCCGCGCAGGGGCATCTACCTGCTGCCGAACTTGCTGACCACCGCCAGCCTGTTCTCGGGCTTCTATGCCATCGTTGCCGCCATCGACAAGCATTTCGCGCCGGCCGGCATGGCGGTGTTCATCGCGATGATCTTCGATTCGCTCGACGGTCGGATTGCGCGCCTCACCCATACCGAGAGCGCCTTCGGGAAGGAGTACGACAGCCTCTCCGACATGGTCTCCTTCGGCCTCGCACCGGCCATCGTCGCCTACCAGTGGGGCGTGGTGCGGATCGCCGAGTACGGCCGGGCCTGGGGGCGCTTCGGATGGCTGGCGTGCTTTTTCTATGCAGCCGCCGCGGCCTTGCGGCTCGCGCGCTTCAATATCCGCGCCGCCGTCGACAAGCGCTATTTCGAAGGGCTGCCGAGCCCCTCCGCCGCGGCGACCGTGGCGGGGTTCGTGTGGCTGTTCAGCCAGTGGCGCGAGCCGGGGCTCACCGGGCTCATCATCGCCTTTGCCGTGACGGCGCTGGCAGGGGCCCTGATGGTGAGCCGCTTCAGCTACTTCAGCTTCAAGAAGATCAATCTGGAGGGACCGATCCGTTTCATCTCCCTGCTGCTGGTGCTGCTCGCCTTTGTGTTGATCGCGAGTGATCCTCCCTTGATCCTGCTGACGATATTCGGCGGCTACGCGATATCCGGGCCGACCCTGTGGGTTTGGCGCCGCATGCGCCGCCATCGGCGGCCCGTCCGCGAGGGCCGCGCCTGATGCCGAGCGCACGGCGCGCGCAGTATCTGCGGACCATCGGCATCGACCGGTGGGTCCGGCGAACCGCATTCGAAGAAGCTGCTGCGGTTACGCTCGAGTCGTCTGTGCCGGCGGGAGAAACCGCCGCGCGCCAGGGGCCGGGCGACCCCGCGCAGGAGACGATCGAGTCCCGGTGGCGCAGGCTGCGGGCCGAGGTCCTTGAGTGCACGAAATGCCCGCTGCACCAGGGCCGGACCCAGGGAGTGGTCGGGGTCGGCAACCAGGAGGCGGACTGGATGGTCATCGGCGAGGCGCCCGGGGCCGAGGAGGACCGGCGCGGGGAACCGTTCGTGGGCCGAGCGGGACAGCTCCTCGATGCCATGCTGCGCTCGATCGGCCTGAACCGCGACTCGAACGTCTATATCGCCAATATCCTGAAGAGCCGCCCCCCGGGCAACCGGGACCCGCGGCCCGAGGAGGTGGCCGCCTGTCTGCCGTACCTCCTGCGCCAGATCGAGCTGGTGCGGCCTAAGCTGCTGCTCGCGGTCGGCCGCATCGCCGCGCAGAATCTCCTGTCGACCGACGCGCCGCTCATGCGGCTGCGCGGCCGGGTGCATCATTTCGGAGAGCGCAATACGCCCCTGGTGGTGACGTATCATCCTGCTTACCTCCTGCGCTCGCCGGCGGACAAGCGCAAGGCGTGGGAGGACCTGAAATTCGCGCGCAGCGTGATGGCGGACCTATCGACCGATGGCGAGTGCTCCTGAGCTGCTGAAGTCCCTCCCGCCCGCGCAGATCCGCCCCATGACGCATGCGGATCTGGCGCAGGTGTTCGCCATCGAGCGAGCCTCTTACACCTTTCCCTGGAGCGAGGGGATCTTCCGCGACTGTCTGCGCGTCGGGTACGTGTGCCGGGTGCTCGTGAGCGAGGGCCGGGTCGCCGGCTACGGCGTGATGAGCATGGGGGCCGGCGAGATGCACGTGCTCAACCTGTGTATCGCCGAGGCGCAGCGCCGCCACGGCCTCGGCCGGCATATGCTCGATCACCTGCTCGATCGCGGCGCAGCGGCGGGCGTGGCGGACGCCTTTCTGGAGGTGCGCCCCTCCAACGCCGTGGCGCTGCGTCTGTACCGATCGCTCGGCTTTCAGCAGATCGGCACGCGCCGCGGCTACTATCAGGCGGTCGGCGGCCGCGAGGACGCCTGCGTGTTGAAATTGAACCTGCGCGCCCGCCGCGCTCCCGATACCTGAAGCTGCCCATCCGATGACCGATCTCACTGCCGAAATCCGCCGGCGGCGGACCTTTGCCATCATCTCGCACCCGGACGCGGGCAAGACCACGCTGACGGAGAAGCTGCTGCTGTTCGGCGGCGCCATCCAGCTGGCCGGCACCGTCAAGGGTCGCAAGGCCGCCCGCCACGCCACTTCCGACTGGATGCGCCTCGAGCAGCAGCGCGGCATCTCCGTGACCTCCTCGGTCATGCAGTTTCCCTACCGCGACTGCATCGTGAACCTGCTCGACACCCCGGGGCACGAGGACTTCTCCGAGGACACCTATCGCACGCTCACCGCGGTGGACTCGGCGCTGATGGTCATCGACTGTGCCAAGGGCGTGGAGGAGCGCACCATCAAGCTGATGGAGGTCTGCCGTTTGCGCGATACGCCCATCATGACCTTCATCAACAAGCTCGACCGCGAGGGGCGCGCGCCGATCGAGCTGCTCGATGAGATCGAGCGGGTGCTCGGCATCCGCACCGCGCCGGTCACCTGGCCGATCGGCATGGGCCGCGCGCTGCGCGGCATCTATCACCTGCCGGAGGACCGCATCTATGTGTATACGCCGGGCGAGCGCGGCCGGGCGGGGGAGAACCAGATCATCGAAGGACTGTCGAGCGAGGCGGCCGGGCGCTTCCTCGCGGGCGATGCGGCCTCGGTCCGTGATGAAATCGAGCTCGTTCGCGGCGCCACCGGCGTCTTCGATCCCGCTGCCTACCTTGCCGGCCGCCAGACGCCGGTGTTCTTCGGCTCGGCCATCGGCAATTTCGGGGTGCAGGAGCTGCTCGCCTCCTTTACGCAGCATGCACCTGGGCCGCTGCCGCGCAAGGCCCGCGAGCGGCGGGTCGAGCCGCTCGAGGAGCGTCTCACGGGCTTCGTATTCAAGATCCAGGCCAACATGGATCCGGGCCACCGTGACCGCATCGCGTTCCTGCGCCTGTGCTCGGGGCGGTATGCGCGCGGCATGCGGCTCTTTCACGCGCGGCTCGGCAAGGAGGTGCGGGTGGCGGATGCCCTCACCTTCATGGCGAGCGAGCGGGAGCACGCCGAGGAGGCGTATGCGGGCGATATCATCGGCCTGCACAATCACGGCACGATCAATATCGGGGATACGTTCACCGAGGGCGAGCGGCTTGCCTTCACCGGCATTCCCAACTTCGCGCCCGAGATCTTCCGGCGCGCGGTGCTGAAGGACCCGCTGAAAATGAAGGCGCTGCACAAGGGGCTCTCGCAGCTGTGCGAGGAGGGGGCGACGCAGCTGTTCAAGCCGCTGCGCAACCATGACCTGATCCTGGGGGCGGTCGGGGCGCTGCAGTTCGAGGTGGTTGCCTTCCGGCTGCAGGATGAGTACGGGGTGAGCTGCGTGTTCGAGCCGGTGAACGTGCAGACCGCCCGCTGGATCGACGCGGCCGACCCGCGCAAGCTCGAGGAGTTTCGCGGCCGCGCCTACGAGCATCTGGCGGTGGATCACAGCGGCGCGGCGGTGTATCTCGCCCCCTCGCGCATCAACCTGGAGCTCACTCTGGAGCGCTGGCCCGAGATCACCTTCCGCGAGACCCGCGAGCACTGATCCTCGCCCGTCCCTGCCGGCGGTCGGCGCCCCCGGCAGGGGCGCTGCGCCTGCCAGCCGGCCTTGTGAGGCAGGTGCAGGCCGGGCCTGGCGGTGAGCGGGCTCGCGCGTCAGCCGCTCGGCAATCGCCTGACGCGCGCGAGCTGGGCGGTCAGGTCCGTGGTGGCGCGCTCGAGCTCGTTCTCGCGCGCCCTGTCGGCCTCGACCACGTGCGCCGGGGCGTTGGCCACGAAGTTACGGTTGGCCAGACGGCCGCGCACCTTGGCGAGATCGGCCTCGGCGCGGGTGAGGAGCTTCTGCAGGCGCTCGGCTTCCGCGCCGGCATCGATAAGTC
>JAJZVF010000202.1 GCA_021845825.1 Pseudomonadota bacterium | reverse complement strand
CAGGTGGACGTGCGCATCATCGCCGCGACGCACCGGGACCTGAAGGCGGCGATCGCCGAGAAGACCTTCCGTGAGGACCTCTTCTACCGCATCAGCGAGGTGACGGTGAACATCCCGCCGCTGCGCGCGCGCGGCTCCGATCCGGTGCTGATCGCCAACTACCTCTTGCAGGAAGCCTGCAAGCGCCACGGCAAGGCCCAGATGAAACTCGCCCCCGACGCCATTGCCGCGATCGAGCTGTACAGCTGGCCGGGCAACGTGCGCGAGCTCGAGAACCGGGTGAACGCCGCGGCCATCATGGCCGAGGGCAAGTTGGTCACGGCCGAGGACCTCACGCTCGAGCAGCCCGCCGATGGCGGGATCGTGCTGCCGCTGCGCGAGGTGCGCCAGAAGGCCGAGAGCGCCGCGGTGCAGCGGGCGCTCGCCATCGCCGGCGGGAACATCTCCAAGGCGGCCGAGCTCCTCGGCGTGACCCGCCCGACGCTCTACGATTTGATGGAGCGCACCGCCATCCCGGTACCGAAGTAGGCCGGGCGGCTCACGCCGCGCGAGCGCGCCGGCGCGTGAGTCCGAGCGCCATCAGTCCCGCGGCGAGCAGGGCCAGCGAGCCCGGTTCGGCCAATGCCTTCGCGTGCGCACCACCGCCCGCGACCGGAGGCACCGCCGCCTCGTGACCCGGCCCAGCGCCGACGACGGGCGGATCGGCGGGCGGTGCGCCCGACTCGCCGTTCGCGCCGGTTCCGAGGTTCGTGGTGCCGGGGAAGGTCAGGTCCGAGGCCGGATCGTTCGGCAGGGCGGGGTCGGGATTCACGGGGGTCGTCGCCGCCAGCAGCGGCGCGGAGAGGGCGGGCAGCCAGTCCCGGGGCGCGGCTGCGTCGCCATCGGGGTGCTTCGGGCCACTCGCAGGTGCAGCGGCGCCGTTCACCGGCTGAAGGGCAAGCGCAGAGGGCAGTGGCGCTGCGGCTTTGTGCACCGCGTTCGAGGGGGTGCCGGTCGCAGCCGAGGGAGGGGCGGAGCCGCCCCCGCCGGCGCCCGGACCATATTCGGTGATCATCCAGCCATGGGAGGCGAGGACACCGAAGAGCATCACGAGCAGGAAGGGTCTGGCGGTCTTGGCCTTCATGACGCGGCGGGCGGAGCGTGGGCCGGTGCCGGCACTTGCAAGCGTGGCGCGAGTGTAACGGCGTGAGAACTGCGTCACAAGTCCGGCGGTGCGCAGAAAAATTTCAGGGGTCGGGGGCGCGGGCCGGGGGCAAAAAAGAATGTGAACCGATTCCACAGCGTGGTTTGTACGTAACCTCATTATGTCGTCAAGCGAGGTGTTATGTTGGATGTTGAAATGAGTGGGCGCGCGGACCGCCGAGAACTGACAATTCGTGACACTCGCTGACAGCAAATGGCACCGCCCGGGGGGCGGGGGGTGATCCGCTGAGAAATCAGGCGCTTGCAATCAAGAGCCCCGAAGGCACCTGAACAAACCGTCGGCAGCGCCCGACACCGGTTCGCATGAACACGCGGGGAGTCGATCCATACAGTTCATAATACAATGATTTAAAACGAAAAAGTGGTCTGGCACGATCATTGCTTCTGCTCTGCCTGCGGCCGCCTCAGTGCGGCCGTTGATGTGAAGTCCCCGGAAACGTTCCGGGACGCGGAGCGGACATGCGTACTTGGGTGTCAGTCAGATTCGTCGTATGCGGACTCGTCGTGCTGAGTGCGCTCGCCGGGTGCGGCGGCAGCGGCGGTTCCGCGGCGAATGCCAGTGCGCCGAGCGCCAGTACGGCCAGCAGCACCTCCGCGAGTGCGCCGACCGTCAAGGCCATGCAGATCAGCACCACCGCCTCCGCGCAGGGCTCCGTCACGGTCGGGCAGACCTTCACGCTGACCCCGAATGTCACCGGCGGCAACGGCAAGACGCTCACGTTCAGCGTGGCCAATGCGGCCCCCTGGATGACCTTCAATGCCGGTACGGGCGTGCTGACCGGGACGCCGACGGCGGCTGACGTTGGGACTTACTCGAACATCGTGGTTTCGGTCAGCGATGGACAGGAAAGCGCCTCGGCGACACCGTTCACCATCCAGGTCGTGGCGGCCGCGGCGGCGAGCGGAACCGCTGATGTGTCCTGGACGCCGCCGACCACCAATACCGACGGCTCGACGCTCACGAACCTCGCCGGGTACAACATCTATTACGGCACCAGCCCCAATGCGCTGAACCAGCAGGTGCAGGTGTCCACTGTGGGCGTGACGAATTACGTCATCAGCGGACTGACGAGTGGAACCTGGTATTTCGCGGTGACCGCCTACACCAGCACCGGAACGGAGAGCGGTCTCTCGAACGTCGCGAGCAAGACGATCAGCTGAGCGGAGGGAGAGCCCCTCTACACAGGTCGCGAAACACGGAGCGACTGGGGCGAGGGCGGTCCGGCGAGGCGCCGGACCGCCCTCAAGATCAATTCATCCGTCTCCGGGTGGGAACTGCGATCCAGTTCCTGAACCTCTCCGGCCCATTGCGTTCTAATCCGCCGGGTCAGAGGTCCGGTCGGGGGGCGAAACACCGTCCGGACTGGTAGGATAACCCCAAGAAATTCCGGACGTTGGAGAACGAAGCGCGTGCGACTGCCGAGCATGCGCCCGCCGCAGTATGGCTGATCTGAGCTCAGATTCCCGGTGGCGTGGTGACGCCCCCTCGAGCGCGGCACCCGCCGAGGCGGCCGCCGAGGCCACGGGCTGGGACCGCCTGGTGGTCATCTTTGGATTCTGGTTCTCGATCGCGCTCGCCTACTGGCCGAGCGCGGTGGCGTTGAACGGATTCTGGACCGACACGATCGACAAGGCCTACACCCACGGCTACCTGGTGCTCGCCATCTCGCTGTGGCTGGTGGTGCGGGACCGCCGGCGCGTGTTCGCCGCGCCGCTGCGTCCCGAGCCGCGCGCGCTCATCGCCATCGTGGCGCTCTCGCTCGCCTGGATCTATGCCTATGGGGCGGCCATCCAAGACCCGCAGCTGCTGATCCTGCCGCTGCTGCTCTTCGCCGCGATCATCGCCACCCTGGGGTGGCCGGTGGCCCGCACACTGCTCTTCCCGATCGGCTTTCTCTACTTCGCGATGCCGGCCTGGACGGACATCAATAGTCTGTTGCAGTCCCTGAGCGTGAGTGCCAACGGGTTCCTCGTCTGGCTGATCGGCATTCCGGCCTACCTCACCGGGGATTTCGTGCACCTGCCGGGCGGCACGCTCGAGATCGCCTGGGGCTGCAGCGGATTGCATTTCTTCGTGGTGGGACTGGCGCTCGCGGCGCTCTACGGCGAGCTCGCCGGCGACAGCGTGCGTCGCCGCGTGCTGTGGCTCGGACTCATGGGACTGTTCGCGCTGATCGGCAACTGGATCCGCATCTTCGTCATCATCGTCGCGGCGTACGAGACGAACATGCAGACCTACCTCGTGACCGTCAGTCACTACTGGTTCGGCTGGGCGGTGTTCGTCGTCTTCTTCCTGGTTTTCCTCTGGCTCGCCGGGGCGCTCGCCACCCGCTGGGATCGGCGCGCGGCCGCCGCCCGGTCTTCGAGCCCGCCGGCGCCTGCGCCCCTGGTGGCGGACTCGGGTGAGGCCTCCGCGGGCCGTGCGCTCTCGACACTGGCGGTGCTCGTGGTCCTGCCGATGCTGATCTACGGCCGAGAGTGGCTCTGGCCGGTGGCCGATCAGCCAGTGGCCATCGCCTGGCCGGCGGCGCCGGCCGGCTGGACGGGACCGGAGCGGGTCACCTACAGCGCCTGGTCGCCTCAGTATCTGGATGCGAGCGCCGAGTCATTGCAGCGCTATGACACGCCGCGCGGACATTCGGTTGAAGCGTTCGCGGTGGCGTACCGCACCCAGACCCAGGAGGGCAAACTGCTCGGGTACTGGAACTCGCTGCTCGGTGACAAAGCGGCTCTGACGCTGCTCGGGACTCGCATCGTCCACAGCCCGTCCGGCTCGTGGCAGGAAATGACTGTGAGCGACCGAAGCGGACAACGTTCACTCATCTGGTCGCGTGAGACGATCGGTACGCACCGATTCGTCGATCCGCGACTGTCGCAACTTTGGTACGGGATTGCGGCGTTCACGACTCGGCCGGTATCCTCGCTGACGGCGCTGCGGGCGATCTGTCATGCGGATTGTGCTGCCGCGCGGGCGCGGTTGAATCATGCCTCGGCCGAGCTCGCGCCGGTAGTGCATGCGGAGGTTGGAACATGACGAACAGGATGAACTCCCGGCGGGCCCTGTGGGCTGCGCCGGGTGTGGTACTCACGGCGCTCGCGCTCACCGGGTGCGGCGCGCTGCTGACGCCCACCTATCGGATGCACCGCGCCGAACGCGAAATGCGCGACGGTGAGTGGCAGCGCGCCGCCGTCGATCTGCGCGCGGTGGTGCAGAAGCAGCCGCGCAATGCGCAGGCCTGGCTGCTGCTGGCGCGGCTCGGGCTCTCCGCCGGGGATCCCACCGGCGCCAGCGCCTCGCTTGAACATGCGATTCTGGCCGGCGCCCGCGGCCCCGACGTCAACGTGCTGCAAGCGCGCGTGTGGCTGGTCACGGGCAAGGCCAAGACGCTCCTCGCCGCGCTGGCCGAAAACAAACTGCAGCTCGCCGAACCGCAACGTACGCTCCTGAAGGCGAAGGCGCTGGTCGCGAC
>JAJZVF010000201.1 GCA_021845825.1 Pseudomonadota bacterium | reverse complement strand
ACGGGTTCGATTTCGTGCATCCGGAGCTCTTCCACGAGCAGGGCTGGGCGGCGCCCGAGTTCGCGGCGTTCGTTTCGTCGATCATCGAATCGGGGTTCCCTCCGGCTCGCATGGGCGAGGTGCGTGCGCGGCTGAGAGAGCTCAAGCTCGAGCCTTACGATTGCCTCTCGCCCGCCCTGATGGATGCCATCGCCACCCATGCGGCCAAGCAAAAGGGCGTGCTGGCGGGCTGACGGGCGTGTTGAGGGGGTATCAATGTCGACACCGTGTCTGCGGGCGGCGGCGGCGGCCCACGACCGTCAGCGTCAGTTTGACGGCAGGCAGCCCCATGCGGCGCCCAGCGGCCGGCACGTCCGGGCGGAAACGAGACACTGGTGTATCAAATATAGGTCAATCCGGCACATCGCCGACCGCTCGGGTCGGCCGATGTGCCGGCGCTGACTTGCGCGCGCATAGTAGCGCCCTTCGAGTTGACAAACGGCGTACAAACTGAAAACAGCCTAACGTAGGAGAACTCAACCGTGTATACGCAAACTGATCGCAGGCCAGGGGGGGCGGATCGGCGCAAGTGGCGATGGTTGCTCACGGGCGCCGCCGCCGCGCTGCTCACCGCCGGCCTCTACTCCTGTTCCCTCTCGAAGCCCGTGCAGGCCCACGTCCTCGGCCCCACCGGCGCCAACTGGACGAAAGTAGCCGGTAACGACTACAGCTGGCGTTACAGCGACCTCAATCAGATCAATACCGGCAATGCCGACCGGCTGCAGGTCGCGTGGACCATGTCCACGGGCGTGCTGCGCGGCCACGAGGGTCAGCCGCTGGTGATCAACAACAGGATGTACTTCGAGACCCCGTACCCGAACCACGTATACGCGGTGGATCTCAGCGACAAGAATCACCGGGTGCTCTGGGAGTTCACCCCGCCGCCGGATCCGAACGCGCCGCCGGTCGCCTGCTGCGACGTGGTCAATCGCGGCGTGAGCTATCGCAACGGCATGATTTACATGACGGCGTTGGACGGCATGGTCTACGCGCTCAACGCGGCCAACGGCCGTGTGATTTGGAGCTTCAAGAACGCCTATCCGAGGGAAGGGCAGACCGTGACCGCCGCGCCGCAGGTGTTCGGCGATGTCGTGCTGGTCGGCGTCTCGGGCGGCGAGTTCGGCGTGCGTGGCTATCTCACGGCGCTCAACGCCAACACCGGCAAGATGATGTGGCGCGCCTACAGCGAGGGGCCGGACAATCAGCTGCTGATGAACCCGGAAAGGACCATCAACGCCGCCACCGGCAAGCCGGTGGGCGTCGATTCGAGCCTCAAGTCTTGGCGGGGCACCGAGTGGAAGCAGGGCGGAGGAACGACGTGGGGCTGGTACTCCTACGATCCGAAGCTGGATCTGGTCTACTACGGCAGCGGCAACCCGGGGACCTGGAATCCCTCGCAGCGGCCGGGCAAGAACCGCTGGTCGATGACCATCTTCGCCCGCAACCTGCAGACCGGTGAGGCGAAGTGGGTCTTCCAGATGACCCCGCACGACGGCTGGGATTTCGACGGCGTCAATGAGATGGTGCTGTTCAACGACCACGTCGATGGTCGCACGGTGCCCGCGCTGGCGCATTTCGATCGCAACGGCTTCATGTTCGTGCTGAACCGGGTCACCGGCAAGCCGCTGCTGATCGAGAAGTACGATCCGTCGGTGAACTGGGCGTATCGCTGGAGCATCGCGCAGGGCAAGCCCATCGTCGACCCGAAGTACATGACGAAGGCGGGCGTCAACGTAAAGGGCATCTGCCCGGCCGCGCAGGGCGACAAGGACGAGCAGCCGTCCTCCTATGATCCGCAGACCGGCCTGTTCTACGTGCCGCTCAATCACCTGTGCATGGACTATCAGGCATTCGCCGTCAAGTACAAGGCGGGCTTCCCCTTCGTCGGGGCGATCGTCAACATGCTGCCCGGCCCGGGCGGGTACCGCGGGCGGTTCATTGCCATCAACCCGGAGACCGGCAAGACGCAGTGGGCGATCCACGATGAGTTCCAGGACTGGGGCGGGGCGCTCACCACCGCCGGCGGCCTGGCGTTCTACGGCACGCTGAAGGGGGATTTCCGGGCGGTCGACGTGCACACCGGCAAGATCCTCTACAGCTTCCACTGCCCCTCGGGGATCATCGGCAACCCCATCACCTACATGCATGACGGCCGGCAGTATGTCGCCGTGCTGAGTGGGGTCGGGGGCTGGGCGGCGATCGGCATGACCAATAACCTGCACAAGTCCACGGCCGGACTCGGTGCGGTCGGCCTGGTGGCCAATCTGCACGACTACACCCAGCTCGGCGGGACGCTGATGGTCTTCGCGCTGCCGCGCGCCTGAGGCGTAAGGGAAGCGCCGGGTGCAAGGTGAGAGCTGCGCTTCCTTTTTAGTGGGGAATGGGCCGCGCCGGGAGGATCCGGCGCGGCCCTTTTTTCCGCCCGCCCTTTTTTTCCGGCGCCGGAAGTGCCAGCATGGCAAACAGTTGCGGATTGAGTCGCGGAGAGACCGATGACGAAAAGAACTCTAGCGGGGTGGGTCTGGGTCGTGGCAATGGCCTGTGTCGTGGGCGGGCACGCCCAGGCGGCGCCCGCCAAGCCGCTCAAGGTGTGTGCGGATCCCAACTATATGCCGTATTCCAACCGGCTCGGGCAGGGATTCGAGAACAAGGTGGCGCAGCTGGTCGGGCACGCGCTCGGGCGTCCCGTGCAGTACGTCTGGGCGAGCTACCGCCAGCAGGGCGGGTTCGAGAACTTCCTGGCTCTGAACCTCGACCGGCACCGCTGCGACATGATCATGAACCTCCCGTACGGGGACTACGAGGAGACCTTCACGAAGCCGTATTACGGCTCGACGTACGTATTCGTTTACAAGAAGAGCAAGCACTATGATTTCTCGGCGGGCATGAACTCGCCCATCCTCAGCCACATCAAGATCGGTTTCGAGGCCGGCACGCCGCCGGAGGCCGGACTGAAAATGCGCGGACTGATCATGTCGGCGGTTCCGTTCCACACCGCCTCGAGCAGCTCGCTCTCCCCGAAGGGTCCGCTCGAGGCCGTCGAGGACGGCAAGGTGGATGTGCTCATCACCTGGGAGCCGGCGGTCGGCTACTTCGTCCGCAAGGACTTTCCCAACCTGACCATGACGCGCGTGCCCAATACGGTCACGTTCGGCGCCCCGGAGCGTTATCTCTTTTTCATGTCGATGGGGGTTGCCAAGGGTGAGACGGCGCTCAAGCGGCAGCTTGACGAAGTGATCAGAACCCACAAGGCGCAGATCCAGCGGATCATGAACGCCTACGACGTCCGGATCCTGCCTTGAGCAGTCCGGGCACGCTGCCGATTCCTTCTCAACTACGCCAGATCGATGACCGTGATGCAATTCATGAGCGATCCCAAGTGCACCCTCTCCAGCCCGATTTCCGACTCTGCCCGCTGCCGAGGGCGCCGCGCCCGAGGGCGGATCATCCAGACCCTGCTCGGGGCCAGCGCGCTGCTGTGCGCCTTGGCCGCGACCGGCTCCGCGGCGGCCGCGGGCGCCAAGGTGCCGGCCGGGGAGAAGGTCGCGCGCGGCAGCAACTGCTTCTCGTGCCACGCCTTGCATCACAAGGTGGTCGGGCCGGCATTTGCGGCGGTCGCCAAGCGCTTCGCGCACCAGCCGGGGGCGAAGGCGATGCTCATGCACGCCGTCAAGTTCGGTCACGTCGGCACCTGGGGGCAGATCCCCATGCCGCCGCATCCGAACCTGAGCCCTCTCGAGCTCGATGAGGTCATCACCTGGGTGCTGTCGATCAAGCCGCAGGCGGCGGCTGCCGTCGAGCACAAGATGTACACCTATGTCGTCGACGGCAAGAAGGTCATGCTCGATTTCCCGGTGTACCAGCCCGGTACGCACAACGTGACCAAGACGGTGTTCCGCGGCTATGAGCTGTTCAACTCGTATTGCTTCCGCTGCCATGGCGAGGATGCGGTCGGCTCGGAGTACGCGCCCGATCTGCGCACGGCGATCAAGAACGGCATGACCCGCGCGCAGATGACGCAGATCGCCATGGAGGGCATCAAGGCCAAGGGCATGCCCTCCTGGGCGGGTTTCTTCTCGCCGAAGGATCTGCGGGCGATCTACGAATACACCGCCGGGCGGACCTACAAGCTGGTGGGCGAGGGCGAGCCCCCGCAGTAGCTCGCGCCTGCGGCCGCCGCGGCGGATCGCCCGCGGCGCGGCCGGGGCAGGGCGACCTGCGCTGCCGAATGCGCCCGGGCGCTGTTCCACCGCGGCATGCTGTTGCTTCGCGGGGCGTTTCAGAACGGAACATAGAACAAGAACGACCGCGATTTCCCGCTGATTGCCGGCTCGGCGCAGCTGCTTCCCCGGCCGTGTGATTTACCCCTGCCTATGGCTCGCGGCCGGCCCGCGCGCGCTGCGCCGTGCCGGTGGCACGCGGCTTGCACACTGATCGGTCGAGGCAGATCGCGCGCGAGCCGCCCGGTCAGGCAATCCAACAACAGAGGGGAATAACGAGTATGACGATGATCCATGCACCGCATCTGCGGCGCCGGCGGTGGCTCGGCGCCGCGCTGGCCGCCACGCTGGCGCCGGCCGCCGCCCTGGCGGCCGGCTACCCCGCAGTGACCAACGCGCGCCTCGCCGGGGCCGCGCGCGCCAACGGCTGGCTGA
>JAJZVF010000200.1:3567-4771 GCA_021845825.1 Pseudomonadota bacterium | reverse complement strand
TCGAGATCGGCGAGCTGCGCTTGTCCGATCACGCGTGTCAGCTTGACGCCGGCCCCGTCCGAGGTCGGCGTGCCGCGCACGAGCCGGGCGATGCCGCGTGTGGATGGAGCAGTCATGGGAATCTCCTTGGGGGGTTGGTGTGCGTTGCCGTTGCGAGCGGCGCTCAGGCGGCGAGCCGGGCCGCCTCGGCGGTTGCCGCCTCGATCGCCGCCTGGCGCTGATCGGCGCCGACGTTGAGCCCCTCGGCCCGCACGAATGTCAGGTCGGTGATGCCGAGAAAGCCGAGGATGCCGCGCAGGTAGCTCTCCTGGTGATCGAGGAACGCTGCGGGGGATTGCGGGCCGTAGAATCCGCCCCGGGAGGAGGCGACGATCACCTTCTTGGCACCGGCGAGCCCCTCGGGACCTTTTTCCGTGTAGCGGAAAGTCCTGCCGGCGACCGCGATCCGATCGATCCAGGCCTTCAGCTGCGAGGAGATCGAGAAGTTGTACATGGGCGCGCCCACCACGAGGATGTCGGCCGCGAGAAAGTCCTCGAGCGCCCTGGCGCCGCGCGCGAGGTCCTCGAGCAGGGCCGGGGACTCCGGGGTGGCGCCTTGAGCGGCCGCGAGGTGCGCTCCGGTCAGATGTCCGATGGGCTGCGCGCCGAGATCAGTGTACGTTACCTCGATGCGCGGATGGGCCTCGCGCAGGCGTTTGACGATGGCCGCGCTCAGTTGGCGGCTGACCGAATTCCGGCCGAGAATGCTGGCGTCGACGTGCAAGAGCTTCATGGGGGCCTCGATATGGTATAAAACGGTTACCTGGGATAAGTATGTAAGCGTAGTGGGCGCAGCACAAGAAGGCACAACGATGCGACAGAGTGAAACCGATGTAACCCATGACGATGGGCGGGATGCGCTGCCGAGCGCGGAGTGCCCGAAGATCAGCCAGGTGTTGGCACGGATCGGGGAAAAATGGAGCGTGCTCATCATCATCATGCTGGCCGAGCGGCCGCGGCGCTTCTTGGAGCTGAAGCGTGCCATCGGCGGAATATCTCAGCGCATGCTGACGCTGTGCCTGCGCGGACTCGAGCGCGATGGACTCGTGAAGCGCACGGTCTACCCGGTCGTTCCGCCGAAGGTCGAGTACGAGCTCACCTCCCTCGGCCAATCACTGCGCGAGCCGGTCACTCAACTGGCGGGGTGGGCGAAGAGTCATATCGC
>JAJZVF010000200.1:0-3467 GCA_021845825.1 Pseudomonadota bacterium | reverse complement strand
CGAGCCGCGATCCGCTGCGCGATCACCTCTTGCAGCTCGGCGAGAAAGGCGAGCGTCGCGCCGGCCGGTCTTTCCTCGCCGAAGCACGTGGCGGTGCCGAGGTGGCACACCGGGCCGCGCGGCCGGGCGGTGACGAGCAGCGCATCGCCGTCGCAGTCAGCGCGCACGGTCACCAGATCGAGCGTGTTGCCGGAGGTCTCGCCCTTTTCCCACAAGCGCTGACGGCTGCGGCTGAAGAACACGACCCGGCCGCGCGCCAGCGTGGCGCACAGCGCCTCGCGATTCATGTAGCCGAGCATGAGCACCGCGCCGCCGCCATCCTGCACCACCGCCGGCAGCAACCCGCCCATCTTCTGGAAATCGAGCTGATCGATGTCGGCCGCGGTCAGCGCCTTGCCGGGTGAGTGCAGCCGACTCACAGGCGTACCTCGATGCCTGCCGAGCGCAACTCGCGCTTCAGATCCGCGATGGCGATGGCCCCGGAGTGAAATACGCTCGCCGCGAGTGCGGCATCGACGCCGCCTTCGCTGAACACCGCGGCAAAGTGCGCAATCTCTCCGGCGCCGCCGGAGGCGACGAGCGGCACCTGGCAGATGGCGCGCACGGCCCGCAGCTGCTCGATGTCATAGCCGCGGCGCACCCCATCGCTGCCCATGCAATTGAGCACGATTTCGCCGGCGCCGCGCTCCTGCGCTTCGCGCACCCACTCGAATACGTCGCGACCGGACTCGCGCGCACGGCCGGGATCGCCCGTGAGCTGGAAGGCCCGGTAGCCCTGCTCGGTGAGCCGGCTGTCGATCCCGAGGACCACGCATTGCGAGCCGAAGCGCCGGCTCAACCGGTCGATGAGCGAGGGGTCGGCGAGGGCGGGGGAGTTGACGGAGACTTTCTCCGCACCGGCGTTGAGCACGGCCTCCGCATCGCCCACCGAGCGGATGCCGCCGGCTACGCAGAAGGGAATATCGAGCACGCGGGCGACACGCCGCACCCAGTCCCGATCGACGGAACGCCCCTCGGGACTGGCGGTGATGTCGTAGAACACCAGCTCATCGGCGCCCTCGTCGCGGTAGCGGGCGGCGAGCTCCAGGATCTCGCCCACGACCTGATGATCGCGGAAGCGAACGCCCTTGACGACCCGGCCGTCGCGCACGTCTAGGCAGGGGATGATGCGTCGGGCAAGAATGGTCGTAACTCCTCGGGAGTGATCCGCCGCTCGAGCAGCGCCTTGCCGCTGACGGCCGCGGTGACCCCGACATCGGCGAGCGCCTGCAGGTCGCTTGCATCGCGCACGCCCCCGGAGGCCTGCCAGGCGATGTGGGGAAAACGGGTCACCGCCGCGCCGTAGAGCGGGCAGTTCGGGCCGGCGAGCGCCCCGTCGCGCGCGATGTCGGTGCACAACACGTGCCGGACGCTTGCGGGAGGATACAGCGACAGCACCTCCCACAGGCTGCGAGCGCCGCCCTCGCGCCAGCCGCGCGTGCGCACCTGAGGGTCGCCGTGCTCATCGAGGCGCACATCGAGCGCCAGGCAGAGCCGCTCGGGGCCGAAGCGGGCGAGCCACTCGAGCACCTGGGGCGGGTTTTCCACCGCGGCGCTGCCGATCACCACCCGCCCGACCCCGGCCGAGAGCAGCTCCTCGATCGTCTCGCAGCGGCGGATGCCGCCGCCGACCTGCAGGCGCACCCCGCCCCGGGCGGCGAGCGCGGCGATCACCTGGCGGTTGGCCGGCGCGCCCTCGCGCGCCCCGTCGAGATCGACCACGTGTACCCACAGCGCTCCGAGCGAGCGGTAATGCTCGAGCAGCTCACCGGGAGCATACGCATAGCGCGTCTCGGCGGCGAAGTCGCCCTGGAACAGGCGCACGCAGCGGCCCTGGCGCAGATCGATGGCGGGAATCAGCAACATGGGTCAAAGGCCGAGGAAGTTGCCGAGCAGCCGTGCACCGCTCGCGGCCGAGCGCTCGGGATGAAACTGCACGCCCCAGAAGTTGCCCTGCCGCACCACCGCCGAGAGCGGCTCGCCGTACTCGACCGGAGCCACCGTGAGCTCCCCGGCGGGCACGGCATAGCCGTGCACGAAATAGAAATACGCGCCCGGGGCGATTCCGGCGAGCAGCGGATCGGCTTTCCAGGTCTCGAGCCGGTTCCAACCCATGTGCGGCACCGGGCGCCCGGGGGCAGCCCGCAGGCGCCGCACCTGTCCACGCAGGATGCCGAGGCACGGTGTCGAGCCTTCCTCGGAACGCTCAAACAGCAGCTGCATGCCGAGGCAGATGCCGAGGACCGGCTGGGTGAGGGAAGGCAGGAGCGAGGCGATTGCGCTGCCGTGCAGGCGCTCCATGGCATCGGTGGCGGAGCCGACGCCGGGCAGCACGACGCGGGGCGCGGCGGCAATCTCGCGCGCATCCGCCGTCACCCGCGTCCGTGCGCCGAGCCGCTCGAACGCGAACTGGAGCGAGGCGAGGTTCGCGCCGCCGCTGTCGATGATGGCCGCGTCCATCACAGCACACCCTTGGTGCTCGGCAGCTCCTCGCTCTCGCGACGGCAAGCCTGGCGCAGCGCCCGTCCGACGCCCTTGAAGCATCCTTCTATCATGTGATGGCTGTTCTCCCCGGTGACCTCGAGATGGATCGCCGCTCCCAGGGACTCGGCCAGCGACCTGAAAAAATGCGGCACCAGCTCGGTGGGCAGCCCGCCGACGGCCTCGCGGTTGAAATGCCCGCGGAAGCGCGCGAACGGCCGGCCCGACAGGTCGATGGCCACCTGCGCCAGCGCCTCGTCCATCGGCAGCAGAAAGCCGTAGCGGGCGATGCCGACCTTCTTGCCGAGCGCCTGGCGCAGCGCCTGCCCGAGCGCGAGCGCGCAGTCCTCCACGGTATGGTGCTCGTCGACCTTAAGATCGCCCCGGCACGCGAGCTCGAGGGCGAAACCGCCGTGGCGCGCCAACTGCTCGAGCATGTGGTCGAAAAATCCGATGCCGGTGGCGATGCTCACCGGCGCGCCGGCATCGAGGTCGACGCTGACCTCGATCTGGGTCTCCTGCGTGCGGCGTGTCAGGCGGGCGCGGCGCGCCGTCAGGCTCTGCACGATGGCCGGCCAGCTCTCCCCGGGGGACCCGTCACGACAGACGCGCAAGCCGCGCACGCCGAGGTTGCGGGCGAACGCAAGATCGGTGTCCCGGTCGCCGATGACCGCACTTGCGGCCAGGTCCACGGCGTTCGCCCGCAGGTACTCGCGCACCAGGGCGGTGCCGGGCTTGCGGCACTCGCACCCCGCATCGGCAGTGTGCGGACAGACGAACACCGCCTCGAACTCGATGCCCTGAGAGCGGAACGTCTCGAGGATGAACTGCTGCGGCGTCTCGAAGGCGGGCTGCGGAAAGGAGGCAGTGCCGAGTCCGTCCTGATTGCTGACCATGACGAGCCGGTAGCCGCGGCGCCTGAGCAATCCGAGCGCCGCAAACACCCC
>JAJZVF010000199.1 GCA_021845825.1 Pseudomonadota bacterium | reverse complement strand
CGGGGCTCCAAACGGCCCCTTGGCGATCGCCCGCGCGATTGAGCGGCTCGACCACTGTCTCGGCGAAGCGGCCGGCTTCCTCGAGGATGGCAGCGCCGAGCTCATCGGAATAGTCGGCCAGGCCGGGGCAGGCGGCGAGCTGCCTTACGTTGAGCAGCTCCTCGAGCACGAAACGCAGCTCTCTGAGCGGGGCGCGATACATGGGTCAATTCTCCCTGCAAGGTCAACTGGTGCGACTAGTGTACCCTTTTTGGGACGTTATCCTACTGCCGGGTAGCATACTTTCCCGTCAGTAGGATCGTGCCGGGCCGTGCGCAGGAGCCGCGCTTCGCCGTTTCCGGCAGCTGCCGATATGTCAAACGTCGAGCCCGGGCGGGCGCCCCGACGCGCAAGCCCTTGAACAGCGTGGCCGTTATGACAAAGCCCGCGGGCGCCCTTTCCCAGCCGAAACCCGCAAGAGGAACGCGAGCGAATTCACGGCGGCGCTTGAGGTATGCTGGCACCCTGCGAAGACGAGATGAGCATGCACTCGGCAATCGGCAAGGTTCCTCAGCCACCCGGCAGCCAGGCTATCGGACACGTGCCCGCGCGTGGCGGACCGCTCACCGTGGAGTCGCTCGGCTGGGAGCTGCGTACCGCCCTGCCGCCGCTCAGGCTCCATTCCGTGTCGATCTACGACGCCCAGGGCAATGTTCTGTGGCTCAGTGAAGGGGCGCTCGGACCGGACGAGCATGCGCTCGTGCTCGAGGCGCTCGAGCGCTTCGCCGGAGAGGACCAGGGAGCCGGCGGCGGGCAAAAACTGGAGGACGGGCGAACGGCGGTCTTTTTACCCGTGCGTACCGCGCCGGCGTGCCTGGTCGGGCTGGTGATGGTCCTAGCCGAGCTCAAATTGGCCGGTGAGGGCTTGTTCAATCGGATTTCGACGCCGTCCGTGCGCGCCGCTGCCCAGAAGCTGGCCACGCTCCTGGGCCCTGCCGGACCGCAGGTCGAGCAGGATTCCACCCATATGGTGCTCTCGCTGGCCGACGATGACCCGCCGGCGCCGGCTGCGGACCCTGGCAGCGGCAGTCCACACGGCCCCAATGCGCCGTTGGCGCCTGCAGCCGTGGACGAAATCCTGGGGACAGGGGAGATTTCGCTCGAGCTCGAGTCGCCGGATGCGTCATCCGCTGCTGCCGCGCAGTCGTCGACTGCCGGTTCCTCGCCCGCAGAGCACGCGGCAGCTGAGCCTGCGCTTGGGCTAACTATGCCGGTCTCGACTACGGCTTTCGCAACGGTCCCAGTAGTCCTGGAAGTGCTGCCTTTCGTCAAGCTGCGCGCGGGCGGCCGCACGCGCCGCTTCGAAGTGCTGCCCCGGGGTACGGCTCGCCAGAACCGCGATCCGGCGTTCCTCGATGTGCTGGCGGTCGAAAGGCTGCTCTCATGGCTCGCCGCGCACCGGGATGCCTGGACGCGGGAGCCCACCAGCTTCACGCTCAACCTGTCCATCGCCACGTTGGAGGACGAGCGCTTCCTGCCTCACTTTGGCGCGCAGCTTGGGAAGAGCGGCATCTGCGCCGACACGCTCGGCTTCGAGATCGCAGAGCCGCTGTGCACGCAGCGCCGTGTCCAGGTGGAGCGATTCATCGGCGGCTGCGAGCGGTTGGGCTGCTTCGTCGTCATCGATGGCTTTTCCTTTGATTCGACGGTGGTGCCGCTGCTGCGCTCCAAAGCGGTGCGTCTGGTGAAGATCGATTCGCGCCTCACCGCCTCGGTGCTGAAGGACAAACTGTCGCAGGCGCTCGTGGTGGCAATCGTACAGGCGGTGAAGGTGCTCGGCATCCATTGCGCGGCACAGCAGGTCGACACGCAGCTGGCGGTGCGCTGGCTGACCGCGGTCGGCTGCGACTTCGCCCAGGGTCAGATTCTCGCCCGACCGCTGCCGATCGAGCGCCTGCAGCAGCCCGGGATCGACTGACGCGGCCGCGACGACTCGAATTCAGGTAACATTCAGGCTCCGCGGGGCGCTCCCCTATGGTCCGCGGTCCATGAAAACATGAACATCAAGACCGTCATCGTCGACGACGAGGCGTTCTCGAGGCGCGGTATCGAGCTGCGGCTGCGCGGAACGCCGGATTTCGAGGTGGTCGCGGAGTGCGGCAATGGCCGCGACGCGGTGCGCGTCATCGGCCGGGAGCGGCCGGACCTGGTGTTTCTCGATATCCAGATGCCGGTACTCTCCGGTTTCGAGGTGCTCGCGCAAATCCCGCAAGAGGACATGCCGCTGGTCGTCTTCGTCACCGCGTACGATCAGTACGCGGTGCAGGCGTTCGAGGCGCGCGCGGTCGATTACCTGCTCAAGCCCATCGACGAGCGGCGCTTCGAGGTGACCCTGGAACGGGTACGCCAGAGCGTTCGGGCGCGCAACGCCGTCGATCAGCGCGACAAGCTCCTGGCGGTGGTGGCGGAGATCACCGGCTCGGGTGAGATCGAGATCGAGACGCTGCTCGCGCAAGGCGATGCGGCTCTCGATGCACGCTATCCGCAGATCCTGCCCATCCGCCAGGGCAGACGCACGGCGCGTGTGCCGGTTTCCTCGGTCCAATGGATCGATGCGGCCGGTGATTACATGTGTGTTCACGCCGAGGGCGAGACGCACATCTTGCGCGGCACCATGAAGGAGCTCGAGGAGATCCTCGACTCCAGGCTGTTCCAGCGCGTCCATCGCTCCACCATCGTGAACCTGCGCTATGTCAAAAGCCTGCGCAAGCACATGAACGGGGAGTACTTCCTGACCCTCGACGGCGGCCAGGAGCTGAAGCTCTCGCGAACCTACCGCGACAAGGTCGAGTACTTTCTCGGCAATGCCACACTGCGGCGCAACGCCGCGGGATGAGCGCACAGGCTAAACTCTCTCCGCTCGCGGATCTGGTGCCGGATCGCCGGGCACGCCCCCGAACGACCTAAACCGAAGGGCATTTCACCGTGGACCGAATCTGGCTGAAGTCCTACCCGCCGGGCGTACCGGCCGATATCGACCCCGAGCGGCTGACATCGCTCGTGCAGATGCTGCACCACGCGTGCACGGCTCATCGGGACCGGCCGGCGTACGAGCAGCTCGGCAAGGTGCTTTCCTTCGGGCAACTGGATGAACTGTCGAGCGCTTTCGCGGCATGGCTGCAGTCGGCGGGGCTCGCCAAGGGCGAGCGCATTGCCATCATGCTGCCCAACACGCTGCAATATCCGATTGCTCTATTCGGTGCGCTGCGCGCCGGCCTCACCGTTGTCAACACCAATCCGTTGTACACCGCCCGAGAGCTCGAGCATCAGCTCACCGATTCCGGCGCGAGCGCGATCATTGTGCTGGAGAATTTCGCGCACGTGGTGGCGGAGGTTGTGCCGCATTGCCGGCTGAAGCATGTTCTGGTGACCGCGGTCGGGGACTTTCTTTCCTTCCCCAAGTCACACGTCATCAATTACATCGTCCGTCATCGCCGCAAACAGGTGCCCGAGTGGCACATACCGGCCGCCTTGTCGTTCCGCGACGCGGTGCGCTCGGGGCGCAAAATGCCGTTCCGGCCCGTCGAAGTGGGTTCCGAGGACCTGGCCTTCCTGCAGTACACCGGGGGCACGACCGGCGTGGCCAAAGGGGCAATGCTCAGCCACGGCAACATCTGCGCCAACATCCTGCAGGCGCAGGCCTGGCTCGGCAGCCGCTTCGAGCAGGAGCGCGGCGTGCTGCTCACCGCGATTCCGCTCTACCATGTGTTCGCGCTCACGGTGAACTGCCTCCTCTTTACCTATATCGGCTGGAAGAACGTGCTGATCATCAACGCCCGGGATTTTCCGGCCCTGGTGGCGGCGATGAAGCGCGAGCCGTTCGAGTTCTTCAGCGGGGTGAACACCCTGTTCAACGCATTGCTCCACACCCCGGGTTTCGACAAGGTGGATTTCAGCCGCCTCAAGATCACCCTGGGAGGCGGCATGGCCGTGCAGGCCTCGGTGGCACAGCGCTGGAAGGAGGTCACGGGCAACATTCTCACCCAGGCGTGGGGCCTGACCGAAACCTCCCCGGGCGTGGCGATCAATCCGCTGACCGACGAGTTCAACGGCTCGGTCGGCCTGCCGCTGCCTTCCACCGACGTCGCAGTCAAGGACGACGCCGGCAACGACCTGCCCACCGGCCAAAGCGGCGAGATCTGTGTGCGAGGGCCGCAGGTGATGCGCGGCTATTGGCACCGTACCGAGGAGACCGCCAAGGTGATGTTGCCCGGCGGATGGCTGCGCACCGGCGACGTGGGTTACGTGGACGGGCGCGGCTATGTCTACCTGCAGGACCGCAAGAAGGATCTGATCCTGGTATCAGGCTTCAATGTCTATCCGAACGAGGTGGAGGAGGTGGCGGTGACACACCCCGGTGTCCTGGAGGCGGCCGCCGTGGCACAGCCTGATCCGCATTCCGGCGAAGTCGTTGCGTTGTACGTGGTGCTCAAGGACCCCAACGTCAGCGAGCATGACATCATTGCGCACTGCCGCAAGTTCCTGGCCGCCTACAAGGTGCCGCGGCACGTCTATTTCAGGCGCGAGCTTCCCAAGAGTAACGTGGGCAAGGTGCTGCGCAAGGAGTTGCGAGCAGACTCAACTGGCCAATAACGAGCAAAACGCCGGCACCTCCATCGGAGAGGCCGGCGTCCGCGCAGGTAAGGATCAGCCGCTGCCCTTGATGCCCATGGCCGCGCCGCTGCCCTTGATGCCCATGGCCGCGCCGCTGCCCTTGATGCCCATGGCTGCGCCGCTGCCCTTGATGCCCATGGCTGCGCCG
>JAJZVF010000198.1:2427-4805 GCA_021845825.1 Pseudomonadota bacterium | reverse complement strand
GCAGCGAGCGCCGCGCGCGGCGCCACCGCTGCGGGCGGGTGCGGCCGCTCGATGCGCACCGCGACCGCAGCGATCACGGCGGCCAGAGCGATCGCCGCCAGCGCGGCGGCGCGCGGCGCCGGCGGTGTCAGAGCGCGCAAGCACCGGTCCAGACCGGCGGCATCGCGGCCGCGGGCTTCCCGCCCGCGCCAAACAGCCGCCACCGGCGCGGCGAGCAGGAACGGGGCGAGCAGGCCGAGCAGCGCGACATTGCGCACGTGCTGCAGCGCCATGAACAGCAACCCCAGGACCAGGACGTTGCGCGTGAGCGGCAGCCGGATGCGCCCGATGAACGCGAGCCCGAGTATCAGCGCGAGCCACACGCTCAGTATCTGCAGGTGCTGCAGGTCAGGCGGCCGCCACTCCGCGATGTAATCGAGCGCGCTCATGTCGAGCACCCGGAAAGGATAGATGAGCAACTTCAGGCCCTGGGGGTTGGCGAGCGCGCAGCCGACCGCGGCGGCGAGAAACAAGCCCCAGCGCCGGGCGGCCGGTTTCCATACCGGCCGCGCCCCGCGCACCGCCTCCAGGGCGATCGGCACCGCAAGGAGAAGACCCAGGATGAAGCTGGCGTGCAGGTTCGCCCAGAGCAGCATCACCCCGAGCAGCCACCAGGGCGGCGCTCGGCAGCGCTCGGCGGCGCCGACCAGCGTGCCCATCCACAGCGCGGTGAGCGGCCAGACCAGCTCGTGCGGCCGTACGAGCAGCGAGGGGAACATCATGCTGCCGGCGAGAAAGGCGAGCACCAGGGCGTGCAGCGGCTCCATGCGCGCGAGCAGGAAGCGCAGCAGATACGCGAGCGTGCCGGCGAAGCAGGCGGCGGCGAGCAAGACGAGGCCCGCCCAGCCGGCGAGCCGGAACACGAGCGCGATCAGCAGCTCCGCGCCCCACTCCTGGGCGATCCACGGCGCCCCGCGCCGGGTGAAGGAAAACGGATCATGTGTGAGCACCGCGCCGTGCGCGAGCATCCAGCGCCCGGCGGCGATGTGCCAGTAGGTATCCGGGTCCCTCAGTCCCCACCCCGCGAGCACCGGGATCAGGAACGCCGCCACGCCGAGCAACAGCGGCCAGGAGACCCCCGGGGCCAGGGGGTAGGCGAGGGGTGCCGAGGCCGAATCGACTGCGCTTGCGCTGCTCACGGGCGGTTGTCCACCGCGCCTGTTATGGACCGGCGCGTACGCTTCACCTTGGCAAACCCGCACCCCCGGCGGTTAGGAATCTTTTGATCGATGTCCGGACGATTTTGCCGCCTGCGCCGAGTCCACTCGGCCGCGCGGGCCGCCGCGCGGGAAGCGGGGCCGGCTCGGCAAAATCATCCGGCACTTCTGCAAAGCCGTCCTACTGCCGCCGGGCGCAAAGGGCCGATGCTCGGCTCGTCCAATCCGAGGCACCGGTCCGGGCCAACGCGCTGCGGCCGGCGCCGGATCCGAACAACTACATCAACTTCATCTGGAGACATGTCCATGCTGAGCTGCAAGAAGATGCTCGTCTCGCTGTGGCAGGAGGAGGACGGGCTGGAAACGGTGGAATATGCCATCGCCGGAGGATTGATTGCGGCGGGCGTCGTTCTCGCATTCACCCACCTGGGAGGGGCGGTGAACAACGTCATCAACTGGCTGTACGGGGCGGTGTCGAGCTCACCGGCAAACAGCGGGACGTTCTAAAGCGCCGCCGCCGTCGATGTCGTCCGATTACCGATGGGGTGTGGAGCGCACCCCATCGGTCGCCCCTCCCGCACCCTGAGCGGACCTGCGCGTATGGCCTCGGAGAGCTCGTATTTCACGGTGGCCGCCCTGACGGCATTCCTGATCGCCCTGGCGGTCACGGACCTCGGCACCCGCCGGATCCCGAACCGGCTGACGGTGCCCGCCGCCGTGCTCGCCTTCGCCCTCCACGCGGCCGCCGCCGGCGCCCCGGGGGTGCTGCACGGCGCCGAGGGACTCGCGGTGGGGCTCGCGGTGTTCCTGCCGATGTTCCTCGCCGGCGGATCCGGCGCCGGGGATGTGAAGGCCATGGCGGCCGTGGGGGCGTTCCTCGGCCCCGCCGGCGCGTTCTTCGCCATCCTCTGGACACTCGTCATGGGACTGTTTGGCGGATTGCTCGTCCTCGTCGCAACCGCCGGGCCGGGGGGCGTGCGCGAGCTGCTGCGACGGTGGATCTTCAGAGGCTACGTGCTCTGTACGACCGGGCACACCGCGCACGTGCCGCACTCGGGCGCGGAGGGGGCCGCTCGGCGCTTCCCCTATGGCCTTGCCATCGCCGGCGGCACGCTCATCTCCCTGGTATGGAGCGCATACCGTGGGTAGCACGGCGCAGGAAGTCAACCACGCGGAGGCCGC
>JAJZVF010000198.1:0-2327 GCA_021845825.1 Pseudomonadota bacterium | reverse complement strand
CCGGCGCTCTCGCGCCGCGACCGAAGAGCATCGCCGAGACGGGACTCAACATCTCCTTGCTGTGCGAGCTGGTCGAAAAGCATCTGTACAGCGCCGGCACGCTCACCCTGCCGGCCATGAGCCGCCGCACCGCCCTCGCCGGCGGCATTCTCGGGGAGGTGCTCGCCTTCCTGCGCCGCGAGGGGCGCATCGAAGTGCGCGGACCCACCCCGGAGGAAGCCAGCCTGCGCTACGCGCTCACCGACAGGGGCCGCATGAGCGCCCAGGACGGCCTCGCCCGCAGCGGCTACGTGGGCCCGGCCCCGGTGACACTCGAGGCATACAGCGAAGTGGTGCGCCGGCAATCGGTGCACGACCGCCTGATCACCCGCGAGCTGATGGCCGCCGCATTCAAGGACGTCGTGCTCGATGACCAGATGCTCGACCGGCTCGGCCCGGCGCTCAATTCCGGCAAGGCCATTTTCGTCTATGGCGAGGCGGGCACCGGCAAGACCTACGTCACCCAGCGGCTGTGCCGGCTGGTCGGCGACACCGTGCTGGTGCCGCACGCGCTCGCCGTCGGCGAGACCATCATCCAGATCTTCGACACCACGGTGCACGTCCCGGTCCAGGCGCCCTCGCCCGGAGTCAGGCTCGAGGACGGTCACGATCCGCGCTTCGTGCTGTGCCGGCGGCCGCTGGTGATCACCGGCGGGGAGCTGACACCGGAGATGCTCGAGGTGCAGCTCGATCCGGCCACCCGGCTGTATCGGGCGCCCCTGCAGCTGAAAGCAACCAACGGCATGCTCATCATCGACGATCTCGGCCGCCAGCGCGTGCCCCCGCGCGCCATTCTCAACCGCTGGATCGTCCCCATGGAGGAAGGGCGGGACTACCTCAGCCTGCCGACCGGCCAGAGCTTCATCGTGCAGTTCGACCTGATCCTGGTGTTCTCGACCAATCTGCGCCCGACCGATCTCGCCGATGACGCGTTCCTCAGGCGCATCGGCTACAAGATCCAATTCGGCCCCCTGCCCACGCATCGCTACCACGAGATCTGGCAACAGGTCTGCGAGCAGCACGGCGTCCCCTACGACCCGCAGACCTGCCAGACGGTGATCGATCGTCTGCACCGGCCGTCCTCGATACCCCTCCTGCCCTGCCATCCCCGGGACCTGATCGACATGGCGCTCGATCACGCGGCCTACCTCGGCGACGGCGATCACCTGCGCTTCGATGCGCTCGAGTGGGCCTGGCACAACTATTTCGTGGCGGGCGATCAATGATACCGCCGGGAGGATTCCATCATGGTTAGGAGACGCGCAATGTCGCTGATGGTGCTGTCGCTCGCGCTGGCGCTCGGCGCGGCGTGGGTGGCCCGCGGCTGGGTGGCCAAGCGCCTGCAGCGCAGCACGGCGGTGGCGCAGATGCCCGTGGTGACCGCGGCGCAGCAGATCCCGTTCGGCACCCGGGTTCACCGGCGCTTCCTGCGGGTGATCGAGCTGCCCGCCTCGGCGCCGATCGGCGCGCATTTCTCCGCGCCCCGACAGCTCAAGGGCATGGTGGCGCTCGAGCGGGTGCTGCCCGGGGCGATCCTGCAGCCCGGACAGTTCACCGCCCACCCGAACGGGAGCCTGCTCGCCGCGCTGCTGCCGCCGGACATGCGCGCCATCTCCCTGAGCGTCAACGACGTCACCGATGTCGCCGGCTTCCTGCTGCCGGGAAACCGCGTCGACGTCCTGGAAGCCCGCCAGGTCGGCGGCCGCGCCATCACTCACATCGTCCTGCAGGACATCCTCGTGCTCGCGGTCGATCAGACGGATTCGCACGACAAGGACTCCCCGCAGCTCGTGCGGGCGGTGACCCTGGAAGTGACGCCCGAGCAGGCCGACAAGCTGGTGACGGCCATGACCGAGGGCCGCATTCAATTGACGCTGCGCGGTCCGAACGCCATCAACGTGCCGGCGGTCGCGGTCGCGCGCACGCCGCCGAGCAAGCCGGTGTGGCACAGGAGCGTCCGGCCGGTGCATCTCGTCCTGCACCGGCCGGCGAGGTACAGCGTCACCATCATTCGCGGCATGAACATCGAGCACGCCCATCCCACGCGGCACGCACAGGGTTGAGCGGCGCAGGCCGCGCGGCGCTCGCGTGCCCATCGAGCATGATCACCAGGGCGGAAACACCCGGAGAATACCAACAATGAAGAAGTCAACGTCCTGCGCCCGTGCCCGCCCCTGGTGGGCGCCGTGCCTGCTGCTGTCGCTCGCGCTCGCCCTGGCGTTGCCCCTCGCCCGGGCGGGCAACGGCAGCAAGCTGATTTATGCCGCGGGCGAGCACACCGACATCAC
>JAJZVF010000197.1 GCA_021845825.1 Pseudomonadota bacterium | reverse complement strand
CCCGGCCTGATACTCCTCTCGATGTTCGCAGCGGCAGGGTGGGTCCTGACGTGCAAGCGGCTGATGGCGCGCTATTCGGCGGTCGCCACCACCGCCTACACCATGCTGCTCGGCACCATGATGCTGCTGCCCTTCGACGCACTGAGCAGGCAGTCCATGGCGGTCATCGTGCAGGTGGATGGCGCGACGTGGCTCGGGCTCCTCGGCCTCGGTGTGCTGTGCACGTTTCTGGCGTTTTGTCTGGCGAATTGGGGCCTGCGGCACATGCCGGCGTATCGGGCCGGGATCCTCAATAATCTGGAGCCTCTAACCGGTGCATTGCTCGGCGTCGCGATATTGCATGAACGACTGAGTGTCCTTGCCTGGTGCGGGGGTGGACTGATTCTCCTGGCCGCATTGACAGTGTCGCTCCCTCCGCTGGTGGCGCGCGCAGGAACGCGCTAGCGAGCCGTGTCGCGGCCGCCGCTCACGCGAGGTAGATGAAGCGGCCGACGCAGAGCGCCGCCAGCACATACACCAGCCAGTCGCGCGCGCATGCCTGTCCGCGCACGAACTTGAGAACCGCGTGGCTCACGATGCCGAAGGCGAGACCGTTGGCGATCGAGTAGCTCAGCGGAATCATGACGGCTGTGAGAAAGGCCGGGATGGCCTCGCCCGGCTCGTGCCAATCCACCTCGGCGAGGGCGCCCATCATCATCGCGCCCACCAGTACCAGGGCCGGCGCGGTTGCCACGGCCGGAATGGCCTGTACGAGCGGCGCTACGAACAGGGTGCAAATAAAGAGCGCGCCCACCGTGACGCTCGTGAGTCCGGTGCGCCCGCCCACTGCCACGCCCGAAGTGCTCTCGATGTAACTCGTGACCGGGCTCGTACCCGCGAGCGCTCCCACGAGCATCGCGATCGAGTCGGCAAGCAGGATGCGGCGCATGCGTGGAACCGTGCCGTCCGCAGAGACCAGTCCCGCGCGCTTTGTGACGGCCATCAGCGTTCCGACGTTATCGAACAGATCCACAAACAGGAACACGAACACGATCTCGATGAGCGAGAGGCCGACGCCGCCCTTGAGGTCAAGGGCCGCCGGAATATTGAGCCGAAACGCTGTCGCGGACAAGTCCGCCAGATGATACGGCTCAGGAGAGAAGCGGGCGAGCCCGAGGGTCCAGGCGACTGCAGCAACGGTCAAAATGCCGATGAGCATCGCCCCCTTGACGGCCCGCGTCTGCAGCGTGGCAATGACCAGTAGACCGAGCACCGCGAGCGCGGGGCCCGCTGCAGTCAGCTTGCCGAGGCCTACGGTCGTGCCGGGACTCGGGACGATTATGCCGGCGCTTTTCAGGCCGATGAACGCGATGAACAGCCCGATGCCGCCGCTTACGGCCGCGAATAGGGAACGCGGTATTGCATTCATGATGAGCTGGCGCACCCCGGCGAGCGTCAGCAGCAGGAATGCTACGGCCGAGATGAACACGCAACCGAGCGCCACCTGCCAGGGCAGGCCCATGGTTTTCACCACGGTGTACGTGAAGTAGGCGTTGAGGCCCATCCCGGGCGCGAGTGCGAGCGGGTAATTCGAGAGCAATCCCATCAAGATGCTGCCGAAACCAGCCGACACGCAGGTCGCGACGGCGACGCCTGTGACAGGCATGCCCGCGGCGCCAAGAACGAGCGGGTTGACGACGATGATGTACGCCATCGTAAGAAAAGTCGTGAGTCCGGCAAACAGCTCGGTGCGCACCGTTGTGCCGTGCTCTTCGAGATTGAAGAATCGTGTGAGCATGAGTGGGGATGGTTGCCTATCAGCCGTCATCGCGCCCGGGCCTGCCGGCGCATTATGCGTCTGTCGTGTGGGTGAGATAGCCGAACTGTACCGTGTGCGGCGGCCGGTGTCTCTGTACCGCGCTCGGATGCTAGCGCGCCGCACTGCGGCTCTTGCCGCCCTTGACTTAGCGGCATGCATTCGATTCCCGACAGTGACGCGAAGCGTCACAGGATCGCTGTCCCTGACGTCTGCGCATGCGAGGTGCCTCTCCGGTGTGTTTTGGCGGCGATCGCCCAGGTAATCCGAGCGCCGCGGGCAGCTACCGTCGGTCCGGCACTCCGGGATCGGTCGCCGCCGAGGTGCGGAATGACAGGAGTGCGCACGGGCGCAAATCCGGGGATCTTGCCGAAATTCCGGCCAAATTGCAGGTGCGGGCCGCCCGAGTCATGCGCATGTGAACCGAGTCTATAGAGCTCGTTCACATAATCCGGAGCTCCGCAACTAACGTCGCACTCGGGCGACAGATGCTCTATGATACCGCTCACTTGACGTTTGCGACGCGTGTGCTTTGGGCCTCCCCGCCTCCTTCGTTGACGTAGGAAGTAAGTGGAGCTGTGCGGCGCAAGCGGGCGATGAAAAGTGTCTGATGTCGTCGGCGCCGGAGGGAGACCTGCCCCGGGACTCCCGGACAGCGCGCGGCGGCATCGGCCGGGGCCTCGCCAGACGGTGACAAAGAACATGAGTCGGCAGTCATCAATCATGGGTCGGCGCGGTGGCATGCGCCGCCGCAGCTGCGGAGCCGTACTCGGCGTCCGCAGGCTGCGATGCGCGGGTGCAGGCCGCGCAGCCCCGGCAGTCATCGCCGCTCGCTGCACTCGGAAGGCGTCCCCCGAACGACCCGGATTGAGGCCCTCGCGGGCGCAAGCGCCGATGGTGCGCAGACGCATTGCGCGGCAGATGGCGGAGGCCGACTACGGCCGCCATTCCGCCGACCTCCCCGGATATCGCCCGCAGAGCCGGCGCGGCGCGATTTCAGCTCAAACCTCCGGCTTGACACACATCGCGGGCAATTGAGGAAGAAACGCAATGCAAACCACGGCCGATGACGATATGACGCGCGACTCCAGGCGCCACCGACTCGCATACAAACTGATGGCACACAAGGCGCGCAGCCGAACGATCACGGCTATGACAGGCCTGTCGCCCGACCAGCAAAGGATGCTGCGCCAGCGCTGGGGCATTTCCGAGCGGATGCGCCCCCGTGGGGCCGCACCCGTCTCGCTGTCCCGGTTCACCTGCTCGAGACAGGCGCGAAGCGAAGGCGCATCGCTTGCGAAGATTTGCCGCGATTACGGCCTGCTCCTGCCGGAAGCCCTCGCAGCCATCTGCCAGCCGGAGCCTGTGAGCCTGGACCTTGGCGAGCGCCTGTTCCAGGCCTACGAGACCTTTTGCGTGCGCTTCCCTCAAGGCAGACTTCAATTCGAGGATCTGATCAACTTCATTCTCGGGATTACCAAGAACGAGGTCATCGGACTCGGCCAGTGCGCGCTCTGCGACGCGACGGTGCTCATCGATCGACGGGATTCGCGCCAGCCGACATGCGACCGGTGTGAGCGTGCGGCTGGGACGCGCGGGCCAAAATGACGGCCCGCAAGCGTGGCCGAGCCGCGCTCGAGATGTTCGGCCATGGAGCTTGCCGCCGAAGCTGCGGTCGCGCTGCAGTGCGAGGGCCGGGCTTCGGGATCAGTCGCTCGGCGCCGATGGTGCGCGCTAAAGCCCATGAGCCGGACGGCGACCTGCCCGCTCGGATGGCGGGCGATGCAGAGATAAGGCCGCCCTGGACGTTGCAGCTTCCCAAGGCACAGATCACGCTCGGCGTGCCACTCGTCTGAGAGTGTCCGCCGCGCTAATATGCTCGGCATCTGTCCGCGGCGCACGAGCGCCGAGCCAATCAACCGAGAGGACCCTCGTGATGGACAAACAAGCCAGAAAGACCGCTGCTCTCGATACGCCATCCGGCCTTTCGCCGGAGGCGATCAGGGATATCCCGCCGGCGCTCACCGCGCTGTTGGCGGATGTGTTCGCGCTGTACATCAAGACGAAGAATTTCCACTGGCACATGTCAGGGCCGAATTTTCGCGACTATCACCTGCTGCTCGACGAGCAGGCGACGCAAATTTACGAGATCACCGATTCCATCGCGGAGCGGGCGCGCAAGATCGGCGGTACGACGCTGCGCTCGATCGGCCACATCGCGAAGCTGCAGCGGTTGCGCGACAACGACGCGGCGTTCGTCACGCCGCGCGACATGCTGTCGGAGCTGCGGGACGACAACCGGCAGCTCGCGGCTTCGATGCGTCAGCTCCACGGCCTTTGCGACGAGCAGGGGGACATTGCCACTGCCAGCCTCCTTGAAGTATGGGTCGACGAAGCGGAGCGGCGGGCATGGTTCCTCTTCGAGGCGACACGCCACGCGGAATAGCCCGAGCGCGCTGCGCGTCTGCCTGTGCAGGGCAGCGCAGGGGCCGGCCCGAGCATGTGCGAGCCGGCCCGTACCCGGCTCGCCACCGGCGCCTTCCGGAGGTCGACGGACGTTGCGACTTGTGCGCCGCCTCAGGAGGCGGGTATCGCTGCCGCGACGCGTCGGTAGCCGCCTGGACGGAAGAAAAGCACTCCGGCGATCAGGCCGCCGATACCGACTATTCGAGTCGTCGTGTTGAATGTCGAGATGGCATAGATTCCCAATGTGACGAGCGCGAGCGCACTGAGCGCGGGCGCCACCGCATATTGCAGGAAGGTCGCAGGCGATTCCCGATAGCTGTTCCTGTACAGCCACGCGCACACGAGACCCGCGAGCCCGTAGTAGTAGGCAACCTGGACAGCGATAGCATTGACTGAATCGGCGAGGATCGAGTCGATCGACGGCAGGAAGCTTGAAGCGAAAATCACAGCGAGGCCGACCGCAAGCAGGAGGTACATCGTGCGCACGGGCGTGACGGTGCGCGCGTGCACCTTGCCGAAGTAGCCGGGCAGCGCCCGGTCCCGCCCCATGGCAAACAGTGTCCGCGAGAATTGCAACATCGTCGTCTCCAGCGTGG
>JAJZVF010000196.1 GCA_021845825.1 Pseudomonadota bacterium | reverse complement strand
CACGGCGGTGGATGCGCTGCTCGCCGGCAAGCGGGTCGAGCACCAGATCGCCAGCATCGGCTGCAGCATCAAGTGGAAGGCGGGCAACGCGCCCGAGTGGGCGTGAGATCAAGGTCTGCGCCGGGACGGCGGGGTGCCCTGAGCCGATGCGTGCAACGGATCGCGGACCCGCACGCGCCCGTACCGGGGTAGCGACTCGGGCTCATTCGCAGCGCATGCGCCGGACGCCCTGTCGCCCGCGTGCGCGCGAGATTGCCGTTCTGAGGAGCGGCTCAATGTGACAGAATTCCTCGCCGCTCTCGACTCGATACACATCAGCACGTCATGCCTGCGCCCTCCGGACCGCACTCCTGCGCCCATCTCATCGACATCGGGATCAATCTCGCCCACGATAGTTACGAGGCGGATCGCGATGCCGTGCTCGCACGCGCATACGCAGCGGGCGTCGTACAGATGATGGTCACCGGGTCGTGCGCCGCCAGCACGCGCAAGGCGATCGAGCTGTCGCGTGCGCACCCCGGCAGGCTCTTTGCCACAGCCGGCGTGCATCCCCACCATGCGATGGACCTCACCCCTTGGCTGCTCGCCGAGCTCGAGCAGCTCGCGCGCGCACCGGAGGTGCTCGCCGTCGGCGAGTGCGGCCTCGACTACTACCGCAACTACTCGCCCCACGACGCCCAGCGCGAGGCGTTCCGCCGCCAGCTCGAGCTGGCGGCGCGCCTGCGCAAGCCCGTCTTCCTGCATCAGCGCGAGGCGCACGGGGACTTCTTCGCCATCCTGCGCGAGCACTGGCCGCAGCTTGCAGGCGGCGTGGCGCACTGCTTCACGGGCGGCGATATCGAGCTCGAGAGCTATCTCGATCTCGGCCTGGCGATCGGCATCACCGGCTGGATCTGCGATGAGCGCCGGGGGAAGCATTTGCTCGAGCTCGTACGGCGGATACCGGCCGATCGGCTGCTGCTCGAGACGGACGGTCCGTATCTGCTGCCGCGCGACCTCGAGCCCAAGCCCGCCTCGCGCCGCAACGAGCCCGCATATCTGGCGCACATCGCCGCCGTGATCGCACGCGCGCGCGGCGAGCCGGTGCAGACACTCGCGCGAGCGAGCACGGCCGCGGCGCGACGGCTGTTCAAGCTCCCCGAGAGCGCCGCGTGAGCATCGCCACACCCGCCTGCGGTGCATCGGCGCCCGTGCAGGCGCCCATGCCGGGCAAGTGTCGCGTCTGCGCCCGGCTGCCGCCGCCCGATCGGCGCCAGCGCATCTTCGGGCCCATCGCCGGCTGGCGCTCGCAGGACCCCGGCCCCTGAATCCGGCATTCCCTCCCGGTCATTCACCGCGCCCTCGGCCGCGGAGCCGGCGCCGCCAATCGCCGTGCCCGCCGGCGGCACAGCGGTTGCTGCTGCCGGAACGAGCGCCCGGGCGAGCACAACGCGCCTCGGCCGGCCCGACTGTTTACCATTGGAAATGATGAGCCGCCGAACGATTCCGCAACCCGCGCCCGGTATGGGCGAGCGCACCGCCGCGCGCTCGGTCCCGTGCATCCGCCCGAGCCCTCCGCGCCGCCGGCCGACCCTCGCCTGCGTGCTCGCGCTGCTCATGTACTCGGCGCTCGCGATGCGCTTCGCCCAGGCGGCGAATCCCCAGCCGTACCGGATCGACTGGGTCTCGAGCGGCAACGGTGCGATCGACTCGACGCTGAGGCAGACATCGCAGCTGCAAGGGCTGCGCGCCAGCGCACCGGTCGGGCCGTATGGGCTGATCGCGCGCGCGCGCGCCGACGTGGGCCGAATGCTGACGGTGCTCGAGAGCTTCGGGTACTACCAGGGCACCGTCACGATCTCGATCGACGGCCGCAGCCTCGACAGCACCGGTCTCGGCGCGGCATTGAGCGCCCTGCCGAAGGGCACGCCTGCACACGTGCGGATCGTCCCCGCGCTCGGCCCGCTGTTTCACGTCGGTCGCATCGAGATCGAGGGGACGTTGCCCAAGGGCATGAAGCGGACTCTCGGCCTGCCGCACGCGCTGCTCGGGCTGTCCTCCGGCGCCGCAGCCGTTGCATCCGCGGTGCTGGCGGCGGGCGTGAACCTGCAGATCAGGCTGCAGGATGCCGGCTATGCGCTCGCAAAGGTGGACAAGCCCCTCGCCTACGAGGTGCCCGCCCGGCACGTGCTCAACCTGACTTTCCGCGTAAAGATCGGCCCGCGCGTGCGGATCGGGGAGATCCGGATCGAGGGACTCAGACACGTTCGCCGGTCGTTCGTCAGACGGCGCCTGCGGGTGCACACGGGGGAACTCTACGACGCGGCGACCCTCGAGAAGGCGCGCCAGGACCTGCTGCGCCGCGGACTCTTCTCGAGCGTCAGTGTCCGCATGGGAACTCCCGATGCCCAACGACGGGTGCCGCTCACGTTTCTGGTCCAGGAAAGCAAGCGCTTTGCCGTCGGTCTGAGCGGGGCGTACTCGAGTGATCTCGGCGGCAGCGGCGGCATCCACTGGAGCGACCTCGATACATTTGGCGGCGGCCAGCGCCTCAGCGTCTCGGCGACGGCCATCGATCTCGGCGGCACCGCCAGCACCGGCGTGGGCTACGATGCACGGGTCGGATACGCCATTCCCGATTTCCATCGCCGCGGCCAGACGCTCGGATTCTCGGTTGCCGCGCTGCGGCAGACCCTGCAGGCTTACACGCAAAACGGCGCGACGGCCGGTGCGAGCCTGACCCGGCATTTCTCGAGCGATTGGACCGCGATCGCCGGCGCCACCCTCGAGCATGAGATCATCGACCAGCAGGGTCGGCAGTACCAATACGATCTGCTGTCGATGCCGCTTTCCGCACGATTCGACTCCACCGATCTCGCCTCCCCGCTCCTCGATCCGACCCACGGCTATCGGCTCTCGGTCAGCGTCACGCCCACGGTCTCCACCGGCGATTCGGGCAGCCAGATATTCGTCATCATGCAGGGGAGCCTGGCCACCTACTTCGACGTGCACAGGCTCTTGCCGAGCGATCCGCCCGGACGCACCGTGCTCGCCGCCAGGCTGATCGCCGGCCTGGCCGAAGGCGCGAGCCAGTTCAGTCTTCCGCCCGATCAGCGCTTCTACGCAGGCGGCAGCGGCACCGTGCGCGGCTATCGCTATCAGTCGGTCGGTCCGCAATTTCCCGATGGAACTCCGCAAGGCGGCACGAGCATGCAGGCCGTCAATCTCGAGCTGCGCCAGCGCGTGGGCGCAAAATTCGGCTTCGTCCTCTTCGCCGACGGCGGCGGTGTCGCGACCGGCTCGCAAAGCGTATACCGTGTGGGCGTGGGAATGGGAGTGCTTTACTACACCGCCATCGGCCCGGTCCGCCTCGATTTCGCCGTGCCGACGCGCCGGCTGCGCAACAGCGGGCGCTTCGAGGTCTACGTCGGCCTCGGGCAGGCGTTCTGATGCGACGGGCTGTGCGTATCGCGGGCTGGAGCCTCGCCGGCCTGGTGCTGCTCGTGTTGCTTTGCGTCGCTGCGCTCATCGTGGCCGGCAATACCGGCGGCGGGCGCCGCCTTCTCGAGCGCGCGACGGCTCAGCTCAGCGCCGGACGCGTGCGCATCGCGGGCCTCGGCGGTCGCTTTCCCTCCCGCATCGACATCGCCAGGGTTCGCTTAAGCGATGCGAGTGGAGTATGGCTGAGCGCCGAGCGAATCTCGCTGCACTGGTCGCCGTGGGCGCTGCTCGCCTGGGATCTGCACCTCGAGCGCTTTGCGGTCGGCCGCGTCGAGGTGCTGCGGCGGCCGGTTGCCGCCGCGGCGCGCAGCGGCGGCGCCAGCACGCATCTGCCGGCCATCGATATCGATCGGCTGCGGATCCACACTCTCGTGCTCGAACCGGCCACCGCCGGCGCGCTGACCCGGCTCACCGTTCAGGGGGAGCTGCATTACCGCTCGATGCGCAATGCACGTGCGCGTCTCGTCGTACGTCGCACCAACGGCATGGGGCTTTACCGGTTGAGGCTGCGCGCCGGCGCCTCGGCGCTCAACGCAAGCCTCGAGCTCGATGAGCCCGCGGGCGGCCCCCTGGAGCACTGGCTCGACCTTCCCGGGCTCGGCGCATTGCGGGTCACCGCAAGCCTGGCCGGGCCGCGCCGCGCGGCGCAGCTGCGGTTCAGCGCGCGCGCGGGCAAGCTGCACGCCGCCGCCCGCGGAACAATTGACCTCAATCGGCCGGCGGCCGACCTCACCTATTCGATCGCCTCGCCGGCGATGACACCGAGACCGGGGCTTGCCTGGCGGCGCATCGCGCTCGCGGGCCGCTGGCACGGACCGCTTGCGGCGGCCGAGGCAAGCGCGGCCCTCGATGTGCAGGGCCTGCGGCTCAGCGACGGCGTGCGCCTCGGCGCACTCGAGGCGAGCCTCGCCGCCAACGGCCGGGTGCTCACCGTGCGCGCGACGGCCCGCCGCATCAGGCTGCCGGGCTCGCATCCGCGCCTGCTCGCGAGCTCGCCGCTCAACATGGAGGCGACGGTGCAGCTGCGTGCGGCGCACCGCCCGTTGCAGCTCACCGTGACAGATCGCCTGTTCGACTTGCGGGCGCGGGCTCTGACGGCGGGCGCGCGCAGCGCCACGTTCGCTCTGCGGCTGCCCGATGTTTCACCGCTCGCCGCGCTCTACCGCCAGGACATCCGCGGTAGCATGCGTCTGTCGGGTGAGCTCGCGCAGAGCGGCGCGAGCACTCGCCTCGCTGTCAACGGCTCGGGTCGGTTGCATGGTGCGGGCCTCGCCGCGCGACTCCTCGGCGGCAGAACGCGCCTGCGATTTGCGGCGGATGCGACGCCAACGAGGATCGACGTTCGCCGTGCAGTGCTCTCCGGACGCGCGCTGTCGGTGT
>JAJZVF010000195.1 GCA_021845825.1 Pseudomonadota bacterium | reverse complement strand
TGTGCAGGTAGCGCTCATGTCCCTCGGCGGCCGTAAGCTGCCAAAGGATGTTGCGTTTCTCATCCGGCGTGAAGCGGTGCTCGAGCCGTCCGTCCTGGAAGCGGTCCTGCAGCCACAGCCGCTCGTCGGAGTTTGACACGTGCGCGAACTCCGCGCCGACCGAGCCGCCATAGATCGCCTCGAGCTCACCCAGGATCTCGCGAAGCTTCATGCGCTGCGGCACCGCCCGGGTGCGGCTGCCGGTGAAAAACTCCGTGTCCAGATCCGCCGCGGAAAGCCCGAAGTAATCGAGATCGAGCACGTGCGGCCGCGGTCGCTGCGTGAGACCGAGCGGATCGAGCCGGGCGATGAGGTGGCCGCGGTTTATCCAGATCTGAATCAGGCGCGAGACGGCCGCCTGGCGCGCACCGCCCTCGAGGGGGCCCGCAGCGGCCGCGGGCAGGTGCGGCTCACGGGCGCGCGCGGCGAGCTCCGCCTCGATCGGACCCTGCGCCCGCTCGTTGCGCCTCTCGCCCGGCAGCTGCTCGAAGTAGGTACGCCAACGCTCCTCTACGCTCGCCGGATCGCGCAGGTACTGCTCGTAAAGAGTATCGAGGAAGGCGGCGTTGCCGCCGAAGAGGGGTGTAGGTGCAAGCATGCTGGATCGGTAACAGCGAACGCGCTAGTGTAGCGGAAAGGAAGCTGGCGCGGAATATCGGATTCGCGCATCACGCCTTGAAAATTAACGGGAATTCAGCCCGAGCGCCATGACCCATTCGAGAGACGCACGCACCGGCTCTCACCGCACCTCGAGCAGCTTCAGCTCATAGACGATTAGTACGACGTATCCGAGCAGAACCGCATAGAGCAGCAGCTGCGCCGGCAGGCGCCCGAAGACCTTCAGCCTTGCCAGCAGCGTAAGGCACACGAGTCCGACACCGGTGAGACCAACCTTCACCAGCACGAACGCCACCGGCGAGTCATGCACGAGAGGCGCGAGCAGCGGGTTGATCTCGGAGGCGCCGCGCCCGATCAACAGCAAGGTGAGCGCGGCGTCGACGCACGAGAGCAGAAGGATCAGTATCGCCAGGACGAGCCACCACGGATGGTGCCGATCGACCGCACCGAGTTGATGCTCGCCGGCACGCCGCGGACCCTGGCGCCGGGGGCGAAGGCTCCCATGCAGCAGTGCCCGCACGACCTCCGCGCGGCGCTCCGTCCCCAGGCGGCGCTCGGGCCCGGGGTAGGTCACGGGGCGCGATGTGCGGCGGCGGAATAGTCGGGTCACGATGCGCGAGCTTCGGCTCCGGGGGAAGGGCGGATTCTAGGGCGTGGCCGGCAAGCGGCCCGGCGGCCGCGGCCGAACTGTGATGCCCTTCGCATCGGGCTGCGGCACTCCGCAACCCCACGATGCCCTGCCGTGCGGGCACCTGCGAGGGGGAACATCTGCCGATGGCGCCCCCGGCAGGAGTTGAACCTGCGACCTACCGCTTAGGAGGCGGTCGCTCTATCCACTGAGCTACGGGGGCGCCGGGCGGGCCGCAGTTTACCGGGCCGCCGGCCGGCATGCTCGGCCGTTTCGGCCCCTGCCGCGCCGGCCGGCACCCGTGCGCAGATCCCGTCACGGCGCCGCTCGCGCCGACCCCAACTGCGAGCCGCTCCGCGAGCGCAGAACGACATCATCGATTGCCGTGCCCGGTCGGTGCGCGAAGCCGGCCGCTTGCCCGATGCAGAAGCGAGTCAGTTGCACGCGCACCCGAGGGGCGCGAATTCTTCCTTGGTGAACACGCCGGTGTCCAGCAGCCGATGCGCGCCCTCGTCCAGCAGCTCGACGCGATTGCGTCCCTTGGCCTTCGCCCGATAGAGCGCCTCGTCCGCGAGCTGCAGCGCGCCCGAGGCGTTGCGCTCGGCCGTGGGCGCCACCACCGCGACACCGACGCTGATCGTCAAGATAGCCCCGGACGGTGATTCCCGATGCCTGATCGCGAGCTCCTCGACCGCCCGCCGCATGCGCTCGGCCGTGAGCCGGGCACCGGCACGGTCCGCATCGTAGAGGATCACCCCGAATTCCTCGCCACCATAGCGCGCAATGAGATCCAGCGGACGGCGCACCTCTCGTTGGATGGCGAGCGCCACCTGCCGCAGCACGACATCGCCCGCCTGGTGTCCGTAGCAGTCGTTGTACGCCTTGAAGTGATCGACGTCGATCACCAGGATCGCAAGCGAGCGGGCATCGCCGGCGGCCTGCCGCCAGAGCCGCGGCAGATACTCATCGAACACACGCCGGTTCTTCGTCCAGGTGAGCGCGTCCTGCTGCGCGAGCTCGGCCACGATGCGAGTCTCGAGAAACGAGCGCCGGGAGCGCCTCTCGACCTGCAGGGCCGCGAAGCCCAGGGTGAGCGCCGAGACGATGAGCAGCGCGCCGCCGCGCAGTGCCGTCGGCGGCGGCAGATGAAACACCACGGCCGCCGCAGCCATGCTCGCCACGGTAAGCACAGCGGTGGTGAGCGCGACGCGATACTGAAGGCCGAGAAAATAGAACGGGCCGATCAGCAACATCGGCAGCACCATAAGGTTCTCGATCTGCCCGCCGACGACGACGTGGGTCACCTGCACGGCGGCCAGGCAGTTTCGCAGCGGCACCAGCACTTCGGCCCAGGGCAGGTAGTGACGCTCGAACCCCCGGCTCCAGGCGAGCCAGGCGAGCACCGCAGAGCTCAACAGCACCACGGCAGACAGCACGAGCGAACCGGCAGCGGCGACCCCCGCGAGCACCTCCCCTGCATGCAGCCCGAACAGCAGCAGCGCGAGAGTGCACACAAGGCGCACCAGAGCGCGGTTCTCGAGCAGGCTGCTGCGCCGGTATTCCGCTTCCACGGGAGCAATGAAACACCGGCTCCCGGGCTCCTTGCGCAGCTCCGCCGCGTAGTGCGAGTCCGGCAAAGCCTCAAGACCCGGCCATGGTGCGATCATGCAGCAACCATAGGGCCTTCAGTCCCTCTGCCGCCGTGACCGGGTGCAAGGTCTGGCGCATTTTTCGCCCGCGACGCACCCGGGGACGCCGCACAGCGCCCCGGACTCAGGGGCCGGCCGGCGGCAGCGGCGGCGGACCGCGCAGCGTCACGGCCCTGCCGGTCGGCAGAGTGCTCACGCCCTCGGCATAAGCGGCACTGTTCCAGGCCCTCACCCGTCTCAGCACCTGCCGGTCATAGCGCATTAACAACCGCTCGATCTGCGCGCGGTCGGCGCCGATGAGCGCCTCGAGCTGGGCACGCGGCTTCTCGCCCCAAAGGCCGGCAGCCATCTCGTATAAGGTCTCGACGCGCCGATGCAGGTGCGAGAAGTGACGCAGAAAGTCTTCGCCGGCGAGGTGTTGCGTATGCGGGTTCCACAGCGCGTCCTGGTAGCCGGCAAGCTGCCTCTCGAGCATCTCGCCCTGCTTGAGCAGCGCCCCGTGCCCCCTCGCCCAGGCGCCCTCGCGGCCCCGGGCGAGCACCGCGCCAAGCGCCTTGCGCATCGCGGCGAGGTGATCGAGCAGGCGGTTGAGCGCCGAGAGCTCGCTGCGCGCGGCAAGACCCGCCGCGGTATCGGCGCGGTAGATTGCCACCGGCACCGGGTAGCGCGGATCCGGCCGCACTTGCAGCACCACTTTTTGCGTGAGCTTTCCCGCGTGCACCGTTGCCGTGTAGGTGCCGGGCACCACCGGTGGGCCGCTCCCGCGCGCATGCGGACCGGACTTGCCAAGCGGCGGATCGAGTCTGGCCGGCGGGTTGTAGGCGAGATTCCACACCGCTTCGTCGATTCCGGCCTTGCCCGGCGCATGCAGGGTCGCAATTCTCGCGCCGCCGGCGGCGCGGATCTCGATGCGCACCGGCCCGTGATGCGCGGCTTTCTCGGCGGCGGTCGGCTGGATGGCCTTCGCCAAGCGGTAGCTGATCACCGCCCCGAGCGGCGCGTTCGGCGCGCGGAAGGCGCTCGGACCGGGGCCGGCGGCATGGCGCGTGTAAAGCAACACCCCCGGCGAGGCGGTAAAGACATGGAACGGCGAACGCGCCGCCGCACCGTACTGCTCGAGAGGCCGCAGATTGTCGAGCACCCAGATGCCTCGCCCGTGCGTGGCGAGCAGCACCCCGCGGTGATCCGGGGCGAAAGCCAGGTCCCACACCGACAGGCCGCGCGGCAGGTTGGCGTGCAGGGGCTGCCAGTGCCCGCCGTCATCGAACGAGACGTACAGACCCGCGGAGAGCGTGCCGGCAAACAGCAGGCCGGCGTGGTTGGGATCCTCGGCGACCACCTCGACGCTGCTTTGCGGCAGGCCCTCGGTGATGCGCGTCCAATGCCTGCCATAATCGGTAGTGCGATATACGTATGGCGCGTCGTTGCCGAGCTCGTGTCCGTCAAATGCCGCGTACGCGGTTCCTGCGGCAAACGGCGAAGGCTCGATGTGATACACGCGGGCCCACTGCGGGGCGCCCGCGGGTGTCACCTTGCTCCAGTGAGTGCCGCCGTCGCGGCTCACCCACACCCAGCCATCGTCGGTCCCGACCCAGATCACACGAGGATTGGTCGGCGCCAGTGCGAGCGACTGAATCGTGTCATAGGTCTCGGCCCCGCTCATGTCGTGATCGATGGGGCCGCCGCTCGGTTGCTGCTTGGATTTGACGTTGCGCGTCAAGTCGGGGCTGATGACGCGCCAGTGCTCGCCGCCGTCCATGCTGTGAAACACGACATCGGCGCCGATGTACACGTCCTTGGGGTCGGTCGGGGAGACCGCCACCGGTGTCGTCCAGTCGAAGCGGTATTTCTGCGCATACGGCGGCTTGCCCGAGAGCACCATGCCGGCGAGCTCATCGCGCTGGTAGGGGTTGATGCCGCGCCTGAAGCCGGTGGCGCGGTTGAGCACCGTGGCGTAGCCGTCGTC
>JAJZVF010000194.1 GCA_021845825.1 Pseudomonadota bacterium | reverse complement strand
AACTCCGCGGGGGCGCAGCGCCCCGTACATCTCCCCGAGGGAGGCGGTCTTGCCCCCGACCAGCGCCACGTCGGCGGCGCTGATCTCCTCGAAGAAGCGGACATAGCGTCTCTCGATCGGCATCGTGCGTCCTCCTGCCGCGCCGCGCGGGCCGACGGTGCTCATGCCGAGTGCGCCGCGCGGGCGTGTATCACTTCGATCTGCAGCGTGCGCGTGCCGCGCAGGGAGTTGGTGACCGGGCAGTCGCGCTCGGCCTTCTCGAGGAGCTTGCGCGCCTTTTCCTCGCTTGCGCCGGCGGGCAGCGCCAGCCGCGCAACGGTCGCGAAGCTCGCGAACTCGGCAGCGCCCTCGATGCGATCGAGCACGGCCTCGGTCCGGCACTCGAGCGCGAGCCACTCGAAGTGCGCAGCTCTCGCCACCGCGTGGAACGTAAGGATGATGCAGTTCGCGACCGCGGCGGTGAGCAGCGTCTCCGGACTCCACAGACCGACCGGACCGTCGGACTCCGGCGGGGAGGCCGAGGCGATGGGCGGCAGGGACGCGGAAGTGACCGTCACCTCTCCGTCCGTACGACCGGAGGCGGAGACGATGTAGCGATGCGGGTAGGGCTTCATGCTGCGAAGCTACTGTGAGGGCACAGCCGCGCAAATCAGGACTACTGCATATCGCGGATAGGTACATATGCTGACGACGGTGCCGGCGGCGGAGTTCTAGCTTCTACGGATGAGTCTCCGCCATTTCGATCTCACACCCGACGTCGTCCGCGGCTTGCACGAGTGCGGCGGGTGGATCGGCGCATCGGCCCATGGGCATTCATAACGCGGACGTTGCCGACGCCTTCGATGAGATCGGCGATCTGCTTGCCATCGAGGGGGAGAACCCCTTTCGCATTCGCGCGTACCGGCGGGCGGCGCGCAGCGTGCGCGCCCTGCCGAAGCCGCTCGCCGAGATGCGCGGCGCCGAAGACTATGCCGCCATACCCGGCATCGGCGAGGATCTCGCCGGCAAGATCGCCGAGCTGATCCGCACCGGGCACCTCGAGACGCTCGAGCGGCTGCGCCGCGAGGTGCCGCCGCAGACGCGGGAGCTGCTCGCTCTGCCCGGGCTGGGTCCGGTGCGGGTGCGTGCGCTGATGAAGGAGCTTGCGGTCAAAAGCCGGGCGGATCTCAGCGACGCGCTTGCCGCCGGCCGGGTCGCTACGCTCCCGAGATTCGGAGCCGGACTCGAAGCGCGGCTCAAGGAGGCGCTGGCGAGGAGCGAGCCCGGCACAACCCGGCGCCTGCCGCTGGCGGTGGCGGCGCAGTACGCCGGGCCGCTGCGGGAGTACCTCGCGTCCGTCCCGGGCGTCTCGCGGGTCGAGATCGCCGGCAGCGTTCGACGGGGCCGCGACACCGTCGGCGATCTGGATCTGCTCGCGAGCGCGGCCTCGGGCACGCAGCTCTTCGCGGCGCTCAAGCGCTACCCTGATCTGCGCGAGCTGTCGGCCTCCGGCACGACCAAGGCGTCCGCTGTCCTGCGCAACGGGCTGCAGGTCGACGTGCGTGTGGTCGCGCCGCAGAGCTTCGGCGCGGCGCTGCATTACTTCACCGGCAGCAAGGAGCACAACATCCGCATGCGGCGCCTGGCGCAGTCGCGGGGGCTGAAGTTGAGCGAGTACGGCCTGTTTCGCGGCTCGCGGCGCCTCGCCGGGGAGAGCGAAGAGGGCCTGTATCGCGCCCTGGGCCTGCGCTTCATCCCGCCGGAGCTGCGCGAGGACCGCGGCGAGATCGAAGCGGCAGGCCGCGACGCGCTGCCGACGCTCATCGAGCGCGGCGATCTCAAAGGCGATCTGCACGTGCACACGAATGCCTCCGACGGCCTCGACACGCTCGAGCGAATGGTCGCCGCCGCGCAGGCGCAGAATCTGTCCTACATCGCAATCACGGATCACGCCAAACACCTCGGTATCGTCCACGGGCTCGATGCGCAGCGCCTGGCCATCCAGGCGGAGGCGATCGAGGCGCTCAACGAGCGGCTGCGCGGCTTCAGGATCCTCAAGGGCGCGGAGGTGGACATCCTCGAGGACGGCCGCCTCGCGCTGCCCGATGCCGTGCTCGAGCGGCTCGATGTGGTCGTCGTGGCCGTTCACGATCACTTCGGGCTTTCCGAGGCGAGACAGACGAGCCGCCTGCTGCGCGCGCTCGAGCGGCCGTTCGTCTCGATCCTTGCCCATCCGAGCGGCCGGCTGATCGGTGAGCGCGAGCCGTACGCTTTCGACTTCGACAAGGTGTTGGATGCGGTGAGCGAGCGGGGCGGGTGCCTCGAAGTGAACGGCCAGCCGACCCGGCTCGATCTGGACGACGGTCACATCAAGGCGGCGGTGGAGCGGGGAGTGCTGCTGTCCGTCGCGAGCGATGCGCACTCGGCCGATGAGCTCGTCAATCTGGATGGCGCAGTGCGGCAGGCTCGCCGCGGCTGGGCTCGCCCCCGGGACGTGCTCAACACGCGCACCCATGCCGGGGTGCGCGCACTGCTGCGCAAAAGATAGGCCGGCTGCACGCAGATGGCCGCAACGATGTCCTCGGCTCGCAAATCGCCCGCTGGGAAGGGCCGCCGCGACCGCGGCGCGGGGGCGGCCACGGTGAACATCCGCGTGCGCAATCTCACGCAGATGTTCAACTCCCTCGACCCGTCCCCTTTCTGGGACCGCGATCTCGATCAGCACGCGGCCGAGTTCATCGAGGAGGAGTTCAGCGACAAGCGCGGCGCCCGGCGGTGGCGTCTGCGGGTGCACGCGAGCGAGGGCGCGGCCCTGGCGCCGGATGTGCGCAGTGCGGTCGCACGCTACTATCAGCGCCTCGCGAGCTCCGCCCGCCGCCGCCAGCGCGAGCAGACGCGTCTCGGGCAGCTCGCACTGCTCGGCGGCGCGCTCATTTTTTTGCTCGCCATGAGCGTGCGCGAGATTCTCGCGAAGCTGCTGCCGCACGGCACCTCGATGCTGATCGATGAAGGACTGATCATCCTCGCATGGCTCGCGCTGTGGCGCCCGACCGAGTTGCTGGTGTACGGCTGGGTGCCGCTGTTCCGGCAGCGGCGGCTCTACGAGCGGCTGGCGGCCATGAGCGTGAGCGTCCGCGTCGATGACGGCGCATCCGGGGTGGAGCGCACGCCGCCTGCGCAAGACATATCCGCGGCGGACCGCGCTGCACCGCCCGCAGCGCGCTAGCGCCTGCATTGATCGGGAGCTCCGAGCTCGTGCGCCAGCAAGCCTGCGCGCAATGAGCGCGCGGCTCATGAATAATCCACGTGCAGTTTTCGGCCAAGCTGGCGATGCGGCGGCGATCGCTGTAGGGTATCCGGTGCCGGGCTCTCCCGGAAGTTGGATTCAACTGCGAGTCGGTATTTCTGCCTACGGCGGCGCTCCTCGAGGCGGCCTCGTGACCGCCGCTGTCGCGCAGGGTTGAGCCGCATGCGCCGGCGTCGGGCGGAGCGCCGTCGATGCAACTATGGAGGTGAATGCATGAGCGACTCCAGCAGCAACATTTGGGCCCTCGTGCTCGCGGCCGGTGACGGCAGACGTTTGCGACGCCTTACCACCACCCGCACCGGCCTTGCCATACCCAAGCAATTCTGCTCGCTCGAGCGGGGACCGTCGCTGATGCGGGAGGCGCTCGAGCGAGCCGCGGGCATAACGGAGCGGCAGCGCATTTGCACCATCGTTGCCGCCCAGCACCGGCAATGGTGGAGCGAGCAGCTTCAGGACGTTGCGCCGGACAACATCATCGTTCAGCCCGGCAATCGCGGCACCGCCAACGGCGTTCTGTTGCCGCTGCTCATCATCCTGGAACGTGATCCGCGGGCGCGCGTGGTCCTGCTGCCCTCCGATCACCATGTGTGCGATGAGCGTCAGCTCGTGCGCGCGCTGCGCTGCGCCGCCGCGCCGCCGCAGGCCGATCCGGGTGACATCGTCCTGCTCGGGCTCGAGCCGCGATCCGCCGATACGCAGCTCGGATATATCGTGCCGAGGCGCGAGGCGGGGCGTGCCTACCAGCGCGTCGAGCGGTTCGTGGAAAAGCCGGACGCCGCCCACGCGGCGGCCCTGGTCTACGAGGGGGCGCTGTGGAACACCTTCATCATCGCCGCGAATGCCGCGGCGCTGCTGCAGCTGTATGAGCGGCGTTGCCCGCGAGTCGTCGCGGCCATGCGCGGGATCATCCACAGCGCGCGCGGCGGCCCGGTGATCGATGAGGACCTCAAGGAGCGTTACCAGCTGCTGCCGGAGCTCGACTTCTCGCGTGCCATCCTGGAGCGTCAGGAGCAGCACCTGCGCGTGCTGCCCGTGCCGGAGTGCGGCTGGAGCGATCTCGGCACCCCCGCGCGGGTTGCCGAGGCGATCGATACATTGCGGCGCCACGGCCGCGCGCAGAATCGCGAGGCCGACCGGGCATCGATTGGCCAGACCTTGCTGAGCCTCGCGGCCCAGCACCGCCGGCTGCACGGGGCGCCATCGGCCCCGCAATAGGGGCGGATGGCGCCGCTGCCGGTGCGCGCTCAGCCGATCCGGGCGCGCGCCTGCCGGGAGACTATGCCGGCAAGAGCGGCGATCTCGCCGGCGAGGTGGGCGAGCAGATCGTCGGCGGAGATGACACCGAGGAGGGCTCCATCCGCGGCTACCACCGGCGCACGCCGCACGCCGCGCGCGCGCAGGTGCGCCACCGCCGCGCCGACCGAGTCCTGCTCCGAGATCAGGAGCGGGTGCGCCGTCATGGTCTCGGCGGCGCTGATGCTGGAGAGGTCCGAGGTGCGCGTGATCCGCGCACAGACGATGTCCCGGTCGGTGATGATACCCGCCACCTGTGGGTGCTCCGGATTGCCCTCGGTGACCACGATCGCGCCGACGTGCCGCTCGCGCATCAGCCGGGCGACC
>JAJZVF010000193.1 GCA_021845825.1 Pseudomonadota bacterium | reverse complement strand
CCTCGGCGAGCATGCGGCAACGCCGGCAGCGCTGCACGGAGGCGAGCGCCGCCTCGAGCGCCTGCGAGAGCCCCTGGGCGGCGGAGCGCCCATCCTGCAGCAGATGAAACGCCATGCGCTGCGCGCTCTTCGGGCCGATGCCCGGCAGCGCGCGCAACGCTTCGATCAGCTGCGCGAGGCGTGGGGAGAACTTCATCCTAGAAAGGCAGCTTCATCCCCGGCGGCAGCTGCAGCCCCGCGGTCATCGAGGCCATCTTCTCCTGCACCAGAGTCTCCACCTTGTGCACCGCATCGTTCACCGCCGCGGCGATGAGGTCCTCGAGCATCTCGCGATCCTCGCCGGCGACCGCGGGCTCGATCTGCACGCGCCGGACCTCGTGCCGTCCGCTCATGGTGACCTTGACCATGCCACCGCCGGCCTCGCCGACGACTTCCAGGCTCGCGATCTGCTCCTGCATCTTCTGCATGTTGGCCTGCATGGCCTGCGCCTGTTTCATGAGCTGGTTGATATTGCCTCGCATGGGCTCGCTCCTCGATGGTCAGAACTGAAGAAGCCGGACGCCCCGGCGCCCGCGCTCGTGGCCGCCGCCTCACTTCAGCGGGCGTATGGTCTCGGGAATGGGCGCGGCGCCGAAGCGCTCGCGAAAGCCCTGCACGCCCGGATCGGCCTCGAAGGCGCGCCGCGCCGCTTCCGCCTCCTCCCGCGAGGCGCGCTGGCGGGCCTGCGCGGGGGTCTCGCCGGGCTCGTCCGCGGTGACGAACTGCAGGCGGACCGTCTGGCCGAAGTGCTTGGAGAGCGCCTGGACGAGCTTCTCCTCGAGCGCCGCGGTCCGCAGCGAGCGGCTGCGCGGGTCGATCGACAGCTTCACGACCGCGCCCTCGCGCCCGATGAGCGTGCAATGGCTCGCCAGCTGGCGCGCGGCGCCCTGCAGATCGAGCTGCGCCAGCAGGCCGTGCCAGCCTTCCGAGGCGCCGGCGGCGGGCGCCGCAGCGCTCTGTTCGGCGTGCGGGGCGGAGCTTGCCGTGGGAGCCTGCGCGCGGCCGCCGCGGGCAGGCGCCGGCGGTGCGTGTTCCTCATCGGCCGCGGGCCGGAAGGCGATCATCCGCAGCAGCGTCATCTCGAAGCCGGTGCGCGGATCGGGTGCGAGCGGCAGATCCCGCCGTCCGATGAGCGCGGTCTGGTAGTAAAGCTGCACATCCTCGGGGGCGAATGAGCCGGCCAGGCGGGCGAGCAGCGGCGGCGCATAAAGGTCATCGCCCTCGTAGTCGCTGACGACCTGCTTGATCGCAATGCGCGTGAGGAGCGAAGCGAGCTCATCGAGCAGCTGCGCATAGTCCGGCGCCCATTGCTCGAGCGACTGGGCAAAGCGCACGAGCTCGGCCGCATCCGCCGCGGCGAGCCGCTCGGCGAGCTGCACCACGTGGTCGCGCGCCACGGTGCCGAGCATGGCGCGCGCCTCGGCCTCGCCCGCGCGCCCGCCGCCAAAGGCAATGAGTTGATCGAGAAGCGACAGACCGTCACGCATGCTGCCGTCGGCGGCCTGCGCGACGAGGGCGAGGCCCGCCGGCTCGAAACCGATGGCCTCCCGCTCGAGAATCGCCTGCAAGTGCCCGGCGATCTGCGCCGCAGGGATGCGCTTGAGGTTGAACTGCAGGCAGCGCGACAGCACCGTCACCGGCAGCTTCTGCGGGTCGGTGGTCGCGAGCAGGAATTTCACGTGCGGCGGCGGCTCCTCGAGGGTCTTCAGCAACGCGTTGAAGGAATGCGTGGAGAGCATGTGCACCTCATCGATGAGGTACACCTTGTAGCGGCCTCGCGTGGGAGCGAACTGCACGTTGTCCAGGATCTCGCGGGTGTCGTCCACCTTGGTGCGCGAGGCGGCATCGACCTCGATCAGATCGACGAATCGGCCGGCGTCGATCTCGCGGCAGCCCGCGCATTCGCCGCAGGGCTCGGGCCCCACCCCCCGCTCGCAGTTCAGACACTTCGCGAGGATGCGCGCGATGGTGGTCTTGCCCACCCCGCGGGTGCCGGTGAAGAGAAACGCATGATGGACCCGGCCGGTCTGTAGCGCATTGACCAGCGCGCGGCGCACGTGCTCCTGGCCGACGAGCTCGGCGAAGGTCTTCGGCCGCCACTTGCGCGCCAGCGCGGTGTAGGTTTCGGTCATGCCTCGGGCCACCTGAGCCGGGAAGGGAGGCGGCCCGCACCAGCGGGTGCTCCGGCACCCGACATCGCCGCTGCCGCTGCTGCCTTCCGGCCCTGACGGGATTCACGACTGGTCGTCGCGGAGTAGCCGATGCGGGCCACCACAGCCAATCATCTTGTAGAAAACCCACGCCCCGCGAGCCGGGGCAAACCGACCCCCGCCGGCACGTGCCGGCACCGGGATCTGCACTTAAGGCCCGCATCATAGCAGCGCCGGCCGGCCTGTGCCGGCTGATCAGGCGCGGCGCACGCCGCGAAGGCGCAGCAGCCTTCGCCAGGCCGTGAACGTGAGAACCTGCAGCGCCGTGCCCACCAGAACCGCCACGGGGAACGACCAGTGCGGCCGGGCCAGCACGCACGGCAACAGTCCCACCGCCAGTGCCGGCGGCACGTGCAGGTCAAGCATCTTAAGGACAGCCACGCCAGCCAGCATGCTCAGCGTGGCGCCGACGGGCCCCACCCCAAGCATCGTCACACAAGCGACGCCGGCCGCCGCGCTCAGACCACAGGCGGCGAGCAGGGCAAAGGGCCGGTCGGCCCAGGGACACTGGGCAGGATGGGCGAACATCTCGAAGCCGATCACCACGAGGGGCGGGAACAGCACCATCCGATCGCCGCTCAGCTCCGCCGCGCCGATCACCAGCAGCAGGAACACGAGAAAGAACGGCACCCAGCTGTAGTCCCCGGGCGGCCGCTCGACCGCATCGTCCTGCGCATCGAGCATCGCCTCGGCGGGCAGAGGGAAACCGATCCGCCGCCACAGCAGGCACAGGCCCGCAAGGAGCGAAGTGCCGATGAGGATCGAGGGCGGATACCACAGGCTGCGGATCTGCAGCGCCAGCGGCATCAGGCCGGCGGAGATCGCCGGTGCGATCGGCGACTTCAGCGCCGCGATCACCGCCGCGGACCAGCCGACATCGAGCAGGACGGCGAGCATGCCGTAAGGCAGGTGGCGGACGATCAAGGTGCCGCCGACGGCCGTCACCAGCGGTGTCAGAACGAGCATGAGCGGAGCGCGCGCCCACACCCCATGCGGTCGCTTCAGAACGTCATGGCTCAGGGCGCCGAGCTCGGGAAACAGCACGTAGAAGAGTCCCGTCGCCTGCGCGATGAGGGCGATGAGCCCGATGTACAGGGCCGTGACAGGCTCGGCGAGCCACGGACGACGCGCCAGCGCGCCTCGCACGCGCCCCGTTCTCATGAGCTGCAGCCGGGAGTGCCGGCCGGCCTTCCCACAGGGGGCGGCATCGGATGCGTCGTAGCCGCGACCGGCACGAGAGCGCCGTTACTTAAAATAGGGCTTGCCTCGCCGCGCCGGATCCCCTGGCGTCGAATCCACTCGCACTCATTTCGCAGCCAGGAGCTTGTCCTGGGTCCTGGTTGCGAAATCCTGCGCATCGTGGCGCTCGTGCAGCTGGCTCGAGGGCTCTCCGCTGGTCCGATTCACCATGCGCCCGCGCCGCACGGCCGGCCGCTCGAGCAGCTGGTCGGCCCAGCGCTGGACGTTGCGATACTCGTGCACGCTCAGGAACTCCGCCGCGGTGCCGTACGACCAGCCCTTCGCGAGCCCACCGTACCAGGGGAATATGGCCATGTCGGCGATCGTGTAGTCGCCACCGGCCACGTATTCGCTTTCCGCCAGGCGGCGGTCGAGCACATCGAACTGGCGCTTGACCTCCATGGCGAACCGGTCGATCGCATATTCGATCTTTACCGGCGCATAGACATAGAAATGGCCGAATCCGCCGCCGAGATACGGCGCGCTGCCCACCTGCCAGAAAAGCCATGCAAGGCACTCCGCACGCGCCGGGGCTTGTGTCGGCAGGAAAGCCCCGAATTTCTCCGCGAGATAGACCAGGATCGCGCCGGACTCGAAGACCCGGATCGGCCGCGGACCGCTCCGGTCGACCAGGGCCGGGATCTTGGAGTTGGGATTGACCGCGACGAAGCCGCTGCCGAACTGATCGCCGTCTGAGATGCGAATCAGCCAGGCATCGTACTCGGCGCCGGCGTGCCCGAGCGCGAGCAGCTCCTCCAGCATGATCGTGACCTTGACGCCGTTCGGCGTGCCGAGGGAATAAAGCTGCAGCGGATGGCGGCCGACCGGCAGCTCCTTCTCATGCGTCGGCCCGGCAATCGGCCGGTTGATGCTTGCAAACTCTCCACCGTTCGGCTTGTGCCAGGTCCAAACCTTCGGCGGCACATATTCGGAATCGGCCATCTGAGGAGCCTCCGGAACTCACGGACAGCGCATACCTTACAGCTCCCGAGGATGAACTGAAAACGCACGTTTCATCCCCGCATCGGCGGCACGGCCCCAGCGCCGCTCGTTCAACCGCAACGCGGCGGATGGGTCGGCGGCGTCAAAAATGGCGGCGGCCTTGCCCGGGCTGCTGGCTGAGATGACACCGACCAGGATGTCGCGCACCTGCAGGCCCTGCCGGCAGCAACGCCCAGCCGCGCACGGCAGCCGCCAGCGCCACGCCAACCTTACGACAAGGGTGCACCATACCTTCCTCTGCCTGCGCCCCGCCCGCCCGGGGGGCATGGCGCAATAGTGCCGGTTCCTATCCGGCTCGGCCAGAGCGCGCGGCGGCGGCGGGCAGCCGCGCCGCGCCGAGGGCCGGCAGCACCAGCGCGCGGAACAGCGCATCCGCTTCGGCAGGCGATGAGGCGCAGTCGCTCTCGACCCACCAGTCGAGCACCAGCACGAACGTGCAGGCGACGTGCTGCGCCACCAGCTCCGTTGGAATGCCTCTGCAGGCCC
>JAJZVF010000192.1 GCA_021845825.1 Pseudomonadota bacterium | reverse complement strand
ACGACCCGGCGCGTGCGGGTGGAGATGAAGGTCACGAACGGTGGGTCGTCCGCATTGTTCACGGCCACCACCAGGTGGTCGCGCGGGTCGTAGGTCATCTCGTCGGTGCGCTTGTGCCCGCCGGTCGAGATGCTCGCGACGACCTTGCGGGTGCGCAGATCGACCACCTTGACGGTGCTGTTGCCATCGCCGGCCCAGAACTCCCCGCGCCCGACCGCGACCACGCCATTGGGGCCGGCGGCATCGAAGCCCTGGGCCGGATTGAAGCCCGCGAACCCCGTGGCGCGGCCAATGAATGCGCCCGTCGCGGCGTTGAAGAAGTCCAGGCCGTGATTGGAGCGGTCCGAGAGCGCATAGACGCCATCGGCATTGACTTCACTGATGTCGAACACCTCGAGCGGTGCCCCGGGCACGTGCAGCGTCGCGACGCGCCTCAGCGCAGGCCAGGGAGCGGCGGCGCGCGCGGTCGGACACTGCAGCGCCACCACGGCGGCGAGCGCCGCCAGCGGCCCAAGAGCATGTTTCATCGACATGAGACCTCACCCTCTGTACGAATGGAGACAGTGCCTCGAACGATAGCCGCCCAGTGCTGACCAAGTCCTGACGCCCGCGGACGGGCGCGCCGGCTTGACGGACGGGATCGACACCCCCACCGTACGCGGAACCGACCGCCCCGCAGGGGGTCGAACCGCCGGGACTTCGGTGTCCCGGACCCGTTCATTACCGGAGCGCATCATGGATTATCAGACCGCCGAAACCCAGGCCCAGCAGCTGCAGACGCAGGCCGACCAGGTCGGCCAGGGCATCAAGGCCCTGGCGGAGAAGCTGCAGAGCAAAGTCACGGATCCTGCGATCGGGCGCGACCTGATGCTCGATCTGCGCGAGATGGCGCTCGCCGTGCAGAAGCAGAACCAGTCGGCGCTGATGCTCATCCAGCAGATGGCCGAGTACATCCACGCCCTGGAATCGCACCTGAATGCGCAGCCGCAGCCGACCTATCAGACCCGCGGCTGGGCGTCTCAACCCTATGCCGGCACGGGCGGTGGCTTCATGGGCAACGTGATGTCCGGGCTCGGCATGGGCGCCGGGTTCGGACTGGCGAGCGATCTGGTGGGCAGCCTGTTCAACGCCCTCTGAGCCGCCGATCGAGGCGCGGCCCGGACCGGTCCGCCGGTCCGGGCATGCATGCCATAATTCAGGCCTCCGTCCACCCCGCCGTCGAGGAGGCCGAGTGCCCACGTCCCCACCGTTCGTCACCGCATCGCCCGAGCCCACCGGTCGCGAGCGGCGCTGATGCCCATCTTCACGCTGGTCTCGGCGGTGATCGCGGTGGTCGCCCTGAGCGCCTACGCCAATCACAAGCTGGTACACCTGCCCGACTCGATCGGCATCACCGTGGTGGCGCTGCTGCTGTCGCTCGGCACCGTGGGTGTCGGCCAGTTCGTGCCGCAGGTGGCGGCCTGGGGGGGACAGGTCGCCCGCGGGGTGAATTTCCCGGACCTGGTGTTCCACGGTCTGCTCGGGCTGCTGCTCTTTGCCGGCAGCCTGCACGTCGATGTGCTCGCCCTGCGCCGGGCGCGCTGGGTGGTGTTGCTGCTGGCCACCGTGGGCGTTCTGCTCTCCACGGTCATCGTCGGGGGTGCGTTCTACGGCCTCGCCCGCCTGCTCGCCCTGCCGCTCACGCTGCGCGAGAGCCTGCTGTTCGGCGCACTGATCTCCCCGACCGATCCGATCGCTGCGCTCGGGCTGCTCAGCAAGGCGCAGGTCCCCGCGTCGCTGCTCACCAAGATCACCGGGGAGGCGCTGTTCAACGATGGCACCGGAGTGGTGCTGTTCGTCGTCCTGCTCGGGCTGAGCACCACCCACGCGCCGAACGTCGGGCACGTTGCGGCGCTCTTTGCGCGCCAGGTGCTCGGCGGGCTCGCCTTCGGGGCGTTGGCGGGTTTCGGCGCCGTTGCGCTGCTGCGCACCGTCGACAGCCCCGCGGTGGAAATTCTCGTCACGCTGGCGCTCGCCACAGCCGGCTACGATGCCGCGCTCGCCCTCGGCATCTCCGCGCCGATCGCCACCGTGGTCATGGGGCTGGTCGTCGGCGGCGATGGGCGCGCCTTCGCCGTCGCCGCCGCGACCCGCGCGCGGCTGTTCCAGTTCTGGCAGCTCACCGACGATCTGCTCAACCTGCTGCTGTTCGGTCTGGTCGGCCTGGAACTGACCGCGCTCGCCGGCACGGTGCGCGCCTATCTGGTGCCGGCCGCGCTGACCTTGCCGCTCGTCCTGGCGGCGCGCTTCGTGAGCGTCGGACTACCGACGGTGCTGCTGCGGCCCCTCCTGAAATTCGAGCCGCACTTCGTGAAGCTCATGACCTGGGCTGGACTGCGCGGCGCGCTCTCAGTCGCCCTCGCACTGTCGCTGCCCACGGGGCCTGCGCGCAACCTGATCGTGACCGCAACCTACCTGATCGCGATCTTCAGCATCCTGGTGCAGGCCACCACCGTCGAGCCGCTCGCCCGGCGCTGGAACCGCGAGGGCCCCTGAGGCGCCCTCGCCGCTGAGTTCAGGTCCAGCCGCCGTCGCCGCCGCCGCTGTCCCAGCCGCCGCCGTCTCCTCCGCCACCGCTGCCGTCGTCCCAGGAGCCGGCATCGCTCAGCCCGAAATCGTTGCCACCGAGATTCGCATTGGCCTGCGGATCGAACGCCGGCGCGGCACTCGCGTCCGGAATGAGCCCGCCGCCGCCGGAATTCCCTTCCAGCATATGCCCGACCAGCGCCTCACCGGCGGCCACGCCCGCACCGATCGCGAGGCCCGAGGCAACATTGCCCATCAGGCCCGAACCGCCCGGGGCGTAGCCGGGCCCGTAGCCCGGGCCATACCCCGGCGGCATGCCACCCGGGGGATAGCCACCCGGCGGACCGGCCATGCCACCCGGCATCATGCCGCCCGGATACGGGCTGCCGTAGGCGGCCGCGGCCGCCATGCGCCGGCGCACGATCATCCAGACCACGAGCACCCCGCCGATCAGCAGCAGCGCCCAGCCCAGATGCCCCGAATGGCCGGCGCGCGCGCTGCTGGCACGGCCACTGGAGACGCCCAGTTCACGCTGCAGCTGCGCCACGGCCCGCGCGTTGGCGAATGGCAGTCCCGGCGCCAGCGCCTCCGCCTGCGCGAGCTGGCTGCGGGCGATGCCGAAATTCCCCGCCCGGGCCTGCACCTCGGCCGCCACGAAGTGCGCCTTGGCGCTCGAGGGATGATCCTTCAGCACCTGCGCGACCATCTGCTGCGCCTGGGCGATGTGGCCGGAACGGGCGGCGAGGTAGATCTGATGCGCACTCGGGTCGGCGGCGAGCGCCACGCCCGAAATCAGCGCCAGGCACACCCCGAGCGGCAGTCGAAATCGCGTTGACATGATGTTGCATCTCAATGGCAGACCCTTGGGGGTCCTGGAACGGAACCGGGCGATGCCCGCGGCATCCCCGTCCCGTGCACATGATATGGGGCGGCGCGCGGACGGACACAAGTCCTTCGGCCGAGGCCTCGCTCGCGCCCGACTCAGCGCAGCAGGACCAGCTGCGGCACCGCATCGGCGCCGCACCACACGAGGGCGTTCTGCTGGTGGTGCTGCCCGAGCCGGCGGCTCGCCTGAAGCGCCAGCCCGAGCACGAGCAGACTGGCCTCGGCCGGCCAGTCATTGGCGGGATGGCGTCCGAACCCCTCCAGGTACGCCCATCCGGCTGCGGTGAGCTCGCGCCGCAATGCCGCGTGGCGCGCGGCGTTGCACGCCGCATCGACGGGCCGGCTGAACGGATTGCACGCGCTCACGAAGGCGCTGCACTCGACCCCGAAGCGCTGATGCAGCGCACGCAGCGGCGCCGAGGCTGCGCCGATCGAGAGGATCACCGGCGGGTCGGCCGACACCTCATAACGCGTCTCGCGGTACGCCTGCAGCAGGGCCGGATCGAGCGAAGACACCCCGCGCCGCCGGCGTTACTCGAGCGTCGCGGTCCGTTCGGCGGGTTCCTGCGCCGCCTCCAGCAGCGCCCGCACGTGCGCCCGCGCACGCCGGCAGGCCGTCTCGACATCCGCACCCGCAGCGAGTGCCGCGGCCAGTGCCGAGGCGAGCGCACACCCGGTCCCGCGCCGCCCCGCAGCCAATCGGGATCCGGACAGCCACACCGGCGCGACCCCGGGGCGCAGGAGCACATCCGCCGCCGTGGCCCCCGAGGCATGGCCGCCCTTGATGAGCACCGCGTGCGGTCCTTGCCCCAGCAGCCGCCGGCCCCACTCGAGCAGCCGTGCCGCGTCGGCCTCATCCTCGACGTAGGGCTCGGCGCAGAGCGCGGCCGCCTCGGGCAGATTGGGAGTCAGCACGGTGGTCAGCGGAAACAGTCGTGCACGCAACCGCGCGAACCCCGGATCCTCCAGCAGCGTCGCGCCCGAGGAGGCGCGCAGCACCGGATCCAACACCACCGGAACGGCCGGTGCGTGCTGCAGCGCGTCCGCGACCGCCTCGAGCGTGGCGCGCCCGACCAGCATGCCGATCTTCACCGCCCCGATGGGCCGGGTCGCGAACGCCGCCTCGATCTGGGCGCGCACCTGTTCCGGCGGCACGGCAACCACGCCGAGCACCCGCCCATCGGTCTGCGCCGTCACGGCCGTCACGGCGCACAACGCAGCGGCCCCTTGGCTCTCCAGGGTCTGCACATCGCGCACCAGACCCGCCCCGCCGCTGCTGTCCGACCCGGCAATCACGAGCACGGCGGGACGCGGGCCCATGCTCTACGCTCCGAACGCGACGAGCACGACGTCGCGGGCCTCGCGTGCCAGCAGACTGCACGCAGCCCGCCAGGCCCGGATCCCGGAGCGGCAACACAACACGACACGTACGCCCTCGGGCAGCGACTGTTCGGGGACCTGTTCGACCGTGAGCCGCTGCGCCCGTGCGAGGGCCGAGACCGGGGCCTCCTCGAGACTGCGCAGGTCGATCACCACGTCACTCTCGAGCACCTGTT
>JAJZVF010000191.1 GCA_021845825.1 Pseudomonadota bacterium | reverse complement strand
GACATCGGCAGGACGAATGCGTTGATCTTCTCGACCGTCATCGGCCCCCACCGGAAGTGGGCGTACGGTGCCTACACGCAGCTTACGAAGATCAAGATCGACGGCGCGCACTGGCGGGTGGTCGACCGGGTGAATATGCCGCACACGTATTACTCGGTAAACATTTCTCCCGACGGCAGGGAAGTCTACGTGGGAGGGACGATGTGCGACGTCATCATCTATGACGCACGGACCATGCGCGAAAAGGGCGACGTTCGTCTTCCCGGATGTGGCGATCAGGCCACGGCGACGCTGCGTGTCATCGAGCGGCGATAAGCGCGAGTCGGCGCGCGCGGGCAGGTCTATGTGAGCTTCGCCTGGCTATGGCCGTATGTCCGGCGTCATCGAGGCGTACTCCTCGCGGTGATGGCTCTGGCGGCCGTCACGTCGGCGCTCTCGGCCGTACAGCCGTATTTGTCGAAGCTCATCATAGACGACGGACTTCTCGGCAGGAACTTTGACCTCCTGGCGGAGCTCTGCGCCGCCATCGTCGCGCTGGCGGCCTGTGGGTTCGCGTTGGGGGCGGTGAACCGGCTGCTGTATGTGCGGGTTTCGGGGAAGATTCTGTTCGCCATTCGGGAGGACGTTTACGCGCACATTCTGCAGCTTCCGCCGCAGTTCTTCCGGGTCCGTCCGGTCGGGGACATCGTTACCAGGCTGGACGGCGATGTCGCCGAGATCCAGCGATTCAGCACCGACTCTGTGCTGGCGGTCGTCAATGGTGTGCTGCTGTTGGTTTTCTCCGCCGCGATCATGGCGGTGATGAGCCCCGAGCTGACGCTGGTCGCGGCCTGCATACTGCCATTGCATCTGTTCCTGCGGCACCGGGCGAGGCGGCATGTTTCGGAGAGCACGCGCGAGGTGCGGGAGAGCCGCGGTGTCATCACGCACTTCCTGGTCGAGACACTCGGCGCCGCGAAGGCGGTGCAGAGCGCGGGCGCCGAGCGCTGGGAACGGGAACGCCTGGGCGACCTGAACCAGGGCTTGCTTCGCCGGGTCATCCGCCAGCAGCTCGTGGGCTACACGCTCGGCGCGCTGTCGAGCCTGCTGTCGCATTTGACCACCGCCATCGTGTTCATCATCGGCGGGTGGGAGGTGATCCACGGCTCACTCACGGTTGGCACCCTGGTGGCTTTTACGGCCTACCTGGCGCGGGGCACGGGCTCGGCAACGTCGTTGATGGGGCTTTACACGGGATACCAGCGCGCCGGAGTGAGTCTGAAGCGAGTACAGGAGTTGCGGGACGCCGAGCCCATGCGCGCTCGCAGGGGAGGCGTGCGTGTCCTCGCGGCGCGCTCGGGCCCGATTCGGTTCGAGGACGTGCGCTTCCGGTATCCAGACAGCGAGCGAGATCTGCTCGAGAATCTTACGCTGAATATCGCCGCCGGATCCAAGGTGGTGCTGTTCGGCGAGTCGGGTGTGGGCAAGTCCACACTGGTGGATTTGCTGCGCGGCTTCGCCCAGCCGAGCTCGGGGCGGATTGTTCTGGACGACGTGGATCTGGCGGACTACGACCTGCAGTCGGTCCGGCGACGCATCCCGGTGCTGGAAACCGATCCGGCGCTGTTTCGGGCGAGCATTTTCGACAATATCCGCTATGGCTATTTCGATGCGCCCGCGGAGCGGGTGCGGGATATGGGGCGCAAAGCAGGGGTGGAGGCCTTCGCGTTGTCGCTGCCGCAGGGATATGCGACGGAACTCGGTTCCCGTGGCGTGGGTCTTTCGACCGGTCAGCGGCAGCGTATTGCCGTCGCCCGGGCGCTGCTCAGCTCGCCCTTTGCGCTCGTGCTCGATGAGGCGACCAGCAACCTGGATGTGGCGGCGGTGCATGCCATGCATGATCTGATCGACCAGCATCTGGGAGCGCGGACCCGTATCGTGATCACCCACTCCCCGGCGACCGTGCCGCGCGCCGACCGCGTTCTTGAGTTGCGGGATGGACGGATCGTCGAGCGGGAGCGCGTGCGAGCGTATGCCTGAGGGTGGGTGGACGGTCGCTGTCTTCGATAGCGGCGTCGCACCGCTGTCTGCGCACGCCGTGGCGCAGATCAGACGCTTCGTGGACGCAAGGGGGCGGATTCTCGAGGCGGAGCCGGTCGAAGACCGGACGGGTCACGGCACGGTCGTCACCGGCATTCTCGCCTCCTCGGCGCCGCCGGTGCGGCTGCTCATCGCACAGGTGTTGAATGAGCGGGGGCGCTCCACCGCCGCTGCGCTGGCCGCGGCGGTTGATTGGGCGGTGGAGTGCCGAGCGGACATGCTGCACTTCAGCCTGGGACTGTCCTCCGATCGCGCGGTTCTGCGGGCCGCCGTCGGCAGGGCGGTTGCGGAACATGCGCTCGTCGTCGCCGCCGCGCCGGCTCGCGGAGCGACAACGTACCCCGCATCCTATCCCGGAGTGATCCGGGCGACGGGGGATGCACGCTGCGGCAGGGAGCAGATCTCATACCTCGGCACGGCCGCGGCGGATTTCGGAGCCTGCCCCATGCGTCGCTCGCCGTCGGGGAGAGTCGCTCGAGGTGCCAGCGTGGGCGCGGCGTATCTTTCACGATTCATCGTGACTCATGTGGCGGCGGGACTGCCGATCTCGAAGACGCAGGAGGCTCTGGTCCGGCTTGCGAGTTTTCATGGGCCGGAAAGACATCACCCGGCGGCAGTCCCTTGGCTGACGGACCGGTGACCTCGGGAGCTGCGCCCGTGGGGAGCGAGCGGAGCGTCGGCTTGCCCGCTGCAAACGCAGCGGTTGCCGTGCAATGGACCATCGCCTTCACCAAGCCGCGGCCGCTGGAGCGCTTCGTCCGTGTGCTGCGTGCCACCGGCACGGATCGGCGCGGCGTGTTTGGCCTCGAGTCGCCGCAGTGGGCGGCCATGCTCGCTCATCAACCGGTCACGCGCGTCCGCTTTGGCAACGAATTCTGCCAGCGGCTGTTGCCCTCGGGCAGGGAACTGCAGACGGCGCTCGATGCCGCGAGCGCATCCGGGCTCGATCTGGGGCTCGCGTTCCCAATGTTGACCGACGAGGGTCTCGAAGAAGCGGACGTGCTGCTGGGCATGCTGCCCGAGCGCACGGAGGTCACGGTGAATGATTGGGGCCTGATGAGACGCCTGGCGCGGCGCTTCCCCGCATTGAGGCCGATTGCCGGCCGGCTTCTGTGCAAGATGCTGAAGGAGCCGCGCGCGCCTTCGGCCGCCTACCTGGAGTTGGGGGGGCGCGGCTTCATGACGCCGGGGCTGCAGCGCCTGCTCGAGCGATTCGGCGTGAGCCGTGTCGAGATCGATGTGCCGCCGTTTGCCCGCAGCGCAGACCTGTGCGCACCGCGACGACGAATTTCCGTACATGTGCCGCACGGCTTCGCGACCACCGGCCGTATCTGCTGCATCGGCAATCTGCACCGCCCGATGGAGCGTAAATTCGCAACCGGCCACACCTGCGCGCGCGAGTGCCTGGTGTACTGGCGTGAGCTGTCGGACAGCCGGGAGCCGGGCGATGCCGGAATGGGCATTTTTCAACGAGGCAACACGATCTTCTACCGTTACACCGCGGCGATGGTGCAAGCGCTCGCCGCGGCGGTCACGGCGGGGTCGGTCGACCGCATCGTGATATCGGGAGACTGGAATGCGGCTGGTAGCGCCGATCTCGGCAGCTGAGGACATACCTGTCCTGGCCCGGGCCGGCGCAGACGAGTTCTATTGCGGGCTGGTGCCGGGCGAGTGGCAAAAGCGCTTCGGCCGCTCCACCGCGAACCGCAGGATGAGCGGCAACTTGCAGAGTTTTGCGGATCTCGCGTGCACCGTCGCCACGGCACACGGACTGGGCAAGCGTGTGTCGGTCGCCTTCAACGCGCAGAGCTATTCGGCAGATCGGTGGGACAGTGTGCTTGCGCTGCTCGATCGGGTTGCGGCCAGTGGTGCTGATGCCGCCATCATCGGGGATCTCGGACTGCTGGCGGCGCTCGGCGAGCGGCGCCCGCCGCTTCGCCTGCACCTGAGCTCGGTGGCCTCCTGCCGTAATGTCGAGACGGCGGAGCTGGCCGCCGAGCTCGGCGCGACGCGAGTCATCCTGCCGCGCCACTTGATGCTGAGCGAGATTCGCACCATCTGCCGCGCCCTCCCCACGCTCGAGATCGAAGCGTTCATCCTCAACGATGGCTGCGTGTTCGAGGAGGGCGCGTGCCATACGCTGCACCTGCCCGGGCCGCTCGGCGGACCGATCTGCCTCGAACGCTTCACTCACGAATATCATCGCAATGACGGCAGGCCATGCGGGCAGCCGGAGCTGCAGCGGATTCACGCCAACGATGCGGCCTGGGCCAAATGGCTCTGGTATGTGTTCTCCTGCGGCTTCTCGGTTACCGCCGAGGGATTGCCGCATGGCCCCTGCGGGCTGTGCGCGATCCCACAGCTTGCCGCTGCGGGCGTCGGATCCGTCAAGATCGCCGGGCGAGAGGGTTCACTTGAACGGCGGCTCAAAAGTGTCGAAATGACGCGGGCGGTGCTCGACCGCTGCGCCAGCGGCAGCGAGCGGGAGACGGTCGCCCTCGCCCGGAGTCTGCGCGGCAGGCCGGAGCTGTGTGCAAGCGGCTTCATGTGCTACTACCGCGAAGTCGGTCCGGGATGCGTCCGACATCCCTGACCCTCCGATACGAAAGTATCCCTCGTGTCCGCCCAATGGATCATGGCAACCTCCCCCGGCTTACCGATACTTCGCTATACCGGTATCTGAATACCCGGCGGGACCGGTAGACCCACCCCGGGACCAGAATGATGAAAGAGGAGCCCTATGCCGGCCACCACATGCAAGAGTCCAGGTGCAACACCCGCTGCGCTGGCCAATGATCTGTCCAGTATCTCAACGGCCAACATGGCATTTCTCGGCAGGCCTCACCGGCTGCTCATAGACGGTCGCTGGACCGATTCCATCAGCGGCCGCGCCTTCGAGGTGCGCGACCCCTCGAGCGACCGTGTCATCGCGAGCGT
>JAJZVF010000190.1 GCA_021845825.1 Pseudomonadota bacterium | reverse complement strand
GCACCGGACTCGAGCGCGCGACCGGGCACGCCTACCGGGAAATGCACGCGGCGCTCGCGGCCGCCGGCTTCCCGCACCTGCTGCGGGTGTGGAACTACATGGCCGACATCACCGCCGAGACCCGCGGCACGGAGCGCTATCGCCTCTTCAACAGCGCCCGGCAGGAGGCGCTGCTCGCATGCGGACGCAGCGTGCGCGGCAATGTGCCGGCGGCGAGCGCCCTCGGCAGCGCGTGCGGCCCGCTCGCGATTTACTTCCTCGCCGGCCGCGCCGCGCCGCAGCTCATCGAGAACCCCCGCCAGGTGAGCGCCTACCACTACCCGGCGCAGTACGGAGCGCGCTCCCCGAGCTTCTCGCGCGCCGCCCTCGTGCGTCACCGCGGTGCGACGCTGCTCATCTCCGGCACCTCGAGCATTCTCGGCCATCGCAGCATGCACGCGGGCGACCCCGCGGCGCAGACGCGCGAGACGCTCGCCAACATCGAGGCGCTGGTCGAGGAGGCGAACCGGCTCGAGCCGGGGGCGTTCGCCCTGGAGGCCCTCGCCTACAAGGTCTACGTCCGTGATCCCGATGACCTGCCCGTCATCGGCGCCGAGCTCGACTCGGCGCTCGGCGCCGCCGCCGCGCGGGTGTACCTGCGCGCGCAGGTCTGCCGGCGCGAGCTGTCGGTGGAGATCGAGGCCGTGGGCCAACGGGCCGCGCGCGCGTGTTGAGACGCCTGCGGGAATACCTCACCACCTACGGCCTGCTGCTGACGCTCGCCGTGATGATTCTCGCCTGGACGGCGCTCGCGCTCGTGCTGCTCACGCCGCTGCCGGCGCGCCGGCGGCGCGCCTTGGCGCGCTACACCATGATGGCGGGCTTTCGGCTCTTCTCGCGCCTGCTCACGCTCACCGGTGCCTACCGGCTCGACCTCGGCGCCCTCGATCGGCTGCCCCGGGAGCCGGCGCTCATCCTCGCCCCGAACCACCCGAGCGCCTTCGATGCGATCTTGCTGCTCACCCGGCACCCGGATCTCGCCTGCATCCTCAAGCCCGGGCTGCTCGGCAATCCCTTGCTCGGGGCGGGGGCGCGCCTCGCCGGCTACATCCGCTCCGATCCGCCGCGGCGCATGATCAAGGATGCGGTGGCGCAGCTGCGCCGGGGCTCCTCGGTGCTGCTGTTTCCCGAAGGCACGCGCACACGTTGCTCGCCCATCAATCCGCTGATGGGCGGCGTCGCGGCCATCGCCCGGCACGCCGGCGCGCCGATCCAGGTGCTGCTCATCGAGACCGACTCGCCGTATCTCGGCAAGGGGTGGCCCTTTTTCAAGGTGCCGCGGCTGCCGATCGAATACCGCGTACGTCTCGGACGGCGTTTCGAGCCGCCGAGCGACGTGGCCGAATGCATGCGCAGCCTCGAGCGCGAGTACCGCACGCAGCTCGCTGCGGCGCCCCAGCGCGCCTGGCTCGGGGAGCCCGCCCGCTGTGCGCCCGGAACACCCGCGGCGCACAGCGCTCAGGGGCCGCAGGAGCCGCCCGCAGGCGCACGCTCGAGCACCCATCTCGTGCTCATTCCGAGCTACAACCCCGGGACGAAGGTGTTCGAGACCGTGCGAGCGGCGCGCGCACAGTGGGCGCCGGTGTGGGTGGTGGTCGACGGCAGCACCGACGGGACGGCCGAGGCGCTTGCGGCCCTCTCGGCCGCGGACCCGCAGCTCACGGTGCTGCGGCGGGCCAGAAACGGCGGCAAGGGGGCGGCGCTGCTCGATGGGCTCACCGAAGCGCTGCGCCGCGGCTACACGCACGCCCTCACCATGGACTCCGACGGCCAGCACCCGGCCGAGCGCATCGGCGCCTTCATGCAGACCTCGCGCGCGCACCCTGAGGCGATGATCCTCGGGCGTCCGCTGTTCGATGCCAGTGCGCCGGCGGTGCGGGTAAGAGGCCGGCGCCTGTCGAACTGGTGGGCCAATCTCGAGACGCTCGGGGCGGGCATCGAGGACTCGCTCTGCGGGTTTCGCGTCTATCCCATCGCGCCCCTGGTGCGCCTGATGCTGCAGCACCCGCACGCCATGCGCCGGTTCGATTTCGATGTCGAGGCGGCGGTGCGGCTGTGCTGGGCCGGCGTGCCGGCGCTCAATCTGCCCGCCCCCGTGCGCTACTTCAGCGCCGAGCAGGGCGGTGTGTCGCATTTTCGCTACGTGCGGGACAACATCCTGCTCACCTCGATGCATTTTCGGCTGTTTTTCGGCTTCCTCGTGCGCCTGCCCCGGCTCGCGCGCGCGCCGCCGGCGGGCCGCTGAACGGGCCACAGATCACGCCCGGGGCAGGCACCCGCGTCTATAATTTGCGCTCACCCGGTTCAAAAAATAATATTTCTCAATGTCGACCTCCGATCTCGCCGCCACCGTGCATCCGATCGACCCCCAGGCGGGCCTGCTCCGCGAGCTGGCCGAGCTGATCACGGGGGCGCTCAATCTCGAGCTCCCCGCCGGTGAGATCGATCCGGATGCCCGCCTGTACGGGGAGGGCCTCGGCCTCGACTCGATCGACATCCTGGAGATCGCGCTCGTCGTCTCCAAACACTACGGTGTGCAGCTTCGCGCCGATGATGCCGAGCATGCACAGATCTTCCGCTCGCTGCGCCATCTCGCCGAGTATGTCGCGGCGCACAGAGCGAAGTAGCCTCTGACCTCCCTCCCGCTGCTCGCGCACCCCGGCCCTGAGGCGATCGTCGCCTATCGCGCCGGCTCGCCCATCCGCGCAGCGCGCTTTCTCGGTGAGGCACGCCGCCTCGCCGAGTGCTTTCCGAGCGGACGGCACGTCATCAACGTCTGTGCGGACCGCTATCGCTTCATGGTGGGCTTCGCCGCCGCGCTGCTCTCGGGCCGGGTGAGCCTGCTGCCCCCGACCCACACCCCGGAGGTCGTGCGCCGCCTCGCCGCCTTTGCCCCGGATGTCTTCTGCCTGAGCGATGCGGCGGGCGGGGACATCGACCTGCCGCAGCTGCGCTATCCGCAGTGCGCGGGCGATGCGCCTGCCCTCTGGCCGGTCCCGCGGATCGAGTGCGAGCGCACGGTGGCGTTCGTGTTCACCTCCGGCTCGAGCGGGGTGCCGGTGCCGCACCGCAAGACCTGGGGCCGCCTCGTGCAGTGCATACGCGCCGGGGCCGTGCGGCTCGGGCTCGAGGGCCGCCCGCACGCGCTGCTCGCCACCGTTCCGCCGCAGCACATGTACGGCTTCGAGTCGAGCGTGCTGCTGCCGATGCTGAGCGGCGGCGCACTGTGCGCCGAGCGCCCGTTCTACCCGGCCGACATCTGCGCGCAGCTCGCGTCGCTCCCGGCGCCGCGGGCCCTCCTGTGCACCCCCATTCATCTGCGGGTGCTGCTCGAGTCCCAGGCGGACCTGCCGCGCTCGGACCTGCTCCTCAGCGCGACCGCGCCGCTCGCGCAGGCGCTTGCGCTCGAGGCGGAGCGGCGCTTTCATGGGCCCCTGATGGAAATCTACGGCTCCACCGAGACCGGCCAGCTCGCCATCCGCCGCACCGCCCGGGAGTCCGCTTGGCGGCTCTGGCCGGCGGTCGAGCTGAGCCGCGCCGGCGGGCGCACCTGGGCGCGCGGCGGACACCTCGAGCAGCCGACACCGCTCGGGGATGAGCTCGAGATTCTCGCGGACGGGCGCTTCCATCTGCACGGGCGGCTCGCGGACCAGGTCAACATCGCCGGCAAGCGCAGCTCCCTCGCCTACCTGACACAACAACTTACCGGCATCGAGGGTGTGCTCGATGGCGCGTTCTTCTTTCCCGGGCCGGCCCGGGCCGATGAGCTCGGCGTCACGCGGGTGGCGGCGGCCGCGGTCGCCCCGAGCCTCGATGCCGCGCACATCCTCAAGGCGCTGCGCGAGCGGATCGATCCGGTGTTCCTGCCGCGCCCGCTGCTGCTCATCGAGCGGCTGCCGCGCAACAGCACCGGCAAGCTCCCCGCGCAGGCGCTGCGCGCGCTGCTCGCCGACCCGCTGCGCCGCCCGGCATGAGCCTGCCGCTCGCCCTGCCGCGACCGCACCCCGCCCTGGAGGGCCACTTTCCGGGCGAGCCCATCCTGCCCGGCGCGGTGCTGCTCGATGAGGCCCTGCACGCGATCGAGTCCGCCGAGGCCTGGGGCGGGCGGCTCTGGCGCATCGAGGCGGTGAAGTTCCTCGGCGCCGTCGCCGGGGAGGTCCCGCTCCTTCTCGACTACGAGCGCACCGCCGCCGGCACCTTGCGCTTTACGATCCGCGCCGCCGGCCGGGTGATCGCCGCCGGCACCCTGGCAACCCATGACTAAGGCAACCGCCCCGAGGAGCCCCGCGGCGGGCTGGTTGCAGCGGCGCGAGCGTGGGAGCCTGCTGCTGCTGCGCCTGATGGCCGGCTTCTCCCTGCGCACGGGCCGGGGAGCCGGCCGCATCGTCCTGCGCGCCATCGCCGTCTATTTTTTCCTGTTCGCCCCGCGGGCGCGGCGCGCCTCGCTCAAGTACCTGCGCCGGGCGCTCGGCCGGCGGCCGCGCGCCGCGGAGCGCTTCCGCCAGATCATGAGCTTCGCGAGCACCATTCACGACCGCATCTACCTGCTCAACGGGCGCTTCGACCTGTTCGACTTCGAGGTGCTCGGCGAGCAGGCCATGCATGCGCGGCTCGCCGCCGGCGGCGGCGCGCTGCTCATCGGGGCGCACCTCGGCAGCTTCGAGGCGACGCGCGCCGCCGGCCGCCGCCGCCCGCAGCTGCGCGTGGTGCGGGTCATGTACGAGCGCAACGCCCGCAAGATCACCCGCGCGCTCGCGGCCATCAACCCGGCGGCCACCGCCGACATCGTCGGGCTCGGCGAGCCGCTCGCCCTGCTGCAGGTGCGCGATCTGCTCGATCAGGGGGTGTTCGTCGGCATGCTGGCGGATCGAACCCTCGGGCAGGAGCCGACCGAGCGCGTGAGCTTTCTCGGCGCCCCGGCGCGCTTTCCCACCGGCCCCTTCCGCGCCGCGGCGCTGCTCGAGCGCCCGGTGATGCTGATGCTCGG
>JAJZVF010000189.1 GCA_021845825.1 Pseudomonadota bacterium | reverse complement strand
GAGCAGCACCCCGTCGCGGTCGGTGAGGATGATGGAGTAGCCGGAGCCGGCGAGCTGGTGGTAGAGGTGGGCCATCTCCGCATCGGCGAGGGCCATCAGCGCCTGATTGCGCTCCTTGCGGGCGAGGCGCTCCTGCCGCGGCAGCACGAACGGCTCGCGCTCGGATTGCGGATCGAGATGGTACTCATTGAGGCAGCGCAGCCAGGAGCGTTTGATGTACTCGGGTGTACCCGGGCCATCGTCACGGATTATGCCCTGCAACATCGTATGGATGTGGCGGGCATGTGAGCCCATCGACTGCAGCATGTCGAGTCCCCCTCCGGATCGAGGGGTCATTATGCCACGGGCGGAATCGATCTTTGGGCTGAAGCGCCGGCACCGGCGCAACAATTATCAATGGTGTTCCGAGTCGGATACAGTCGCGAATTGGAGACGGGTAGCGTCGATGGATTGATGGACTCCGCCGGGATGTGGCATGAGGATTGCTCCGCTATTTCAGCGCCACATCGATCCGCTGAGCATACAGGGTATTGTTCGACGAGTCGTAGCTGCCGATGGCGACCAGCTTGAGCACCGCATTCGAGCCGTTCAGAGTGCTCGAGAGATCGCTCAGGAAGCTCGAAGCGCTGCCGAACTCCGCTATGCCGTTCTTGACGTTGCCGATCGAGAATTCGACGTTACCCGTGCAGGCGCCACTCTGACACCCCGGCAGGATGATGGGACTCGAGGGCAGGCTGGACAATTGCGTACTCTGCGGTCCCGTGCGGATGAGGTCGTTCTCGATGCTGGAATTGCCGAGATTCACCACCAGGCCCGAGCTGCCGTAAGTGGTGAAGGGGGACGTGGTGCCTCCGTTCCACGCAACGATCAAGGTGGACGGCTTCGATGTTCCCGGCGTGACGGCCGAGGCCGTAAAGTCCGGCGGCGCCGAGCCGAAGGGGGTCACGAGACCCTCGGCCTCGAGCAGGGTGCCCGAGGCGGTGGCGCTTTCGTCCACTGTGCCGGTATCGACCACGTAGCTTGCCGGATTGGCGTCATCGGTGCCCGAGATTCCGGTGCCGGTGAAGGTGAAGTCGCTCGGTCTGTACGTACCGAGCTGCAGCAGGTCGAGGGTGGCGCTGCCCGTGGTGCCCGAGGTGAGCGTGCCCCAGAGCGTGGTCGGCTTCAGGCGCACCTCGCCGGAGGTCGCATTAAGGGTCAGCGAGGCAGTGGAGTTGGTTGTGGCGAGCGGGCAGGAGACGCTGCCCTGGCCGGTGGCGTAGATTTCCTGGCCGACGGAAATTGCTTGGGTGGAAAGACCGCTCGCGATTGCGCCGTCCTCGGTCACCAGGGTCGAGGAACCGATATCCACCGTTGCGGACTCGAAGTGAATCGCGGTCGGTTCGGACGGGTAGCCCGCGCTGAGGTTTTCCGGGCAGATATAGGTAGCTCCCCGCAACGTGAGCGAATTGCCGTTGCGGGCGCTCACCGTTCCGCGCACCTCATAGGCGCCGGGACTGGTGGCACTCGTGCCGACGTACACCTGTGTCGCGTTGAACGCGGGCGTGATGGTCGAGAGATCGCCGATCGTTCCATAGCTCACGATCGTCGACTCGCTGTTCAGCGCGCCATTGGTGCTCTGCTGCTCAATCTGCGCGAGGCCCGCCGCGCCCAGGTAGGGGGTGCCGTCAATGTCGAAATAGGTGCTGGGGGACGTATTGACCGTCAGCGCACCGAAGGTGCCGCTGTAATAGTACGTATCGTCGAGCGGCTTGAGATTTACCGTGAAATCGCTCTTGCCGGGGTTTACGTACACGAACAGGCCGCGGGCGCGGACCGGGTTGACGTCGGCCGGTTGCGCGGTGGCGGTGAGAAACGGCTCGACCGTGACGGTGTTCGTGCTCTGATCGATCGAATCGGAGGCCGCCAGATCTACGTCGATTGCCAGGGGCGATGACTGATTGAGACCGAGCACGAGCGGATGGGACGGATCGAGCGTGACTGTGAGGGTCTGGGCCGTGCCGCTGCTCGGTGTAACCACTTTGGCAGCCGTCGACTCGCCCTTGAGATATATCGTCGGGTTCGAGTAATCGAGGGTGATGCTCACCTTGGTATAGGTGCCTTCAGGCACGCCGAGGGCGGTGAGGAGTTCGGTGAGGTTGTTCCGCTTGGTGAGATCAACCTGCTCTTCAGTGGACAGCGCATAGTCGGTGAAGCCGTCCTTGCGCGTCAGCACGACCGAGGAGATGCCGACGATGTAGCTGCTGAAATCCCCGGTGGCCACACCGGTCAGGGTGAGCACCGGCGTGCCGTTGTACACCTTGGTGCTGGCGCTGCAGCCCGCAAGTGCCACGGCAAGCCCGGTGGCCGCTGCGCAAATGCCGACACGTAGCGCAGACCAGACGCCCGTTCTTGCGCGAGCGCGATCGAAGCTCATCAATTTTTCCCCTTATTCGGTCGGGAGTGGGTGTCCGGGACAGCTCGGGATGAAAGCCCGGCAAACGCCTAGTGTATCGTCTTTGAGCGCAGGACGCCTCAAGGGTTCCAGCCGGCACTCGGTCCGCTCATCGAAGGCTGGCCGCGGCGGCTCTGCCCCGGCGGTGCGAGGAGTTCCGGCGCGCTCGGTAGAGGAGCGGAGGCGACCGGCCGAGCGGCATGCAGGCCGGAATGGGGCAGCCTCTCATCAGCGGTCCTCGGCCGGCCAGCGATCCACGCCGGGCCGGCCGCGCAGGCGGCTTGCTGCGCACTGCGGGCGCTCATTGGACCGCGGGTTGGCACTCCTCACCAACAGCTGCTCGTGTCGTCGAAGCGCAGGCCGCTGGCGAGGGCGTTTAGCGCTGCGGAGACCGACCAAGTGAGCGCGACTTCCCTCGGCCGCGCCCCGAGGAGCGAGGCGACCGACAGGCGTAGCGCCTCGTAGCGCTCGACCCAGAGGTCCCAGGCATACCCGGATTCCTCGCCGACCGTAAGATCAGGCGCCGACAGCTGCGCCGACCGGCTGCGCCAGTGCCGCGTAGGCGCAGCTGTTGAGGCATACCTTGCGTGTGAGCAGCGGGAAGCGGCTGCGCCATTCGCTCCAGTCGATGTCTTGTCCTGGGCGGGTCGCGTCCCTGGAGGAGGATTGGGACATGGCGCCGAAGGGCACCGCCGAGGGTGGCGGGGTAGGCAGGATCCTCTTTGCACGCGAAATGCCAGGGGTTTACGTTTCCGCTGTTGGCGGGCAGCATGGTAGGCGGGGGCGACGGAAGGCGGGCCAGGCGGGCCGGTCCGCGCCGGGGTCCATGACGGGAAAATGGTGGGGACAGGGGGGACACATCCGTGGTCGATGGCCAGGCACCTTACCTGCTTGCGCCGCACGTGCATCTTTGCCTCTGCGGTCGGCACGTGGTGCTGATGGACTTGCGCCGTGATCGATATGTTGCGGTGCAGCCAGGGCATCTGCTGGCCGGCTGGGTGAGCGGACGGCCGGGCACCGAGACTCCGGGCGAGATCCCGACCCCCGTCGAGCGGCAGGGCCCGCGCGCCCCGGCGCTGCTCTCGAAGCTGCTTGCGCAGGGCATGCTGGCGGCAGGCGCGGGCAGCGGCCGGCCCGCCACGGTGCTCGCTCTGCCGAGCCCCCAGCGCACCCTGCTCGAATTCGATTTCGACCGGCCGCCTCCGGCGCGCGCCGCCGCCGCCGGCCTTGCACTGATCGAGCGGCCGCGGCCGCCGGGATTCAGCCTGCAGCCGCTCCTGTCGATCCGACTCACGCCGGAGCCAACCAACTACATGTGCTATCTGGAGCACAGCCGATCGGAAGCCGCGCATGCCGCCGAGGCCGGCGCCGAGGCAGTGTTCATCGGCTCCGGGGGCGATCAGCTCTTCTACCAGGAGTGTGCGCAATGGGCCGCGGAAGAGCGCCTGCGCCGGCGGCGCGCCATCGCGAGCGGGAAGCTCTTCCACGCGCACCAGATCGTTCAACCGTTCGATTATTACGATCCACTGGGCGTCCCGACCGATCCGGAGCGCGTGGCGCCGTTGCTGTCACAACCGTTGATGGAGCTGTGCCTGCGCATACCCATAGATGTGCTCACAACGGGCGGCTGGGACCGGGCAATTGCGCGGCGAGCCTTTTACGAGGCATTGCCGCCGGCGATCCGTAACCGCCGGCACAAGGGAGGTATGGAGGCGCAGCTGCGGCTCACCGTCGAGCGCAACCGAGCCCTGCTGCGCGCATTGCTAGGGCAGGGCCAGCTGGTCCGCGAGGGGCTGCTCGATCCGCGACCGCTAGATCTTGCGCTCTCGGGCCGGGCGCAGAGCGCGACCGAATCAGCAGAGCTGCTGGAGCACGCCGGTGTCGAGGCTTGGGCACGACGCTGGGCGAACGGATGCACCGCACCCCACCGTGCCCCGTGGCAGACTCCCACCTGATCGGCAGGGAACGTGCGGCAGACTGCTCAGGCGTTCAGGGGCGAGGACACGAAGTCCGTCCAGGCGGCGGGAGCACGCCGCGCCTGTATTGCTCTGGCGGCACTGCTCAGCGCCCCGGCGTGGGCCAATGGGTCGCTCGAGCGGTTTCGCCTGCCTGCCGAGCCCTTCCCGCAGGCCATTCTCGATTTCTACCATCAGTCCGGCGTCCAGGCGATCTACGCCGCGACGCCGCGGGTCGAGCGCATCCGGACCCGGGCGGTCTCGGGCGTCATGAGCAGTGCCGCCGCCCTGGCGAGGATGCTGCAAGGGACCGGCTTGACGTTCGTTTTCGACTCCGAGCGCTCGGTCATCATCCGGCCTGCCTCGCCGGTGAGCGCCCGGCAGGGGTCGCCCGTGCCAAGGACTCGAGCCGCGCGACCTGCCGTCCATGTTCCGTCCAATGCGCAAGCAGATGGCGGTCGCCTTCGGGAGGTAGAGGTGACCGGCAGCTTCATTCGCGGCGTACAGGCCGTGTCTGCGCCGCTGCTTTACATAAGGCATCAACAGCTGGCGGGGGCGGCTTACGCCACGGTGCAGGACGCCCTGTACGAGCTGCCGTTGGTGTCGATGGACGGTCCGCGGGAGGACCTGGGTGTCGATGACAACTACCAGTATGGGGCCGGCATCAACCTGCGCGGCC
>JAJZVF010000023.1 GCA_021845825.1 Pseudomonadota bacterium | reverse complement strand
TCGAGTCCACTTTGAGATAGGCGACACCCTCCTCCGGAACCACGACGGCCTCGGCTACGCCGGGCACCTGCAGCAGCCGCGCCGACAGCCGCCCGGCATCTGCGCCCGAGCCGATGCGCACGAGCCGCGTGCTGAGATAGCTCGGGCGGCGCATCGTGGCCGCGACCAGCAGCCACAGCAGCGCGAGCGCGCCGGCGCCCTCGAAGACGGCGGCGGCGCCGAGGCGCTGGTGCACCCAGCCGCCGGCCATGCCGCCGACGAAGATGCCGAGGAACTGCGAGCTCGAATACACGCCGGTTGCCGTGCCCTTGGAGGCTGCCGGGGCGATTTTGGTGACAAGCGAGGGCAGGCTCGCCTCCATCACGTTGAACGCCGCGAAGAACAGCGTGACCGCCGCGAGCAGGACCCATTTATCCGCGCCGCCGGCGGCCAGCATGAACTGGCTGGTCGCAAGCACCGCCACCGCGGCCACGAGCGCCGTCTTCATGCGCCGCAAGCGCTCGGCCGCGATGATCACCGGCACCATCACCGCCACCGATATCAGGAGCACCGGCAGGTACACCACCCAGTCGGCGCGCGCCTTCATTCCGAGCGTAGCCGCGAACAATGCCGGCACCACCAGGAAGCTCGCCGTGAGCATGGCGTGCAGGGCAAAAATACCGAAATCGAGCCGCAACAGCTCCCGGTTTCGCAGCGTCGAGCCGATCATTGCCGGTACCGCCTCCGCATCGCGATGCACGCCGGGGCGCGGCGGCACGGGCACGATGAACAGCGTGATCGCGATGCCGAGCGCGGCCAACCCCGTCATCAGCCAGAAGATGCCGCTCATGCCAACCCATCCGCCGAGCAGCGGCCCCGCCACGATGGCCACCAGGAAGGACAGGCCGATCGTCATGCCGACCAAGGCCATGGCCTTGGTGCGATTGTCCTCGGCGGTCAGATCCGCGACCGTCGCCAGTATCACCGCGCCCACGGCGCCCGAGCCCTGCAGCGCCCGGCCCCAGATCATCCCCTCGATGGTGTGGGCGCTCGCCGCCACGGCGCTGCCGAGGCCGAACAGCACGAGGCCGAAGACGATCATTCTCTTGCGGCCAAGCCGGTCCGAGAGCAGTCCGAAGGGCATCTGCAGCAGGCCCTGCGTGAGGCCGTAGATGCCGAGCGCAAGCCCGATGGTGTAGGGACTTGCCCCCGACAGATGCCGCGCCAAGGTCGCGAACACCGGGTAGATCATGAACAGACCGAGCAGCCGGACCGAGAACACGGAGGCGAGCGAGGCAGCGGCGCGCAGTTCTGTCTTTTCCATCCAGGACTTCCGGGTTTTCGGCTCGAATCGACGGGTGGTCTTTGAGCTTACTTGGACCCGCCAGCGGGCACTAGGGGGAATTTCCGCCGCGCCGTGCCGAGCGCCCGCCGGCCCTCTCGCGGCCGCATTCGCAGCCGCGAGAGGGCACCGCCCGCCGCACCCGCCCCGGCCGGCAGGAGCGCCGAATGTCGATTGAACGAGCCCCGAGGCCCGCATAGACTGCCCGCAGGCCATCACTCCCCGGCAATGGAGTCGCTCATGCAGGGCTCATTCTTCCGCTTCTATGTGCACGAAAGCCATCGCCATCGCGGCAGGCTCGTGTGGGAGTGGCTGCTCGAGCAGGGCAACGGTCTTGGCATCCGCGGCGGCTCGGCCTTCAAGGCCATGGCCGGCTTCGGCCGCCACCATATGCTGCATGAGGCGCGCTTTTTCGAGCTCGCCGGCACGCTCACCGTCGAGGTGGAATTTCTCGTGACTCAGGAGGAGGCGCAGAAGCTGCTCGAGCTGCTGCGCCGTGAGAAGGTGCGCCTGTTCTACGCCTACACGCCGGCACACTTCGGGGTGGTCAATCCGGACGCCGCGGACCCGCCCGGGGCGCAGGAGCCTTAAGATCGAGCGAGCCTGCCGGAGGCTGCGCCCTGCAGCTGCCGGCGCGGCGCTGGGGCCGGACACCTCGTCCGGCCCCAGCGCCTCTTAAACGCCCATACCCGGATGACTCATGAACGGTGCGAACGTGCGCTGCACGGCGCCGCAGTTCACGAACGATCATGCAAGCTAATGTCCGGCGTGCGGCGCCATGATCTTCGCGAGCAGGTTCACGGTGCCGGGTATGCGCACGAGGTGCGGATAACGGGGACCGCCGAAGTAGCTCACCTTGATCGTGTGGAACCAGCCGTCCTTCGAGACGATGAAGGTGGTGGGCTGGTGCGTGTGCTCGGCCTGCACCATCACATACTTCAGCACGGCCGGCGTATAGCGCTGGCCGTCGACCGACTCGATCTTCATCCCCGGCGCCATCGCCGCCTTCCACGCCGGCGACCACTCGCGCACGTCGGTGAGTTTGCCGCCCTGACCGACATTGAAGCCGTAGGTCAGCCATTGCGAGTTCATGTGAAACATCTGCTCATCGGCAACGACGAACGGATTCGGCTTGGAGTTGTACACCAGACGCCAGCCGGAGCGCTTGATTTCACCGGTCGGCGGCAGCTTGGCGATCTCGTACACGTGGCGCTGGAAGAACGCATGCCAATTGTACGGCACCACCTCGTTCAGCAGGTGCTCGATGTCCGCCCGTGTGTACGTCTTGGTGATCGGGCCGGTGAACTTGGGCTCCGAGTACAGGTGCAGGAAGGTATCGAGCGACTTCCTGTCATGCGTCTTGGCGCGGATGATGGTATCGACATCGAGCCACAGCAGCTCGCCCTCGGTATAAAAATCCCCGGCGGTGCGGCGGATCGAGGGGTATTGCCCGTTCGCCGTCATGTAGAAATACGGCGCGCCGGTGGTGAGGTCGATCAGCGGCTCGGTGTCCCGGCCCGGCTCGTGCGCCATCTGGCTGTAGAGCATCGCCAGGTACTGGGGATACTCGCTCGGCTTGCGGATACCGCAGCGGAAGGAGAGCAGATCGCCCAGGTACTGGTTCATGCCCTCGTATACCCAGAGGAGGTCGGTGCGTTGCGGAATCTGGTAGTTGTCCGTCGTCAGATCCCACGGCCGGCGGTACTTGCCGTTCCAGGAGTGCGAGAACTCGTGGGTGATCAGGTCGCCGGCGACCAGCTGCCACTGCGGATTCGTCATGAAGGTGGCCGGCGCGCGGTTGTCGCTCGACTGGTGATGCTCGATGCCCTCGAAGCCGATCTTGTTCGACAGCGTGAGCAGCGCGTGATAGTTGTACCAGTGGCGCGAGCCGTACAGCGCCAGCGCCTCGGGCGTCATGTTCTTGTACGCAGCGAGGATCTTGGCTGGCACATCGAGGTCCTGCGGCGCATCGGCGAACATGTCGAGCCACTGATGTGCGTTGCCCTGATGCCACAGCAGCACCTTCTTGTAGTAGCGGCCCATGTCGAGCGGCGAGTCCCCCACGTAGGTGAGCGGCTCCTCGGCGAAGTTGACGCGCTGCCCGACGCGGCTCACCGTCGTGAGCGCCGTGCCGTAGCCCCAGCCCTTCGGCAGGATGATGCTCGGCTTGATGTAGTAATGATGATAATTGATGTTGTTCTGATAGAAGAACATCCGGGTCCAGCTGATCACCGCGACGTTGGGCGTCGACATGACGTCGCCGCCGACGCTCTGCCCTGAATTCAACAGCACGGTGAACTGCACCTTGAGCGAATCGACGCCCTGGGGCACCTCCACATGGAAGGCGTACATGTCCACCTTGTCGCGACGCCAGGTGAGCGGCTGACCGTTGGCGCTCACCTTCAGCTGCGAGATGTCGGCCAGCGGACCGGAGGGGGAGTGATAGCCCGGGATCCACTTCGGATACACGAACGTGAACGGCCCGGGCCTCACCGGTATGTGCATCGTTGAGGTCGCGAACCCCCGGCCGGCGGTGCTGGCGTCGACCACCAGCGTCTCCGGGTTGCTCTTGGTCGCGTACGGCACCGCATTGGCGTTGGGCTCGGGGATGATGCCGGCATGGGCCGCACAGAGCCCGAGGGCCGCGAGCCCCAGGCAGGAGAGAGTCGGAACGCGCTTCATAGACTGAGCCTCCATACGGTTTTTCTTTGGCGGCCTTGCGGGTCGGCCCGCCGCAATTGACCGAGTATGCCACGCGGCCGGGGGTGCCCGCCCGCTCGAGGTCCGGCGCCTGCGGCGAGCCGTGCGATACGCGGGATGAAGCGCGCCACGGCCGCCGCCCGACAGCGCCCTAGGGAGCGAGCGTCTTTCCGGCCACCACCCCCGTCAGCCCGTAGCGGGCCATGGTCCGATTGAAGCCGGCGACGCTCGTGTTGAGGAACCGATCGTATGCCGCGATCGCACTGCGATACTCGCGCCGGTAAACAGCCTGCTCGTGCACGGTGGCGGCGTCGACCGGCTCATCCGAACCCCACAGCAGAGCGGCGAGCGCGAGCAGCTTCTCGTGAATGCGGTCCGGCACCCTGAGCGTCGCCTCCGAGGAGCCGGCATTGCTGGTCAGCTGCATGAGGATGACATGGCGGGCGCGGGCGAGTCTGCCGATCGCGGCATCGGCCGCGCTCTGCCCGGGCAGCCCCTTCACCGCCGATCTGAGGGCCGTCAGCTGCACGGCAAGCGCATGCAGACGGTTAAGCGCCACATCGATCTGCGAGATCTCGTGCAGCACCGCCTCGGTGACGTGATAGCGCTCGCTCATACCCGCCGGGGTGCCCGTTGATGCCGGGTCATTGACCACGGTGAAGGTCTGCGCAGCGGTGTCGCCGCCGATCTTGAGCGTGGCGGTGTAGGTCCCCGGCGGCAGCAGCGCACCGTTGTGCGGGCCGCGGTTGTACTGCGGCGCCGAGGTCCAGCGCACCGGGCCCTGCGCACGCAGATTCCAGTAGATCCGCTGCAAGCCCGCCTCGCCGGGCACCCACGGCACTTCGCCCTTCGACGCCGGCGCGATACCGCCGGCCCGCGGGGTCATCACCGCTGCCTTGCCTTTGTGCATTCCCTTGTAGGTGCGCACAACCTTGCCGTTCGCGTTGGTGATGATGAGCTCGCCGGGCTGCTTGACCGCGTGCGCCAGGTAGTAGCTGATGTCCGCGCCGTAATGGGGATTCTGCCCATAGAAAACCGCATCCCCCATCGACTCGGTCTGCTGGAACGGCCAGTAGCGCACCGCCTCGACGGGCTTGAACAGCGTGAGCGCGGTGTGCGCAACCTGCCCATTCCACTGTTGGAACGGCCTGAGGTCATCGAGGATCCACACGCCCCTGCCGTGCGTCGCCACCGCCAGGGAATCCGTGCGCGACTGCAGCGCCAGGTCGTACACGGCCGCATCCGGCAGGCCGAGCCCGAATGCGTACCACTTTCGGCCCGCATCCCAGGATACGTACAGGCCGTTCTCCAGGCCTGCATAGTACAGATCGGGATTGCGCGGGTCGCGCAGCACGACGTGCGCATAGACATCGTGCGGCAGGTTGCCGCTGATCGAAGTCCAGTGCGCACCGTAATCATCGGTGCGGTACAGGTACGGCCGGAAGTCTCCGCTGAAGTGCCGATCGACCGCGATCAGCGCGCTGCCCGGATCGGTCGGGGAGACGTCGATCGATTCGACCCGCCCCCAGGGCGGCAGATGCGGAATATTTCGCGTGACGTTGACCCAGTGCTTGCCGCCGTCGCGCGTGAGCTGCACCAATCCGTCGTCGGTGCCGACCCAGATGACCTGCGGGTCGGAGCGGGCCGGGGTGATGGTGAGGATCGCATCGTAGTATTCGGCGCCGGAGTTGTCCTGGATCACGGGCCCGCCGGAAGGTCCCTGCAACGCCCTGTCGTTGCGCGTCAGATCAGGGCTGATCACCCGCCAGGTACGGCCGCGATTGCTGCTCTTGAACACCACGTCGGCGCCGGCATAGAGCACCCTGGGGTTGCCGGGCGACACCGCGAAGGCCGCCTCCCAGGCGAAGCGGTAGCGCGCCCCATCGGCGCCCCGCCCATTGTCGTCGCGCGGATAGGGCTGTATGTCGTGCAGCTGTTCCGCGGAGCGGTCGTATATGAAGTAGGCGCCGTTCTGTCCCTCGTTGTAGATCAGATTCGGATCATCCGCCGCCGGCATGCCGTAGATGCCGTCATCGCCGTTGAAGCCGTACCAGGACCGGCTGGAGATGCCGGCCGGGTCCTTGCTCACGCCCGGCCCGCACCAGGAATTGTTGTCCTGCAGCCCGCCGCACACCTGATAGAGGAGCCCGCGGCCGACGGCGAGGTGATAGAACTGCTCGACCGCAATGTTGTCGAGGAACGCCCAGTGCCGGCCGTTATCGAGCGACAACGCCACCCCGCCGTCGTTGCCCTCGATGATGCGTCCGCTGCCTGAGGGATCGATCCAGATCGCGTGATTGTCGACATGGATGCTCTTGGCGATCTTGTGCCAGTGACGGCCGCCGTCCGTGGAGGCGAGCAGGAACTCCGAGAGCGCGAACAGGTGTTCGGGGTTCTTCGGATCGACCGCGACGTGCGAGAAATAAAACGGCCGCGAATCGATCCTCTGGTCCTTGCTCACCAGGGTCCAGTGCGCGCCCGCATCATCCGAGCGCCACAGCACGCCCTTGGGGCTGCCGATCACCGCGTAGAGCACGTTCGGGTCGCTCGGTGCGACCGCAATGCCGATGCGCCCCACCGGCGCGCTCGGCAGCCCATGCCCCGAGAGCCGCTTCCAGGTCACCCCGCCGTCGCGCGACTTGTAGATCGCATCCTGGCGGCCGCCGTCGGAGTAGTGCCAGGGGGTGCGGCGGAAGCGATAGGTCGCGGCGTACACGATATCGGGATTGCGCGGATCCATCGCCATGTCCGAGATGCCCACATCCGGCCCCACATAGAGCACGCGCTGCCAGCTCCTCCCGCCGTCGCTCGTGCGGTACACGCCCCGCTCGGTGCTGTTCTTCCAGGGATTGCCCATCGCGCCGACCAACACGGTGCGCGGATGGCGCGGATCGATGAGGATGCTCGAGATCTGCATCGTCCCGGTGAGGCCGAGATGGCGCCAGTGGGTGCCGCTGTCGGTCGACTCGTAGACGCCGTCCCCGTAGGAGATGTCGTTGCGGATATTGGCCTCGCCGGTGCCGACCCACACCACGGAGGGGTTGCGCGGATCGACCGCCATCGCTCCGACGGAGGCCACCGGCTGGTGCTGAAAGAGCGCTTTCCATGTCATGCCGCCGTCCTCGGTGCGAAACACCCCGCCGTCCGCCCCGCCGACGTAATAGATATCAGGGTTGCCCGCCACCCCGGCGACGGCGGTCACCCGCCCGCCGGCGATCGCCGGACCGATCGAGCGAAAGCGAATCGCGCTGCTGACCGGCATCGGCAGCAGTGTCCGGCCCTGGGTGTTCTCGCGCTGGGGTCCGGCTTGCGCGGCGAGCGCCAGGGGGCTCGCCAGCACCAAGCAGGCGGCGACCCGGGGTAAAACGGTGGCTTTCATCATGTGAGCACGCCTTCGTATGGCGCCGGCGCAAGCCGGCGCCACGAATCTTTTCCAGATAATTCGTGACAGTAGCCGAACCGGCCGCGGCCGGCCAGCATACCCGGCCACACCTGTCGCAGCGGCGCAGCGCTCCGTCGCAAGCCCAGCCGAATGCTCGTGCCGTTCATGAATGATCCGGGGTGGTGATATGCTTGTCGCATGTGTGGGCCGAGCGCTATTCGGGCCCTGGAGAGCACCCTTGCCGACGTATGAATATCGCTGCCCGGCCAACGGCCGACTGCTCGAGGTGAGGCACGGCATGGCCGAAAGACTCGCCTCCTGGGGCGAGCTGTGTGAGCGTGCCGGCATCTCCCCCGGCGCCACCGATCCGGCCTCGCCCGTCGAGAAACTGATCTCGGCCGCCTTCCTCGCCACCTCCTCCTCCGCCGAGCCCTGCGCGGGCGGAGGCTGCGAGGCCGGCGGCTGCGAGGCCGGCGGCTGCGGCTCCGGCTTTTGCGGCACCGGGAACCTCTGACCCGTCCCAGGGAGGCGCAGCGCGTGCCAGCAGCCGCTGCGCTGCGCATGAAGTGGCAGACGGCGCGCCGCCGTACCGCTCGCTTCCTGCACACCCGCGCGTGGTTTCCGCATGTTCCCCTCGCCGTGCTCGTCGGCGCGCAGGGGCTGCTGCTCATCCTGCTCGGCTCCGGGTCGCTGAGGCCGCTGCTTGCGGCATGGAGCGGCACCGCCTCGCTCGCATCGCTCGCGAGCGGCCTGGCCATCGTGCAGATCGGCAATGTCTCGCGTGTGGTCATCGGCGGACTGCTGGTCGTCGTCGCCGTGGGGATGCTGTGGCGCTCGCGACTCGCCTGGTTGCTGGCATTCCTCCTGACGCTGGCGATGGTGTCGCTCGAGTTCTCCCCGCTGTCGCAGGCCTCGCGGCCGCTCGAGGCCTTCGGCATCGCGCAACTGCTGTTGCTGCTCGGCGCCCGCGGCAGCTTCACGCGGGCCAACCTCGCCACCGCGACGCTGTTCGCCCTCACCGGGCTGCTGTTCACCCTGGGCTACGGCACCCTCGGCTCGTTTGCCCTCGGCGCGGGCTACAACCCGCCGATCCACAACCTTCTCAACGCGCTGTATTACGCCGTGGAGACCATGTCGACCGTGGGGTACGGGGACATCACGCCGGTGAGTCCCGCCGCCCGGCTGTTCACGATCTCGCTGATCGTGCTCGGCCTGGCGGTGTTCGCCACGGCGCTGCCGGCGATCGCCGGCCCGTTGATCGACAATCGGCTGATGAACCTGCTGCAACCGGCAAGGAGAAAAAAGATGAAGCGCGCCTCGCACATCATCGTCGTGGGCGACGGTCCGCTCGCGCAGGACGCCGCCCGGGCGCTTTCGGCCCGCGGACTGCCCGTCACACTCATCCGCGCGGAGAAGCCGGCCGATAGCGAGCCTCAGCCCGAGGATCTCATCGTCGGCGACGGCAGCGATGCACAAGTCCTGCAGCACGCCGACATCGCCCAGGCGCGTGCCGTGCTCGCATTGAGCGAGGACGACTCCTACAACGCCTTCGTCGTGCTGGCGGCCAAAGAGATGAACCCGGCGGTGCGCACCGTCGCCGCGGTCGGCGACACCCGCAACACCGGCCGCATCGCCCGCACGCGCCCCGATGTGCTGCTCACGCTGCCGCTGCTCGGCGGGGAGCTGCTCGCCATGGCGCTCGCCGGCGAGCCGATCAACACCGATGCGCTCATCACCCAGCTGGTGAAGCTCGGCTAGCCGCCTCTCACAACGCACCCACCGCGTACGCCAGCATTATCTTCGCGAGCGCCTCGTCGAGCACGGCATCATCGTGATTTTGCGCGGCCCGCGTGCTGAGCGCGACCGCCTCCAGCACCTGCGTGTTGGAAGCAAGGCCCGCCCCGTACAGCTCGCGCGAGATGCGCAGATTCTCCGCCGCCTGCGCGGTCGCGGCGCGCGAGGCGGCCACCTCGGCCCGGGCCGCGGCGAGCGCCAGCCAGTCGGTGCGCACCTGCAACTCGATGCGTGAGCGCAGGTTCGCGAGCCGGTGCCCCGCCGCACGGCTCTCGGCGCGCAGCGCATCGGCCTCGTTGGCCGCCTGGCCGCCGTCGAACAGCTTCCAGGTGAGCCCGACGCCCACCGTCGAGAAATTCTCCCGATTGAGGATCTGGTTGTCGAAGTGCGTGAAGCCGCCCACGGCCGCGAGCTGCGGCAGCCGGCTCGCGGTCTTCACGCGCGCCCGGGAGGCGAGCGAGCCGACGCGCGCGGCGAGCGCCTGGATCTCCGGGCGCGCGGCGAGCGCCCGCCTGAGGAGGGAGGCGAGCGGCAGCGCGTCGACCGGAAACGCCGGCAGCGCGCCGGCGAGCCGCGGCACGCGCCCAAGCGGCTCACCGAGCAGGCGGTTGTAATCCGCCTGCGCGATCTGCACGGCATTGGCGGCGTCCACCCTCATCGAGCGCGCATTGGCGAGCGCTACCTCGGCCGCGAGCAGATCGCTCTTGGCCACCATTTGGCGCGCGAACATCGCCCGCACATCGCGCAGGTGCGAGCGCAGACTCCTGACCGCCGCCTTTTCCACGACCAACCGGCGCCGCGCACGCAGCACCCCCACGTACGCCTCGGCCACCTCCAGCTTCAAGTCCGCGAGCGTCGCTCGCTCCTGCGCGGATGCCCCCGTGAGCCCCGCCCGTGCCGCGCTCACGGCCGCCCGGATCGCCCCGCCGGTGTAGATGGGAATCCTCATCTGGACTGTGCCGGTGACGTACTGGTTGTTCTTGAAGATCGGCCCGGAGCGGAACGAGAAGGCCGGCGTCACCATGTCCAGCTGCGGCGACTGGCCGAGATGGGTGTAGCCGGCGGTGGCGCTCACGCTCGGCCAGCGCGCATCGTGCGCCGCGCGCTCCCGGTCTCTCGCTCCCTGCACTTGCGCCTGGGCGGCGGCCAATGTCTGGTTGCGGGCGATGGCGATCCGCCATGCCTGCCGCAGGGTCTCGGCGGCGGCGGGTCCGGCCGCCGCCAGCACAAGCGCCACGGCAATTCGCGATGCGCGGCGCAGCGCTCTCATGTTTCCTTGCTCTTCAAGGAGCCGATGCCGAGGGACTTGAGCACGTATTTCTCGTACAGCGGGGCGATCGAGCCCGTACGCACCTTGTGCAGGAAGTACTTCTCGAAGGCCACCTTGCCGAGGTGCACCCATTTGCCCACCTTGGTCCAGGTGACATTGCGCGGCGGAATCTGCGGCAACGCCACGAACGCCGCGCCGGTGTTGCCGAAGTCGGCGAGGCACACCGCGTTCCAGGTCGCGCGCGCCGTTGCCGGCCGGCCGGCGAGCTCGGCGGCGATGTTTTCACAGATCGCCGTCACCATCGACTCGATCATGTAGCCGGTCTTCGGCGCGCCGGTCGGCACCGGGGTCGTCTCCACGGGAGGAATGGCCACGCATACGCCGGCCGAGAAGATGTTGGGGTACTTCTTCGAGCGCTGATGCTCATCGATGAGCACGAAGCCGCGCGGGTTGCACAGCCCCGGCACCGCGGCGACCGCATCGACGCCCTTGAACGCCGGCAGCACCATGGCGAAGCGAAAGCCGAGCTCGTGCTCCTTCTTCGGCTTGCCGTCCTCCTCGTGCTCGATCACGGTCATCGAGTCCGCGCCGACGGCGCTCACCTTGGCGTTGGTGATCCATTTGATGTGACGCTGGCGAAGCTCCGATTCCATCAGCCCCTTGCTGTCGCCCACGCCGCCCAGGCCCATGTGCCCGATGTACGGCTCGCTCGTGACGAAGGTGATCGGCACGCGGTCGCGCAGCTTGCGCTTGCGAAGATCCGCATCGAGTATCATCGCAAATTCGTACGCCGGCCCGAAACAGCTCGCCCCCTGCGCCGCCCCGACCACCACCGGCCCCGGCTGCTGCAGGAACTGCTGGTATCTCTCCCAGGCCCGCACCGCGTGCTCCTGGGTACAGATCGACTCGCTGTGGCCCTCCGGCCCCATGCCCGGCACCTCATCGAACGCGAGCTTCGGCCCGGTGGTGATCACCAGATAGTCATAGGCGAGAGTCCGTTGATCGGCGAGCGTCAACCTCCTGCCCTCGGCGTCGATCGACGCCACGGGGATGTCGATCCAGTCGACGCCCTTGGCGCCGAGCGGCTCGCGCAGGCTCACCCGGGTCTGTGTCCGGTCGCGCCAGCCGACGGCCACCCAGGGATTCGACGGGGTGAACTCGAAATACGCCGAGGAGCCGATAAGCGTCACGTGATGCGCCTTGCCGAGATGTTTGCGCATCTCGTACGCACAGGGCACGCCCCCCAGACCCGCACCGATGATGACTACGTTTGCCATGACAACCCCCAGAGAAAAGCTCTCGCAGGCGAGTGACCGCGTCGAACACCGGGATGGCGCGCCCGTCACTCATGAGCACCCGCCCCGGGCGCGCGCGCCGCGCGCGTCTCTTTGCGCTTCAGATAGACGTAATAAAGGATCGGAATCACAACGAGCGTGAGCAGCGTCGAGACGAAGATACCGAACAGCAGCGAGACCGCGAGTCCGGTGAAGATCGGATCCGACAGGATGAACACCGCCCCCAGCATCGCGGCCACCGCGGTGAGCACGATGGGCTTGGCGCGGATCGCCCCCGCCCGAACCACGGCATCCTCCAGCGAGTAGCCGGCGCGCACCGCGCCGTCGACGAAATCGACCAGCAGGATGGAATTGCGCACGATGATGCCGGCGAGCGCGATCATGCCGATCATCGAGGTGGCGGTGAACTGATCGCCGAGCAGCGCGTGGCCGGGCATGACGCCGATGACGGTGAGCGGGATGGGCGCCATGATGATGAGCGGCACCACGTAGGAGCCGAACTGCGCCACGATCAGCAGGTAGATCAGCGCCAGACCTACGGCGTAGGCGATCCCCATGTCGCGGAAGGTCTCGTACGTGACCTGCCATTCCCCGCTCCACTTGAGCGCGAAGCGGTTCGGGTTGGACGGCACGCTGATGAAGCGCTGCTCGAGGGTCCGACCGGCGACTTTCAGCCGGCGCAGCCGCGCGGCGATGTCGAACATGCCGTACAGCGGGCTGTCGAGCGGACCGGCCATGTCCCCCATCACATAGGTCACCGGCAGCAGATCCTTCTGGTAGATCGCCCCGTCCCAGGTGCTCTTGTGCACCCGCACGAGCTGCGAGAGCGGCACGAGCGCGCCATCGGAGGCGCGCACCCGCAGCGCGAGCACCCTGCCGATCCTCGCCTGGTTGGCCGGAGAAAGCTCGAGCCTCACCGGAATCAACTGGCGTTCCCGGCCGATGTGCACGTAGGTTGCATTATACCCCGAGAGCGCCATCGACAGCGTGCGCGCGATCTGCGCCTGCGAGACACCGAGCAGCGCGGCCTTCTGCCGATCGACGTCGACGACCAGGCGCCGGGCATGCGCGTCGACGGTGTCGTAGGTATCGACGATGTTGGGGGTGGTGTCGAACACCTTGCGGATCCGCAGCGCGAGCCGCCGCTGCACCGCGTAGCTCGGACCGAAGATCTCCGCCACGATGGGCGCGAGCACCGGCGGCCCCGGGGGCACCTCGACCACCTGCAGGGACGCGCCGTACTTGCGCGCCACCGCGGCCAGAGCCGGCCGCACCGCGAGCGCGATCGCGTGGCTCTGGCGGCTGCGCTCGCTCTTCGGTACCAGCTCCACGGCGATCTCCCCGTAGCGCGGGCCGCGGCGCAGGTAGTACTGGCGCACCAGCCCGTTGAAGTTCACGGGCGCATGCGTGCCTGCATAGACCTGGTAGTCGCTCACCTGCGGCACCCGCGCGATGACCTGCGCGAGCGCATCGAGCACCCGCGCGGTGGTCTCGACGGTGGTGCCGACCGGCATCTCCACCACCACCTCGAACTCCGACATGTTGTCGAACGGCAGCATCTTCAGCACCACCGCCCTGGCGATGACCAGGCCGACCGCCACCAGGATCGCCGCCACGATCGCCGCCAGAAGCCCGCGGCGCCGCTTACGGCCCTTGGCGCCGGCGAGGAACGGCCCGACCAGGCGCTGGAACAGCCGCAGCAGGGGCGGCTCCGCGACATGCTCGGTGGCCGGGATGTGGCCGTGGGTGAGGAGCTTGCGGCACAGCCAGGGCGTGAACATCAGCGCCACGGCGAGCGAGATCAGCATCCCGGAGCTGGCGTTGATTGGAATGGGGCGCATGTACGGCCCCATCATTCCGCCGACGAAGGCCATGGGCATGAGCGCGGCGATCACCGTGAAGGTGGCGAGAATGGTCGGTCCGCCGACCTCATCGACCGCCACCGGAATGATGTCGCTCAGCGTGCCGCCACCGAGGCGCATGTGCCGGTGGACGTTCTCGACCACAACTATCGCATCGTCGACCAGAATGCCGATCGAGAAGATCAGTGCGAACAGCGACACCCGGTTGATGGTGAATCCCCACGCCCAGGAGGCGAACAGCGTCGCCATCAGGGTGACGCCGACCGCCGTGCCCACCACCACCGCCTCCCGCCGGCCCATGGTGAGGAAGACGAGCAGGACGACCGACAGGGTGGCCTCGATGAGCTTCTCGATGAGCTTCATCGCCTTCTCGTTGGCGCTGTGTCCGTAGTTGCGCGTGACAGTGATGTGCACGCCCGCCGGAATGTACGTGCCGCTCAGCTGGTGCAGGCGCCGGATCACCTCATCGGCGATCGTGCTGGCGTTGGTGCCGGTCTTCTTGGCGATGGCGATGGTCACCGCGGGCGCATAGCTCACCTTGGGCAGGCCGCGGCGGGCGGCGCCCGGGCCGGTGCCGAACCACACGTAGGAGTGCGGCGCATCGGGCTGGAAGGCCACATCGGCGAGGTCGGCCAGATACACCGGCCGGCCGTCATGCACGCCCACCACGAGATTGGCCACTTCATTGCGGCTGGCGAGAAACTCACCCGCCTGCACCGGCACCACGCGGTTGCTCCCGATGAGCGAGCCGGCTTGCAGCGTCAGATTGGCCGCCGCGAGCGAGCGCTCGATGTCACTTGCCGCAAGTCCGTAGGCGGCGAGTTTTCCCGGCTCGAGACGCACGCGCACGAGACTCTCGGGTGCGCCGATCGTGGACACCTTGCGCGTGCCCGGCACGCGCTGCAGCTGGGTCTCGATGGCGCGCGCCACCTCCCCGAGCTGATAGGAGCCGCGGCTGGGGTCGGTCGTCCACAGCGTAAGGGACATGAAGGGCACGTTATCGATGCCCATCGGCCGCACGAGCGGTCGCAGGATGCCGGAGTTGGGCGGCCACAGGTTGCGATGCGAATAGATGGCATTGTACAGGCGCACGATGGCGGTAGTGCGCGGCTGACCAACCTTGTACTGCACCGTCAGGACGGCGAGCCCCGGGCGCGACACGGAGTAGATGTGCTTGATACCCCGGATCGAGTCGAGCACCTGCTCGAGCGGGATGGTTACCTGGCGCTCCACCTGGCGCGAGGAGGCCCCGGGGAAGGGTACGAACACGTTGGCGAAGGTGACATTGATGTCAGGATCTTCCTGGCGCGGGGTGATGGCCAGCGCGAACAACCCCATGCCCACCGCGAGGATCGCAAGGAGCGGGGTGATCTGATTGTGCAGGAAACGGCTGGCCAGACGCCCGCTGAAGCCGAGCTTCTCGCTCATGCGCGGCTCCCGGCCCGGGCGGGACCGAACCCGGCGCTCATTGCGCCGTTCCAGCCATGTCCGGGAAGGGCTCGAGCCGCTGCACCGCCCGCAGCGGATCGAGCGCGACCCGATCGCCCGCCATCAGCCCCGAGAGCACCTCGATGCGGTTGCCGCGACGCTCGCCGAGGCGCACCTGCTGCATCAGCACGTCGCCGTTCGGCTGCAGGAGGTATACCGCGGTGACCGCACTGCGCCTGACGACGGCGCTGCAGGGCACCAGCAGCCGCTGGCGCTCGCCGGTCACGAATGCCGCCCGCACGACCATGCCGGGATACAGCCCGGGGACTGCGACAGGCAGCGCCAGGCGGACGCGGAAGGTGTTGGACAGGGCAGAGGCCGCCGGAAACACCGTCACGCGCCGCGCCACGATCCAGCGGCCGCCGACGTACACCATTCCCTTGCCGGCCCGGCGCACCGCCCCGGCGAGCGACTGGGGAACGCTCAGTACGACACGCAGGTCCTGCAGCGAGGCCACCTTCACCAAAGGGGTACCCGGCGCCACCGCCTCGCCCACCTGCACCAGGCGTTCGATGACGACGCCCGCGTAGGGAGCGCGGATCTCGGTATAGGCGACGCCTTCGGTTGCGCTCTCCAGGGCGGCGCGGGCCGCATTCATCTGCGCCACCGCCGCGTCCCGCGCGGCTCTCACGCGGTCGAAATCCGCCTTCGGCAGCACCCGTTGCTGGTACATGGCGAGAATGCGTCGGTAACGGGTTTGCGCCTCCCTGGCACGGGCGCGGGCGGCACGCAGGGCCGCCTGCGCCTTGAGCAGATCTGCCCGCTGCATGGTCGCTCGCAGGCGCATGAGCAACGCCCCTGCCGGCACGGTGTCATTGACGTCGCGGTAAACGGCCGCGATCCGACCGGAAGTCTGCGCGACGATCGTCGCCCTGTTGACGGCCTTGACTATACCGTCGAAAAACCGCTCGGCGGGAATCTGCACCGGCTCGACGAGCACCGACGCCAACGGCGCCTCGGCCCGGGGCGCAGGCGCTGCATGCCTCGCACCGCATCCTGCGAGCACCCCGGCCGCCAGCGCGGCGGCCAGCCTGAATCTCACCTGCGCCATGTGCCGTCTGCCTTGCGAAGCAGGCTCAGAACGCCGCGCCCGGCTTGACCCCCAGGCGCTTCAGCAGCATCGCCAGCGGGCACCAGCCTGTGAAGGATGCCTGCAGCATGTTTGCGCCGACGAAGACCGGCAGCAGCAGCCACCAGGCAGTGGCGATCCAGCCGAGCAACGTGCCGATGAGCACCACGGTCCCGGCAAAAGCGAATACGACGCGATCGATCGACATAGACGGCCTCCTCTGCGGCGCCGGACGCCACGAGACGGCCGGCTGGCGGCATAATATATTAGTGATTTCTAAATTAGCAAGTGTTAATTTATCGGCATGTGCATTAAACTCCTGGCGTGATGAGCCGGCACGAGTCCGCCAAACCCGTGAGCCGCCGCCGCGCACCTCCCCGGACCGCGCTCGAGCGAGCTGCTCTGGAGATGCAGCCGCATTGCGCCCGGGCGGCCGGCATCCTGCGGGCGCTCGCCAACGAGCAGCGCCTGATGATCCTGTGCCATCTGGTCCCGGGAGCGCTCTCGGTCGGACAGCTCAACGAGCGGGTGCCGCTCAGCCAATCGGCGCTTTCGCAGCATCTGGCGGTGCTGCGCAAAGCCGGCGCCGTGCGCACGGATCGGCAGTCGCAGACGGTGTACTACTCTCTGACTCCGGGCATCGTCACGCGTGTACTCGGCGTTCTTCACGAAGGATTTTGCGGCCCCTGACCCCCCGTGGTTCAATACGGGAATTCCACGCTGGAGCTTGTGCAAACCACCATGCCCTCCCTGTTCGATCCGCTCACCGTGGGCGAGCTCACGCTCCCCAACCGCATCGTCATGGCGCCGCTCACGCGCTCACGTGCCGGCGGCCGGCGCGTGCCCAATGACTTGATGGTCGAGTACTACCGGCAGAGAGCCTCGGCGGGCCTCATCATCTCGGAGGCCACGGTAGTCACCCCGATGGGTGCAGGCTATGCCGACACACCGGGCATCTGGTCGGATGAGCAGGTGGCGGGCTGGCGCCAGGTGACGGCCGCGGTCCACGCGGCGGGCGGACGGATCTTCCTGCAGCTATGGCACGTCGGCAGGGTGTCGCATCCGCGGTTCCTCGACGGCGCGCTGCCCGTGGCGCCGAGCGCCATCGCCCCCGAAGGTCATGTGAGTCTGATCAGGCCCGAAACGCCTTATGTCGTTCCGCGCGCGCTCCAGCGCGAGGAGATCCCCGGGATCATTGCCGCCTTTGCCCGTGGGGCCGAAAACGCCGAGCGCGCCGGCTTCGACGGTGTCGAGCTGCACGGCGCCAACGGCTACCTGCTCGATCAGTTCCTGCAGGACCGCTCCAACCGCCGGGGTGACGATTACGGTGGGTCGGTTGAAAACCGCGCCCGGCTGCTGCTCGAGGCGACCGATGCGGCGATCCGCATCTGGGGGGCCGGACGGGTCGGGGTGCATGTGGCGCCGCGGGGCGATGCGCATTCCATGGGGGATTCCGATCGCCAGGGGACCTTCAGCTATGTGGCACGGGAGCTGGCGCGCCGCGGAATCGCGTTCCTGTTCGCACGCGAGCACGCCGAGGGCGGGCGGATCGGCCCGCAGCTCAAGGCCGTCTTCGGCGGAGTGTTCATCGCCAACGAGAAGCTGACGCTGTCGAGTGCCGGATGCCTGCTCGAGCGCGGCGAGGCGGACGCGGTCGCCTTCGGCAAGCTCTTCATCGCCAATCCGGACCTCGTGGAGCGATTCCGCAGAGGCGCCCCGCTCAACGACCCGCGGCCGGAGCTGTTCTACGGCGGCGGGCCGGCGGGCTACACCGACTATCCGGCCCTGCCGGGCTGAGGCGGCCGGCGCCGGCGCGCGGCCGCGGAGCGTTCCACAGCGATGAGCGAGTCTGCGGAAAACATCCCGATCCGCCCCGAAGAGCCGGTGCAGCTCCTCGAGAAGGTCTGGCGGCTCACCTGCGCCAACCCCGGCGTCATGACCGGCCCGGGGACCAACACCTATCTGCTCGGCGGTGGGGAGCGCTGGAGCATCGTGGACCCTGGACCGGCGAGCGAGCGGCATCTGCGGGCGATGCTCGCCGCCGCACCGGGCCGCATCGAGCGCATCCTGATCACACACACTCACCCGGACCACTCGCCCGGCGCGCTGGCACTGCAGGCGGTCACGGGCGCAGAGCTGATCGGGCGCACGAGCGGCCATGCGCGCGGCCAGGACGCCAGCTTCCAACCGGGCCGCCAGCCCGAGGATGGGGATCGACTCGGGCTGGCGGACGGCATGACGCTGCGCGTCCTGCACACTCCGGGACACGCCGCCAATCACCTCTGTTACCTCCTCGAGCAAGAGCGGCTGCTCTTCACGGGCGATCACGTGATCCACGGCTCCACGGTGCTCATCGATCCGCCCGACGGCGACATGAGCGCCTACCTCGCCTCCCTCGAGCGCCTGCTCGGCGAAGATCTGCAATACCTCGCGCCCGGGCACGGCAGCCTTATGCCGCAGCCCCACGCAGCCGTGCGCGCCCTCATCCGCCACCGCCTGCGGCGCGAATCCAAGGTCCTCACGGCACTGAGGGATTCGGCGCCGTCCGGTCTCGCCGCCCTGGTCACAAGAGTCTACGACGACGTGCCGGCGGAGCGTCATGCGCTCGCCGAGCGCTCCCTGCTCGCCCACCTGCTGAAGCTCGAAGCCGAGGGGCGCGCGTTCCGGCGCGCCGATGAGTGGCGCGCACTCCCCTGAGCGCGCCCTTCACGCCGCCCGGCGATCAGCACGGGTGGCGAGGCCGATGATCACCGGCATGGCGAGCAACACCAGCGGCAGCTCGAGCAGCGCACCGGCGATGATGGCTATGGCGAGCGGCTGGAGCATCTGGTCGCCCGAGCCGCTGATCGCCGCCCCGAGCGGCAGGAGCGCGAGGATCATCGCCAGAGTGCTCATCGTGATCGGACGCAGCCGATTGCGTGCCGCAGCGTAGATCGCCCGCTGCGCCGGCAGGGTCTTCTTCAGCTCCTGGTACTCCGAGATCAGGAAAATCGCCATCTCGGTGGAGATGCCGACGATCATGACCATGCCCATCATGGCCGTGATGTTGAGCTCGACCCCGGTCAGCCACAAGCCGACGAACACCGCGCCGGTCGAGAACAGCGAGCTCGCGATGACGACGATGGGCAGCAGGAAGCGCTCGTACATGAACAGGAGCAGGATGAACTCCGCAACCAGCGCCGCGGCGAACACCTTGATCATCCCGTGCACCGCCGCCTGCTCCTGCTTGTACTGTCCGCCGAGGGTGTAATAGACCCCGCGCGGAATCAATCCCGGCCGGGCGAGCACTTTCTTTACCGCCGCTATGGTCGCACCGAGACTCTTGCCGTCGGCGATGCGTGCCGTCACGGGCACGATCTGCGCGAGGTTGTTACGGGTGAGTTCCGGCTGACCGGCGACGAAGCGCACCTGCGCCACCGTGCTCAGCCGCATGAGCCGCCCGCTTGGGGAGCGAATGGGCAGGTTCCCCAGCTGGTCGCGATAGAGGCGCCGCTGCGGCGGGTCGAGCCAGACCCGTACGCCGACGTTGCGCACAGCGCCGAGATAGCGGGTGACGACCGAGCCGTAGAGGTAGTGGTGCAGCTGGCCTGCCACCTCCTGCGCGGTCACCCCTTCCACCGCCGCCGCCCCCGGGTTCAGATGGATCTCGAGCGCATCGCCGGCGGGCACCACGCCGCTGTTGACGGAGGTCGGCTGGATGCCCGGCACCCTGGCGATCGCCGCAGCCACCTGTCGCGCCACGACGGGCAGCACGGCCGGATTCCTCGCGCTCAAGGCCACCACCACCGGCTGCGGGCGGCCGACCAGATCGCCGATCATGTCGCTCATCAGCTGCGCGGTGTCGAAGTGCACGCCCGGCACCTGGGCGGCTACCTTGCGCGAGATCTCATCCATCACGGCCCAGATATCCGGCCGCTTCGTCGGCGAGATGAGGCGCACGAAGAAATCCCCCTGGTACGTCGCATTCAAGTCGCCGCCCAGGCCGGCGCCGGTGCGCCGCGAGAAGCTCTGCACGTAAGGATCCTTCTTGAGGATCGCCTCGATCTCGAGCAGTTCCCTGTTCGACTCGGTAAGGGAGGTGCCGGGCTTCGTGTGGTAATTGAGCACGAATCCGCCCTCGTCCATTCGCGGCAGGAAGCCGGTGCCCACATGGGTGTAGGCGAAGAACCCGAGCAGCAGCAGCACCGCGAGTCCCGGCACCAGCCACAGCGGCCGCTCGATGAGCCGGCCGAGGATGCGCCGGTGGGCCCGCACGAGCCATGTGTCCCTGCCGTGCGAGGGATCCTTGAACGTCTTGAAGTCGATCAGGCTGCGGGCGAGCAGCGGCACGGTGAGAGCCGTCAGGATCAGCGAAATGATGAGCGCCGAGGCCACCGTGAGGGAGAGAAACTTGAAAAAGGCGCCCGTGACGCCCGAGAGAAACGCGAGCGGGATGAAGATGATGGTGGTCGCCAGACTCGAGCCGACCAGCGGACCGAAGAATTCCTTGGCGGCCTCGAGCACCGTGGCATGCGGGTTCGCAACGCCCGGCTCGCCCGCGCGGCGGGCGATTTGCTCGACCATCACGATCACATCGTCGATCAGCAGGCCGATCGCCGCGGCGATGCCGCCCAGGGTCATGATATTGAAGGTCATACCGAGAAGCGACAGCAGCAGCACCGTGATCAGCACCGACAGCGGCACCACGATCATGGCCACCAGCGTCACCCGCCAGTTGCGCAGGAATGCCAGCAACACCATGCCGGCGAACACCAGCCCGATCAGGATGGCCTCCTCGAGCGCCGACACCGAGGAGCGCACGAGCTGCGTCTGATCGTACCATTTGAGCAGGTGGATCGAGCGCGGTTGGGTGTGCATGAACGCCGCGAGCTTGCGTTTGACCTCCTGGGCGAGCTTCAGGGAGTCGGCGGAGCTTTGCTGGTAGACATTGATATTGACGCCCGGATGACCGTTGTCATCGACGATCAGCCAGCGCGGCACCGAGCCCATCGTGACCTTGGCGATCTGGCCGAGACGCACGATGCCGTCCTTGCCGACGCGCAGCGCGACGTTGCGGACGGAATGGATGGACGTGAAGGCGTTGTCGCTGATCGCGAGGTAAAGCAGGTCGTTGTCCTGCAGCCGGCCGACGGCACGGATGATGTTTGTTTGTGCCAGAGTCCCGGACACCTGCCGCAATGTCAGGCCGTAGGCTTCGAGCTTCTGCGGATTGACCCGCACCTCGACCTCCGGTGTCGCCCCGCCGAGCACGCCCACCCGGCGGATACCCGGGATCCCGGTGAGCAGCGGGACGATCTGGTATTTGGCCATGCGCCTGAGCGCCGCATAGGGGACCTTGTTTGAGATGAGCGCATAGGACACGAACGGCATCAGGATGTCCGGGCTCATCTGGATGATGTCGTACTTCGTACCCTTCGGCAGTGCAGGCAGTTCCTGGGCGAAGGCGGCATCGACCGAGAGCAACGCCTCGCGCATGTCGTAGCCCCATGGAAAATCGACGTAGATCTGCGCCGATCCGCGCGACGTGGTCGAGCTGACATCCTCTGCGCCCGGCACCGCACGTGCCACGCGCTCGAGCGGCTGTGTCACGTCGATCAGCATCTGCCGCGGCGGCATGGCACCGGTGGTGATCTCGACGCGGATGCGCGGAAAGCTCGTGACCGGGAAGAGGCCGACCGGGAGGCTGATCGCGGCAAATACGCCCGCGAGCGCCAGTGCGAAGGAAATCGTGAGCAGCGAGCGACGATGTCGCTCGACCCAGTCGGAGAATTTCACCGGTTCGCTCCGGGCGGATCCGGCCGGGCGACCCGGATGCGCATGCCGCGGGACAATTGATGGTTGCCCATCAATACCAGCGGCGCGCCGGCATCGAGCGGCCCGCTGATGACGTTGCGATTCCCGTAGGAATCGAGAATCCTCACCACCACCTTGCGCGCGACGCCCCTGACGGCCTGCATGACGTAAGTAGCGCCACGGTTGTCGACCAGCAGGGCCTGGTGCGGCACCACGTAGCCGTGGACCTGGCGGGTCGTGATGGCCGCCTTCGCCATCTCGCCCGGCAGGAATACCCCTGGGGGCAGTGAGACTTCAACCGGCATCAGACCGGTGCCGGACTCGGCCAACTCGCCGCGCAAGACGACCCGTCCGGCCACCGCACGGTGCCCGCCTATCAAGGTGACGCGCACTGGATCGCCGACCGTGACTTCTGCAGCCTGCACCGGCACAACCCCGACCGTGAGCACCAGCGCGCGCAGTTCCGCCAGCTCGAGGAGCGGTGTGCCTTGGGCGACGATCGCGCCGGGGCTCGCCGTGAGGGCGGTCACGATCGCCGGGAAAGGCGCGCGCACGAGGTTCGAACCGGAGGCGCCGAGCGCCCTGAAGGCGCGCAGCTGCGAGCGCGCATCGCTCTCTGACTTCTCGGCATCGGCCAGCTGCTGCTCGGTCGCCAGATGCGCAGCGACCAGTCCGCGCGTGCTGGCGACGAGGTGTCGGGCCACGACGAGAGCGGATTGCGCCTGTGCGTAGGCCGCAGCCGTCTGCGGACTCGGCTCGAGACGCACCAGAGGTGCGCCGGCAGGCACCGCCTCGCCGAGACGCACGTACACACCGCCGACGATCGCCGCCACCGGGGCCATGATGGCCTTGCGCCCCGCGCTGCTCGGCCCCACCGTACCGTAGCCGATCACCTCGTGCGGCAGGACGCCCTCCTTTACCGGCGTCAGGGTGACCAACACGCTCGGCACCGGCGCGCTCGCGCGCTTGGCGTACGCCGGCGCCCACAGCGCAGTGAAGCTGAGCGCCACACAGGCGGCACAGGCAGTGAGTCGGCTCATCGTGCAGATGTCCTTCGGTGTGCGGGCAGGGCCACGCGGGTCTGCGGCAGTCCGATCCCCAGATCGACGGTGAGCGCGATGCGCGCCTCGGCGAGCGAGCGCTCGAGCGCGTTGGCCTCGATCCCGCGCTGCAGTGCGGTGGTCTCGTAGTCGACGAGACCGCGCTCATCGAGTATGTCCTCGACGAAGGCTTCCTGGGCGACTCGGGAAAGTGACTCGGCCGCGCGGGCCGCGCCGCGCGCCTGGTCCACATCCTCGGTAAGCTGCCGAATCCGCGCGAACAGCCCCCGCGCCGTGCCCGCCGCCTGGTCGAGCCGCGACTGGTACTGTTCGTGCAGCAGGCGGCGCGTCGCGCGGGCCGCGGCGATCTGCCCCTGGTTGCGGTCGAAGATCGGCAGCCCGACAGCGGCGGTAGGGCCGGCATTGCGTGTGTTGGTGTTGTCCTGGTCCCATTGGCCGCCGAGCACCAGGGCGGGGAATTGGCCGATGATCGCGGTGCGCACGTTCTCGTCCGCCGAACGATACCCGAGCCTGAGCGCCACGAGGTCCGGACGACGCGCCGGCAGGCGGGCGAGCAGCGGCCGCAGCGATGCGGGCACCGGCGCCAGCACAGGCGGGGCAATGCCAAAGCGTACACGCGGATCGAGTCCGAGCAATGCATCGAGAGCCTGCCACTGCTGCAACTGTCTAAGACCCGCCCCGGCGAGAAACTGTTGTGCCGAGGAGCGGGCAGCGAGCAGCGGCGCGAGTGCGGCCAGATCGAGATTGCCGGCTTCGGTCGCCACGCGCACCGCCCTCACTTCCCCGTTCAACAGTCCAAGCTCGCGCCGGGCAAGTGCGATCGAGCGCCCCCCCCAGTACAGATCGACGGCGAGCGCGCGGGCCTGCTGTGCGACCTGCCACTCGCGCCAGAGCAGGTCGGCGTTCACCTCTCCGAGCGCGAAGCGCGCCGATTTCACGCGGGTGTGATACGTCAAGATGGCTCCCACATCCTCCGTCAGGGAAGCTGACCAGGAAGGTGAGACACCGTTCGAAAGCAGGGGCTCGAAGGTGACGCTCGCCAGTGGGTTCGGCAGGAGGGATGCCTGCAGGAGAGCAGCCTGGGCGAGGCCCAGGTAGCCGCGCTCGGCGCGCAGCGCCGGATCATTGAGCACCGCCAGCATCCCGATGTCATCGATGGACAGGGGCTTGCCCAGGTCGATTCGCCGCGCTGCGGCACCTGCGCGCAGCGCCGGCACCTCGGTGCGCAACCCCGACAGCCGCGGGGACAAATTCGGTGTACGCGCAAGCGGCAGCGCGTGGTATGTCGCACAGCCCCCCAGCAGTGCCGCGGCGGCCCATGCGGCCCACCTTGCCACGGATCTGCGGGCGCAGGGCGCCCCTTGCGCCCGGCGCGGGCTGTTGCGTAACCAGCGGGCCGCTGTCGGGCCGCAGTCTCCAATCCGAGACATCAGTGGTCTGTCTCTCCTTATGAGCGAGTGAAAATACCCAGCAGGCTCCGGTGACCCTGACCGCGGCGCGGTCATCCTTGCACGCATTGCTGACCAAGTCCTGACGAGCGTCACAATGCCCGCACCCGGGCAAGGCCCCGCCGGCGACGAGCGAGCGCCCATGGGCGGGCCGGAGCCTGCCGCGACGGGCTTGCTGCATGCGGGCAACGGGTGTGAAGGGCCCGATGCCGCGGCCGTGCGTCAAGCGGGCACGGCGCAATGCCCCCCGGGTACGGTCACGGTCAACGGTTCCGCACAAATCGGGAATAATATCAAGCCTGCGCGAGAAGGTGACGACGCCGGACGTATAGATGAGAGTGCTGCTGGTCGAGGACCACCAGGCGATCCGCGAGATGATCGCCGATCACCTGCGCGAGCGCGGCTTTGCCGTCGATGCAGTCGGCCGGGCCGAGCAGGCGCTTTCCGCTGCCCGTATCGCCCGGTTGGACGCGGTCGTGCTCGACCTGGGGCTGCCCGATGCCGACGGGATGCAGCTGCTGAAGTCGCTGCGCGAGCTGCACTCCGAGCTCCCCGCCATCATCGTGACGGCGCGTGACAGCATCGAGGACCGGCTGCGGGGCCTGAACTCCGGCGCGGACGACTACATCGTCAAACCCTTCAACCTCCTTGAGCTGGAGGCCCGGCTGCGCGCGGTACTGCGCCGCGCCGGCAGCCGGCGCGAGACCGACTACTCGCTCGGCGGCATCACCTTCGATACCGTCACCCGGCAAGCCTCGGCGTCCGGCAAGCCGCTGGATCTGACCCGCCGCGAAGCGGCGTTGCTCGAAGAGCTGCTGCGTGTTCCCGGGCAGGTGATCACCAAGGATCGGCTCGAGGACCGCCTGTACGCGCTCGAGGACGCCGGCAGCGCCAACGCCCTCGAGGCCGCAGTCTCGCGGCTGCGGCGCAAGCTTGCCGGCGTCGACGCGCGACTCGCCATCGAGACCAAGTGGGGCATCGGCTACCGACTGGTGGAGATCAACGGCGCATGAGCCGCCCGCACAGTCTGCGGCTGCGCCTGCTCGGGGTGATGTTCGCGCTGTTCACGCTCGGGCTCGCCGCTTCCTTCGCCGAGTACCGCTTCGAGGTGCACGACATCCTCGCGGGCCTGCACGCGCGCACGCTGCAGAACCAGGCCCGAGAGCTGGTCGATGCCCTGCACATCGGCCCGAGCGGCACGCTCGAGATGCGCCTGCGCACCGACTGGCGGCGGGTCTACGCCGATCCTTCCCGACAATTCACCTTCACCGTGTTCGGGCGCGATCACCGCCCGCGCGCCTGGTCGGCCAACCTCCGCCGTCCCCTGCCTTACATCCCGGTGGACGCACGCGCGGCGGTGGGTCCGGTGGAGTTCATCGGAGTCGGGGCCGACAGGCAACCGATCGTCGCGGCACGCGGCCCCGGTGGGAACACCGTGGTCGTGGCGCGGCGCGGCATGAGCCGCGCGACGCTGGTTGATAGCCTGTTCGAGGAGGACTCCGAGCACATCTCGGTGCTCATCGTTTTTGCCGTGCTCGCCCTCGCGTTGATCTGGCTCATCGTCGGCTGGAGCCTGCGCCCCATCGAGCGCGCCTCGAGTGAGGCGG
>JAJZVF010000188.1 GCA_021845825.1 Pseudomonadota bacterium | reverse complement strand
GCACGGCGGAATGGATGGATAGCCCGCAAACGTGCTATTTCGACAGCACGATGTGCATCGCGTGACGCGAGGTGACGTGCTCGGTGCACCTGAAGCCGAGCGCCGTCAGGTCGATGCCTGCGAGCAATGAGCATGCGCACCCAAATTGAGGGTGCGGCCCGGCAATCCTGATCACGCTTCGTGAGGGAACGGGGCGAGACGCCCTCAGCGATCTTGATCGGGCGGAGTCGGTTTGATCAGGCGGCCGGGGACGGGTCGAGCTCGTCGACCATCTGCTCGAAGGTGACCGTGAAGGTAGGTTCGTACTGGTCCGGGTGGGCGCGGACGAACTCGATGACCTTGCGGTAGCAGTCTGCGGCGGCCTTCTTGTCGCCGCGCGCCTCGTAGACCATTCCGAGGCGGTCGTATCCGTCGTGGACCTCGGGGTAGTGCTCAAGAAGCGCCTGAGCGGCCTGTTCGGCCTCATCGAGCTTGCCCTCGTGCACCAGATCGATCACGGCGTTGGAGTCGCGGGTCAGCTCGTCTGTGACGTCCTCCATGAGATCGCCGCAGTGCTCACAGTAGTGATGGTCGTGATCGTGGGCGTGCCGTGCCGCCTCGGCGGCGCGAGCCTCGGCCGCCGCTTTGAGCGCGACGCTCGCGGCTTCCTCATCCTTCGGCTGGCAGCAGCGCTTGTATTTTTGCCCACTGCCGCACGGGCAGGGATCATTACGTCCGATCTTGGTCATGACTTGCGGGAGAGGGCAACGATGTGTCAGAGGGTATTGAACGATGCGGCATTTTACCGGCTATTGCTGCGTGTGGATGAGGATATGGCCACTGCCGAGCAGAGGCGGCGCTGCCGGGTGTGCGGTGCGGCGCTGCACGCCGGGCACTTTGCCCGCAAGCCTCGCGGTGTGCCGGCGGCAGTGGGCGAGGACTATCGCAAGCGCTTCAGCTTCTGCTGTGCGAACCGGGAGTGTCGTAAGCGGCGCATGCCGCCCTCGGTGCGCTTTCTTGGTCCGAAGTTGTACCCGTTCGCGGTCGTGGTGCTGATCTCGGCGATGCGCTGCGGAGCGACGCCGGCGCGCATGCGCTATCTGCATGCCCTCGTCGGGGTGAGCCGGCATACCGTGATGCGCTGGCGGCGCTGGTGGCGCGAGACGGTGCCCGAGACATGCTTCTGGCGTGGGGCTGCCGGGACGCTGATGCCGCCGGTGACCGCGCAGGAGCTGCCGGCGTCGCTTCTCGAGCGCTTCACCGGCGCCCCAGCCGAGCGGCTGTTGTCGCTCCTGCGCTGGCTATCCCTGCTCAGTACCGGGAGCCCCGCCGTGCACGCTGCATAACGGGGCGGTGCTCGCCCGCAGAGGATGCCCGTCGCGGGCGGCAGCGGTGCCGATTACGGTGCGCCCATCCGAAGCAGACAGGGGATACCGGGATGGGCAAGCCGAAAGATCCTACCGTCCACGAGCGGTGGGCGAGGTTACGGTTCTCCGTGGTCGGCCAACTGCTGGCCGCGCCGCCGCAGCGCGGCCAGCTGCAGCGCGAGCTCAAAGCGCTCGCCGCACGCACGTGGCGGCATCCGGTGAGCGGCAAGCCGGTGCGCTTCGGACTCTCGACCATCGAGCGCTGGTATGCGCGAGCGCGCCGGGAGGCGCGCGATCCGGTCGGCGTCCTGCGCCGCAAGGTGCGCTCGGATGCCGGCGTGCAGGACTCAGTGAGCCTGGCGGTGCGCGAGGCGCTGCGCGCGCAGTACGCGGCTCATCCCAGTTGGTCGACCCAACTTCACTACGATAACTTGCGTGCTCAGAGCGAGCGCAACCCGGCGCTGAGGCCCGCACCGTCGTACTCGAGCACCCGGCGCTTCTTTGAAGCCCAAGGCTGGCGCAAGCGCCGGCGGCTGACCACGCGCGACACCGCCGGTGCGCGGCGCGCCGAGGCGCGCCTCATGAGTTGCGAGGTCCGCAGCTACGAGGCGGAATACGTGGGAACGCTCTGGCACTGGGACTGTCATGTCGGGTCCCGTCCGGTGTTGACCGCACGCGGGCAGTGGGTGACGCCAGTGCTCTTCGGCGCGATCGACGACCGCTCGCGCCTGGCCTGTCATCTGCAGTGGTATCTCGTTGAAAACGCTGAGAACGTCGCGCACGGCCTGACTCAGGCGTTCTTGAAGCGCGGAATGCCGCGCTCCGGGCTCAGCGACAATGGCGCGGCCAATCTTGCCGCCGAGGTGACCGAGGGGCTCGCACGACTCGGCGTCCTCCACGAGACCACTCTCGCGTACAGCCCGTATCAGAACGGGAAGTGTGAAGTTATATGGGGACAAGTCGAGGGACGCCTGATGGCGATGCTCGAGGGCGTCGCCGACCTGACCCTCGATGCCTTGAACGAGGCCACCCAGGCCTGGGTCGAGTACGAGTACAACCGCTCCGTTCACTCCGAGATCGGCCAAACCCCGCTCGAGCGCTTCCTTGCCGGTCCCGATGTCCTGCGTCGCAGCCCCGGGAGCGCCGCTGTGCGGCTCGCCTTCACCCGCACCGAGCGACGTACCCAGCGCGTGAGCGACGGCACGGTCGTCATTGACGCCCGGCGCTTCGAGGTCCCGAGCCGTTATCGCCATCTGCGTGACCTCACGGTGCGCTATGCCAGCTGGGATCTGTCCCAGGTGCACCTCGTCGATGAGCGCTCGGGGCGGATCCTCTGCCGGCTCTACCCGCAGGACAAGCAGCGCAACGCCTCGGGCCTGCGCGCCCCGCTCGAGCCGCTCTCCCACGGGGGCGCCGCGGTGAACGAGACCCCGGCCTCCACCGCGACGGCCGCCACCGGCGCCGCCCCACTGCTCGAGAAGCTCCTGGCCCAACAGGCGGCCACGGGGCTGCCGCCGGCGTACCTGCCCAAAGATGAACAACCTCCCGAGGAGAAAGACGATCCATGAACAAGAAACTGTTGTCGCTTTACGGCCTGAAGTGGAACCCCTTCGCCGCAGAGGTCCCCACCGAAGCCCTCTACGTCAGTCCCCGCGTGGACTCGTTCTGCTGGCGCGTCGAGCAACTGATCGACGAGGGCGGCTTTACGCTGGTCACCGGCATGCCGGGCGTTGGAAAGTCCGCCACCTTGCGCGTGCTCGCCGAGCGGCTCTCGAACCTGCGCGACGTGCAGGTCGGGATCCTCGCCCGGCCGCAAGCGGGCCTGGCCGACTTCTACCGCGAGATGGGCGAGCTGTTCGGCGTGGAACTCCATCCGCACAACCGCCATGCCGGCGCCAAGGTGCTGCGCAGCCGCTGGCAGGCGCACATCGACGCCTCACTCTCGCGTCCGGTGCTGATCGTGGACGAGGCGCAGGAGGTCATCGCCACGGTGCTCGCGGAGCTGCGCCTGCTGTCCTCGGCGCGTCTGGACTCGCATCTGCTCTTGACCGTGGTGCTTGCCGGCGATCAGCGCCTCCTCGAGCGCTTCCGGAGCGATGAGCTGCTGCCGCTGAACTCGCGCATGCGCGTACGGCTCGCGCTCGATCGGGCCACGCCCGAGGAGCTGCGCGAGTGCCTGCAGCACGCCCTCGCCAAGGCGGGGGCGCCGAAGCTCATGACCCCCGAGCTCATCGCGACGCTCTGCGATCATGCGCAGGGGAACCTGCGCGCCCTGATGAACCTGGCCGGGGAGCTCCTGGCGCTAGCCGCGCAGCGCGAGGCGCGCCAGATCGACGAGCAGCTGTTCTTCGAGACCGTGGCCGCTCCGACGCCGGCCCAACTGAAGGTCGTCGGGCGCAAGCGGTGAGCACTCTGCCCGTCGAACCCGCCTGGAAGCTCTCGGGCCGCGCGCCCGAGAGCCGCTGGCTCGTCACCGGGCTCTGGAGCTGCGAGGCCGTCGGCATCGTCGGCGGCGAGCCCAAATGCTGCAAGAGCTTCCTCGCCCTCGACCTTGCCGTCGCGGTCGCCTCCGGGGCCCCGGCGTTGCGGCGCTTCCCCGTCGCCGCCCCAGGCCGCGTGCTGCTCTATGCCGCCGAGGACGCCCTGCACATCGTGCGCGCCCGGCTCGAGGGGATCTGCGCCGCGGCGCACTGCCGTCTGCAAGACCTCGACATCCAGGTGATCACTGCCCCATCCGTGCGCCTCGATTTACCTGCCGACCGCGACGCTCTCGAGCGCACCGTCGCGGACCTCAAGCCGAAACTCCTGGTCCTCGATCCCTTCGTCCGGCTGCACCGGATCGATGAGAACTCAAGCGGCGAGGTTGCTCCGCTCCTGGCGTACCTGCGGGAACTCCAGCGCCGGCATGCTCTCGCCGTGCTCCTCGTTCATCACGCCAAGAAAACCTCCGGCCACATACGCGCCGGCCAAGCGTTGCGCGGCTCCTCCGAGTTCCACGCCTGGGGCGACTCGAACCTGTATCTGCGCCGAGAGCCCTCCGGGCAACTCATCCTCACCGTCGAGCATCGCGCCGCCCCATCCCCGCCGAGCCTGCCGCTCGAACTCCAACAACACGGCCCGGCACTCGCGCTCGCCGTCCTCGCGCCCACCGCAACTGACGTACCACCACCCAGCTCCCTCGATCAGCGCATCACCAGCGCGCTTGAGAGCGCCGACCGGCCGCTACCGCTTGCAGAACTCCGCTCGCTCTGTCGCGTCCGCAACGCCACCCTGCACGAGCGGCTCACCGAGCTCACTCGCGCCGGGCACCTCGTGCGCGACACCGACGGCTACCGCCTCGCGCACGTCACCACAACACAGATGCAACGCTCGTAGCGGTTCCTATCGGCGCCAAACGCTCGCCCGATCCTCAGCCTTGATCGCTACGGGCGGCAGCGAGCCGGCCGGGAGCCGGCGTCGCTCCTTCAGGGATAGGCGGCCCCTCGCCGGACCAGTTGCGCCTCGGGCCCCACAACCTCCACTCGAGCCTCCGGTCAATCCGCCCCTTGAACGCAGTTCCGTTCCCAATCTCTCTACAGCATGTGGGAACGGGAACTGGGAACGCCCTCAAATAGCGTGCTGAAGGCGCCATCAAAGAGCGCGATCACGCTCACAAGGCTTCGCCCTGCCCGAGCAAAGTGGGCGATAGCGCCAGGTGCACCTCGTCCACCAGCCCCGCCCGCAAGTACTGCCGAACAGTGTCCGCACCGCCGCCGATGCGCACATCGCGATTGCCAGCG
>JAJZVF010000022.1 GCA_021845825.1 Pseudomonadota bacterium | reverse complement strand
CTCGCGCATGGGTGCGTGCGCTACGCCGGGCCGGCGCGCGCCAGGGTCGCTGAGGCCTAGAGTGTCATCTCGGTCTGAAAGACCGACACCGCCTGGCCGATGATCCACACCGCGGAGACGGCTCCACCGGTCATCTCCAGCTCGATCTCCACCTGTCCGGGCCGGTGCAGCCACCGACCCTGCACGCCTCGGAACGCGGCTCGATGCCGGTCGTGGCGGAGCAGGCCGTGCTGGATGAGATACACACCGAGCAGACCGTGTACATTGCCGCTCACCGGATCCTCCGCGATGCCGAGCGCCGGGGCGAACATGCGCGCTTCGGTCAGATGGTCCGCGTTGCCCGGCATGAGGGTGAACACGAAATATCCCGCCGCGCCGACCTGCGCCGACAGCGTCGTGAGGCGGACCATGTCGGGCTTGAGGTGGTTCAGGGCCTCGACGCTGCGCACCCCGATGAGCAGCCGCTGGCTGCTTGCACCGGCAATGCGCAGCGGGCAGCGGGTGTCCAGGTCGTCGGTGGCGAGCGCAAGTGCATCGAGCACGGCCAGCCGCTCGCGATCGTTGAGCTCGCGCCCGAGGGGGAGGGGGGTCTGGCGAATGGCGATCTTGCGCCGCTCGCCTTCGCCGCGCACCTCGATGTCGACGATACCGGCCTTGGACTTCTGGCGCAGGCGCTGCGGCGCGTTCGGCAAAGCCGAGAGCACGTGATGGGCCGCGACGGTGGCGTGGCCCACGAATCCGGCTTCGGTGCGCGGGGTGAAGAACCGCGCGCGGACATCGTGGTCGGTGCCGTCGGACGCAAAGATGAACGCCGTGTCGGCATTATTCAGCTCGCGGGCGATGGCCAGCATCTGTGTGTCCGTCAGGCCGTCCGCGTGCAGCACGACTCCGGCGGGGTTGCCCGTGAAGCGATCGAGAGTGAAGGCGTCGACCTGATGGATCTGGATCTTGCGAGTCATTGGATACTGTTCTGGTGCGCACCGCGGCAGGCAGGGGGCGCGGGGCGGCCATTCTAGCCCATCGCCGGCACTCTGGCTGAGCGGGGACAACCCTGCGGCGAGCTCTTCGCACCCGGGACCGCGGGCCTGCAGGTCCTCATTAAAGCGGTAGAATGATTTCCCGATGGACATCGGGGTGGAAATCAGCCTGTACCCGCTCGCGGAGGATTTCGCGCCCGCGATCCACGATTTCATCGGCCGGCTGAGCGCCCGCCAGGACCTCAAGGTCGTGGCCGGGAGCTTGAGCACGCAGGTATTCGGGGAGTTCGAGCAGGTCTTCGAGGCTCTGAGAAGTGAGCTGCGCACGACGCTCGAGGCGCGCGCAATCGCCGCCGGCAAGGCCGCATTCGTCCTGAAAGTGCTTGGTCCTTTCCGATAAGGGCGTGCCGGCCCCTCAGACAGCCGGTAGTGGCGCCCGGCACGGCGACCCGGCACACTAGTGCATTCAATTTTCACAAAATCTTCGTCCGGACTGACTCGTCTCGAAAGGTGGCTGAATGGCGTTTCTGCATGTGATCGACCGTGACGGCAAGGAGCATAAGGTCGAGGGAAAAACCGGCCTCAAGGTCATGGAAACCTTGCGGGAACTTGACTACGGGGTTGCGGCCATCTGTGGCGGCATGTGCTCCTGCGCCACCTGCCACGTTTACATCGATCCGCACTGGCAGGAACGGCTCCCTTCGCCGATGTCGGATGAGCTGGAGCTGCTGCACGAGCTGTCGCAGTTTCAGGATACTTCGCGCCTGTCCTGCCAGATCGAGTTCACGCCCGCGCTCGACGGCCTGCGCCTCACCATCGCGCCGGACGAGTGAGGCCGGCAGCCACGTGGACATCGTGCATGCCATCTTTGCGGTCGCCGTTCTCGGGGTGCTCATCCTGATCGTCGGCTATTTCCGGATCCGCAAGACCCTGCAGCAGCAGCGCGGTCTCGAACAGCATGAGAGCTGGGACGAGATGATGGTCAAGCGGCTGCGCGCCGACGGCTACCATCCCTTCAACGAATACCAGGTGGACTTCTTTCTGGCGCTGAAGGACCAGGCCGCCTGCGAAGCGATACGCGCGCGGCTCGAGCCGGAGGGATTCGCCGTGGATGTCAAGCCGATCCAGGACGGCAGCGACATGCCATTCAGCCTGCACGCCTCCAAGTCCATGCGGCTGATCGTCCCGGATATCCAGGCGGTCAGCCGGCACATGAGCGCGCTGGCCGAGGAGTTCCAGGGACGCTACGACCGCTGGGCGGCCTAACCGCTTTCACAGCCTCCTGGGCTCATTTCTTTTCGGTCTGGCGCCTGACGGCTTCGGCGGCGGCGGCGGCGATTTGCGGATCGCCCAGATAGCGGCTGCCGAGCGGCTTCAGCTGTGCATCGAGCTCGTACACCAGCGGTATGCCCGTCGGAATATTGAGCTCCACAATATCGTCCTCGGAGACTTCGTCGAGCATCTTCACCATCGCGCGCAGGCTGTTGCCGTGCGCTGCAACCAGCACATTGCGTCCTGCGCGCACCTCCGGCGCGATGCGCGCGTGCCAGTACGGCAGCACCCGCGCCAGAGTGTCCTTCAGCGACTCCGCCGACGGGAGCTCGTCGGCCGGCACATCGGCATAACGGGGATCGAAGCGCGGATGACGCGGATCGTCGGTGGCGAGCGGCGGTGGCGGAGTGTCGTAGCTGCGCCGCCAGATCTTCACCTGCGCTGCACCGTGGCGCTCAACGGTCTGCGCCTTGTCGAGTCCCTGCAGCGCCCCGTAGTGCCGCTCGTTCAATCGCCAGGAGCGCTCGACCGGGATCCACATCCGATCCATCACATCGAGCATGATCCACAGCGTGCGGATCGCCCGCTTCAGCACGGAGGTGAATGCAATGTCGACCTGGATTTTTTCCTCAACGAGCTGTCGTCCGGCCCGCTCCGCCTCCTCGCGGCCCGCAGGGGCCAGGTCGATGTCGGTCCACCCGGTAAACCGGTTTTCCATGTTCCAGAGGCTCTGGCCGTGGCGGACGAGGATCAGCTTTCCGGGCATTCTGGTACCTGGGGCACGACTTCAGATTCATGCACGGGGCGGCTCTTCGAGCAGTCCCGCGGAACCCTGCGCGCAGCACATGAGGAGCGCAGATTGTGCATTCACTCGGCCAGCTTGCGCAACGACTCGACACCGACCGTGAGCGTAGCGAAATCGGCCGCGCCCGCCGTACGCATCTCGGTAAGAGTCCCCTCCCAGTGGAGGAGGCCCCGGCCGGCGGCTTCCTGCCACGCCCCGACGCGCTCTGCGGCCGTACCCTGGCCGCCGCGCGCGAGGACGCGCTCGGCGATCCCGCGATGAATGCGCATCGCCGCATCGCGCAAGCCCGTGCGGGCAATGGCCTGCCAGGGGCCGTCCACCGGCAGCTTGTCGATCCGCTCGAGCAGCCAGTCGAGGCCGATGCGCGAGCCCACCTCGAAGTAGACCCGGGCGGCCTCGGGCGCGGCGATGCGGCGGCCGGAGGCGAGCTCGACGACATCGAGTGAGGCGTTGTGCGCCTCCAGGCCGGCAGTCCGGGCGGCGAGCGAGGCCGGCAGGCCCGCTTCCATGTGCTGGCGGCGCACGCCCTCGAAATGCGCCTGCCACGATCCGCTCAGAATATGCGCAATCTGCGTGCCGAGCTCGTGCACGCCGCGGTGGAACTCCGCCACCGCGGAGTCGATTTTGAGGTTGCGGCGGCGGGCGAGCAGCCAGTAGGTCGCATGGCGCAGCAGCCGGCTGATCTCGAAATCGGCCGCATACTGGAGCCTGGCCGGAACGTGATTGTCGAGCGCCTCGATTTCCGCCCAGAGCTTGCGCACTTCGAATATCTCGCGCGCGGCCGTATAGGCGCGGGCAATCTGCGCCGGCTCGGCGCCGGTATCTTCCTGCGCGCGCAGCACGAATGTCGGCCCCATGCGGTTGATCAGGCTGTTGGTGGTGGCCGTGGCGATGATCTGGCGCCTCAGCCGGTGCTTGTCGATCGCCCGGGCGAAGCGCGTGCGCACCGGAGGAGGGAAGTAACGTTGCAGCTCGTTCGAGAGGTAGGCATCCTCGGGCACGTCGGAGTCGAGCAGGTGGTTGTTGAGCCAGATCTTGCTGTAGGACAGCAGGACGGCGAGCTCCGGCCGGGTGAGCCCGGCGCCGCCCTTGCGCCGATCGGCGATCTCCTCGTCGCCCGGCAGGAACTCGAGCGCGCGATTGAGGCCGCCGGAGCGCTCGAGGAGGCGGATCAGGTGCTGGAACTCGGCGAGGCGGGTCCTCGACTGCTGCTCGAGCGTGCTGATCGCCTGGCTCTGCAGATAGTTGTTGTGCAGCACCAGCGTGCAGACCTCCTCGGACATGCGCGCGAGCAGCCGGTTGCGATCGGCCATCGAGAGCTTGCCGGAGTGCACCAGCGGGTCCAGCAGGATTTTCAGGTTGACCTCGACGTCCGAGGTGTTGACGCCGGCGGAGTTGTCGATGAAGTCGGTGTTGAGACGGCCTCCCGCCAGGGCGTACTCGATGCGCCCCCGCTGGGTGAAGCCGAGGTTGCCGCCCTCGCCGACCACCTTGGCGCCGAGTTCCGCCCCGTTGACGCGCAGCGAGTCGTTCGCGCGGTCGCCGACCTCGGTGTTCGATTCCCGGCTCGATTTGACGTATGTGCCGATGCCGCCGTTCCAGAGAAGATCGACCGGCATGCGCAGGATTGCGCGGATGATCTCAGTGGGCGTGGCCGCGGCGCTCTCGAGCCGCAGCAGCGCGCGGGCCTCGGCGGACAGGACGATCGACTTGGCGGTCCGCGGGAAGACCCCGCCACCTTTGGAGATACGCCTGCGGTCGTAGTCGTCCCAGCTCGAGCGCGGCAGGGCGAAGAGGCGCTGGCGCTCGGCGAAGCTCCTTTCCCGATCGGGCTGCGGATCGAGGAAGATGTGCCGATGGTCGAATGCGGCCTGCAGCAGAATGTGGCGCGAGAGCAGCATGCCGTTGCCGAACACATCGCCTGACATGTCGCCGATGCCCGTGACGGTGAAGTCGGTTTTCTGGATATCGGTGCCGATCTCGCGGAAGTGACGCTTTACGCATTCCCACGCCCCGCGCGCCGTGATGGCGAGACCCTTGTGGTCGTAACCGGCGGAGCCTCCGGAGGCGAAGGCATCGCCGAGCCAGAAGCCGTATTCGGCAGCAAGCGCATTGGCGGTGTCGGAGAACGTCGCGGTACCTTTGTCGGCGGCCACGACCAGATACGGGTCGTCGCGGTCGTGGCGCACCACTTGCGGCGGCGGCACGATGTGGCCGGCGACGATGTTGTCCGTCAAGTCCAACAAACCGCGGATGAAACTCCGGTAGCAGGCCACGACCTCGGCCTGCACGTCCTCGCGCGTACCCTGCGGGAGGCGCTTCGGCACGAAGCCGCCCTTGGCGCCGACCGGTACGATCAGCGTGTTTTTCACGTTCTGGGCCTTCATGAGGCCGAGGATCTCCGTGCGGAAATCCTCGCGCCGGTCGGACCAGCGGATGCCGCCCCGCGCCACATCGCCCATGCGCAGGTGCACGCCCTCGACCTGCGGGCTGTAGACGAAGATCTCGTACTTGGGCTTCGGTAACGGCAGCTCGCGAATAGCCGCGGGGTCGAGCTTGAACGACAGGTACGGCAGGGGGATGCCGTCCGGGTCGCGGCGGTAGAAGTTGGTCCGCAGCGTCGCCTGCACGAGCCCGAGATAGGCGCGCAGGATCCGGTCCTCGTCGAGGCTCGCCACCGCGTCGAGCCCGGTGAGGATCTGTGCCGCGAGTCGCTTGGCGGTCCGCTCGGATGCGCGAATCGGCTGCACCTTCGCCGGATCGAACCGCGCCTCGAAGAGGCGCACCAGTGCGTTCGCGAGCGCCGGGTTGGCTCCCAGCGTGAGCTCCATGTAAGCCTGGCTGAAAGGCACGCCGGTCTGCAGCAGGTAGCGGCAGTAGGCGCGCAGCACCAGGATCTGCCGTGCCGAGAGGTCGGCGGTGAACAGCAGGCGATTGAAGCCGTCGTTTTCCGCCTCGCCGTTCCAGACGGCGGTGAGCGCCTCCTGGAAGCGCGCTTCTATGCGTGCGATATCGATCGCACGGCCCTCGCGGTGCTCGAGCTCGAAGTCCTGGATCCAGGCGGCGCCGCCCTCCGGCCAGCTGAGCTCGTACGGCCGTTCGGCGATCACCCGCAGCCCGAAGTTCTCCAGCATGGGCAGTAGGTCGGAGATCGGCACCGGCTCGCCGCGTTTGACGATCTTCAAATGCATGCCCGCGCAGCTCTGACCGGCCGCCCGATGCAGATTGAGCCGGCGCGTCTGCGGCTCGGTCCGCAGTCTTTCCAGGTCCTCGATATCGGCCGGCGCGTCGGCCGGCGCGACGTCTTCCTCGTAGGCGAGCGGGAACGTGTGCCGGTACCGGCTCACGAGCGCAAGCCCCGCCGCCTCGCCGACGCGTGCGATGAGCACCTCCCGCAGATGGTCGGCCCAGGTCAGGGCGGCCTGCGCGATCCGCTGCTCGATGGAGGCGAAGTCGACCTTGCGGTGCTGCGCCGGGTCGGTGCGCACGACGACGTGTACGCGCGCGTGATTGGAGCCCGAGATCTGCACCTGGCTCTCGACGGATTTGCCCGCGAAGCCCTCGAGCACGATCTGCTCGATGCGCTGTCTGACATCGGTGTTGTAGCGGTCGCGGGGCACGTACACCAGACAGGAATAGAATCGATGATACGGATCGCGCCGCACGAGCAGTCTCACGGTGCGCCGCTCGTACAGGTTGACGATCCCGCGCGAGATGCGCACCAGGTCCTCGGTACTGGCCTGGAACAGCTCATCGCGCGGATAGGTTTCCAGGACGTTGAGCACCGCCTTGCCGTCATGGCTCTGCGGGTCGAGGCCGAAGTACTGGATGACCCGCTCGACCTTTTGGCGCAGCACCGGGATGTCGCGCGGACTGCGATGGTAGGCGGCCGAGGTCCAAAGGCCGAGGAAGCGATGCTCGCCGTCTACACGCCCGTCTGCATCGAACGTCTTCACACCTACGTAGTCGAGGTACTCGGCGCGGTGGACCGTGGCGACGGAATTGGCCTTGGTGAGGATCAGAAGCTGCGCCTCGCGCGCCCGATCGCGAATCTCGCCCGTGAGTACCGTCGCGGTGGGTCGCGCGCCCTGCCGGGGGCGCAGGATTCCGAGCCCCGTGCCCGGCTGGGATTTCAGGACATCCTGCCGGGCGCCGCGCTCGAGGCGGTATTGCCGGTAGCCCAGGAACACGAAATGTCGCTGCTCCATCCATTCGAGGAGCTGGCGCGCTTCGGTGATTTCCTCCGCCGGCACGGGCAGGGGGGCGCGCTCCAAGTCGGCGACGACGGAGCGGGCCCGTTCGCGCATCAGGTCCCAGTCGTCCACCGCGACCCGCACATCATCGAGCGTCGACTCGATGTCGCGGCGCAGCCGCTGCAGCGACTGCGGGTCGGTCTGCCGGTCGATCTCGTACATCTCCCAGGACTCGCTGCGACGGATCTGCGCATCGTCGGCACCAAAGCCGGTGATTCGTCCGCGGCGGTCGCGGCGCACATCGAGCACCGGATGCACCACGAGATGCACGGCGAGTCCGGCACGGCCGAAGATGAGGCCGACGGAGTCGACGAGGAACGGCCGGTCGTCCGTAACGATCTGCACGAGGGTGTGCGCAGACTCGAAGCCGTCGCGGTGCAGGTCGGGATTGAAGACGCGTACCAGGGTCCGGTTGGCCCGGCGTTGACTGCCGAAGTCGAGGTGGCAGTTGGCCGCGTTGGCGAGCGCCGCCGGGGCGCGCGAGGCGAGGTCTTCTTCACCCACGCCGCGAAAATAGCGGTGTAGGAATTGCCGGCGCAGCTCGGGCCTGCCTTGGGCCAGGCGTACGTGCGCGATCCGGTCGATGAGCGCGAGGCGCGCGGCAGGGATGCTGCGAAGGAGCCGGTTTTCGCCGGCCGACGAGGAGGGGGCATGCATGGTGGCGCGCGATTATATCTGTCCGCGGGCTGTCCGTGGGCGGCAAGTCTGTTTGGCACGCCTGTGCACTATTATCGGATCGGCCGCTGCGGCGAGCGCTCCATCCCTAGAGGTGGATTTTCCCCCGGTGCAGCCGCCGCATCCTGATCGACCGAAACGGCAATCCGAACAAGGCAAAGGGGCTGCCGCTGCGGATATTCACGGCAAGGTGATCGGGCCGATCTTCTTCGAGACCCCCCAGCGCAAGGGCGATGAGGATTGCGGCGAGCGCAACTTCCGCGCCCCGTCCGAATCGATCGAGCCCGATCGGACGCGCCGCGCACTCATGCCGGGAAAGCCCACGCAAGGAAGCGAGCCGCGCTCGTGAATGGCTTGCAGTCTGCGCGTCCTGCCAAGTGCATGCCTCGCATGCGGACCCGCAGCCGCGCACGGCGCGCACCGCCACCCGTCCTGCCGATCCGGCTCGAATGCCATCCGGCACGGCCGATCGATGCCCGTCGCCGGCACAACATCGAGCCGCTCGCGCGCGAGCCGGGCATCACCGTCTGCCGCGTGCGGCTCGGGCTAAGGGGTGACGCACGGTGCGTGCGGCGCTCGACAGGCAGGTGAGAATGCGTGACTGCCCCGCCTTAGGGCGCCGGGCGACCGAGCGGCCACCCGGCGCCTCCCGGGCTATACGAGGCGACCGCCGGATCGCACCGGTACCGATGGCGCCGCCGCGTGCGGGCTCGGAGCGGGCAGGATCACGAAGACCCGTTCCGGCACGGGCATCACCCGCAGCGGGATCATCGGCTGCAGAAAGCGAACCTCGACGGGTGCGCGTCCCGGCAGCGGCAGCAGAAGAGACTGGCCGAACAGCGTGGGAATCGGCAACGCAGGCATCAGCAGCGGACGGGTCAGTGCCGCCTCGATGAGCCGCATCTGCGCCTGAAGCGCGCCCATCTGTGCCATGGCCCACGCGGGCACGGCGGGACGTGCGCCTCGGCTCTCGGACACCTGGAAGGTGGCGGTGCCGTGCGGCCCGCGCCAGCTCCAGGTGCGTACGTACACCGGCCCTGCGGCAGTGTGCATCACCTGCATGACCTCGTGCATGGGCACCTTGTGCCCGTCGACGCGGATCAGTACGGGTTGCGCTGCCAGCGCCAGCGCCGGCAACGCCAGGCCCGCAAGGGCCACTGCAAGGACGTTCTTACGCATAGAGACCTCCTTGAATTTACCGGCTCCCGGTGAGCCGGACCACAACCTTCGACCGCGCCGCGCCGCGCAGGTTTCACGCCGCCTGTCCCTCAACCACGGTCCGACCGCCGCACCGGGTGCCGATGCAGCTCGAGGGCCCGCCACGGAGCCGCTCGGAGGTGCGCTCGGCCTCGCAGTCCCTGGCCGGGGTCGCACCGAGAGGGGTGCGCTGCGCGCGGGGAACGAGGACCGAGCGGGCGACATCGACTGCCTTGTATCTTGATTTTCCTTGAATCTACGGCAGATGCGCGCGGGCGAGATACTCCTCGCTTTGCATCTCGGCGAGGCGGCTCGCGGCGCGCCGGAACTCGGACCTCAGGCGCTCGCCGCGATACAACTCGTGCGGCGCGGCTGCGGCTGACACGACGAGCTTGACGCGCCGGTCGTAGAACTCGTCGACCACGGCGATGAAGCGTCGGGTCTCGTCGTTGCGCCGCTCATCGAGCGACGGCACGTCGGAGACGATCACAGCCGGGTAGTTGCGGGCGATCTCGATGTAGTCCTCCTGGCTGCGCGGACCGCCGCACAGCACCTGGAAGTCGAGCCACACGGCGCTCTCGCTCTGGCCGATCACGGGGATGTCGCGGCCTTCGATCTCGATGATGCCGTTCGCTGCGCGGGTGCGCTGCCCCGAGAGCTCCGCGAACAGGGCGTGCAGGTGCCCGGGCGTGGCCGGATCGGTGGACAAAAGATAGGTTCCCGCCCGAGTCAGCCGGCGCAGCCGATAGTCGCTGCCGCCGTCGATGGCTACGATGTCCGCATGGCGCTCGATCAGCGCGATGGCGGGCAGGAAGCGCTGCCGCTGCAGGCCGTGGCGATACAGGTCGGCGGGCGGACAATTGGATGTTGCGACCAGCGTCACGCCTCGCCGGAACAGACCCCGAAAGAGACCGGCCAGGATCATCGCGTCGGCGATGTCGGTCACGAACAGCTCATCGAAGCACAGCACCCGCGTGTCGCGCGCGATTCCCTCCGCCACGGTTTCCAGGGGCGAGGCCACATCGACGAGTGTCTTCAGGCGGGCGTGCACATCGTGCATGAAGCGGTGAAAGTGCCGGCGCCGTCGCTCGGCAAAGGGCAGGCTGTCGAAGAACAGGTCCATCAGCCACGTTTTGCCGCGCCCCACCGGTCCCCAGAGGTACAATCCGCGCTCGGGCGAGACGGCGTCGCCGGCCAGACGTCGCAGCAGGCGGCCGAAGGAGGAGCAGGAGGAGCCGTCGGCGCGGGCGCCGATCAGGCGGTTGCGAAGATCCTCCAGGCGCTCCAGCGCGGCGAGCTGCGCCTCGTCCTCGCAGAAACCGCGCTCCTGCAGTTGACGCGCGTATGCCGCGCGAAGCGTTTCCACCCCACGCCTGCTCATCGCTCCGTTGCGCTCAGCGCGCCAGCTCCGGCAAGCCGCGGAAGAGCTCGAGCGCCTGCGGGTTGGCGAGCGCCTCGATATTTTTCACCGGCCGGCCGTGGATGACTTCGCGCACGGCAATCTCGGTGAGCTTGCCGGACCGCGTGCGGGGAATGTCCTCGACGGCGATGATTTTCGCCGGCACGTGCCGGGGTGAGGCGTTGGTGCGGATGGCATCGCGGATCTTTTTCTTCAGCGGCTCATCGAGCACGACCGCGGGCTTCAGCCGCACGAACAGCACCACGCGCACATCGCCTTGCCAGTCCTGGCCGACTGCGACGGACTCGATGATCTCCTGCAGGCTGTCGACCGAGGAGTAGATCTCGGCCGTGCCGATACGCACGCCGCCGGGATTCAACACCGCGTCCGAGCGGCCGTGGATCACGATGCCGCCGTGCTCGGTGAGCTCAGCATAATCTCCGTGATGCCACACGCCCGGGAAGCGCTCGAAGTAGGCGGCGCGGAACTTCGCTCCATCCGGATCGTTCCAGAAAGCCACCGGCATGGACGGAAACGGTGCGGTGCAGACCAGCTCGCCGCGCTCGCCGCGCAGCGGCTTACCTTCGTCGCTGAAGATCTCGACCCGCATCCCGAGTCCCCGGCACTGCAGCTCCCCTCGATGAACGGGTAGAGTCGGACAGCCGAGAGCGAAGCACGAGACGATATCGGTGCCGCCGGAGATCGAAGCCAGGTGCACGTCCGGCTTGATTGCGCGATAGACGAAATCAAAGCCCTCGGGCAGGAGCGGTGAGCCGGTGGACAGAATTGTCTTGAGCGAGCCGAGCTCGACGTTCTCGGCGGGCGCATAGCCGTTTTTTTCCAATGCCGCCAGATACTTGGCGCTGGTTCCAAAGACCGTGACACGCTCACGCTCGGCCATGCGCCACAGCACGCCCGGGTCCGGAGAGAAGGGGTTGCCGTCGTACAGGATGAGCGTGGCGCCGACCGCGAGCGCGCTCGCGAGCCAGTTCCACATCATCCAACCGCATGTCGTGAAATAGAAGATCCGGTCGGAGCGACGCAGATCGACGTGCAGCAGGTGCTCCTTCTGATGCTGCAGCAGCGTGCCGCCCACGCCGTGCACGATGCACTTGGGGACACCGGTCGTGCCGGAGGAGTAGAGAATATAGACCGGCTGGTTGAACGATACGGGAGCGAAGCGCAGTGGCGCACCGGCTGTGCCGAAAGCAGCCCAGGGCGCGGCGCGGCTCGCCGCCGCCCCGAGCCTCGCGAGATCGGGCTGCTCCGTGACGTACGGGACGACGACGATGCTTCGCACGCTTGGCAGCTGGGCGGCCGCCGTCCCGATCGTCGTCAGCGAATCGATCGTCTTGCCGGAGTAGAAGTACCCATCGGCGGTGAACAGCACCTTGGGTTCGATCTGCCCGAACCGATCGAGCACTCCGTTCACGCCGAAATCGGGCGAGCACGAGGACCAGGCCGCCCCCAGGCTGGTGGTCGCCAGCATGGCGATCAACGTCTCCGGCAGGTTGGGAAGGTAACCGGCCACTCGGTCGCCGATTCCGACGCCGGCCTTCTCGAGGCCCGCGGCCACCCGCGCCACCTCCGCGTGCAGCTGCCGATAGGAAAGGGTCCGCCGCGCGCCGCGCTCATTGGTGAAGACCACCGCGGGGTGCTCGTCCCGGTAGCGGAGGAGGTTCTCGGCGAAGTTGAGTTTTGTGTCGGGAAAAAAGCGCGCCCCGGGCATGCGCTCGGGGTGCTCGAGCGCCGGGCCCCGGCCCCATTCGGCGCGCACGTCGGCAAAGCGGGCGAGCTCGGTCCAGAACTGCTGCGGCTGCAGCACGGACCAGGCGTAGAGATCCGCATAGCCCTGCAGCGAGAGCCCCAGGCGCGTGTTCACGCAGCTGATGAACGTGGTCAGGTTGGAGGCGGCGATACGCTGCGCCGAGGGACGCCAGATCTCTGACATGGGTCTAAAGGGACTGATAGTTGGGGCCGGAGCCACCCTCCGGCGGGGTCCAGTCGATGATACCGTAAGGGTCTTTGATGTCGCAGGCCTTGCAGTGCACGCAGTTGGCCGCGTTGATCTGCAGGCGCTTGCCGCCGCTGCCGTCGTCGACCATCTCGTAGACGCCGGCCGGGCAGAAGCGCGTGCAGGGGTTGCCGAACTCCCGGGCGCAGGCCCCGGCGCAGACGGAGGTGTCGCGCACCTTCAGGTGTGCCGGCTGACTCTCGTCGTGGCTGGTCGAGGCGAAGAACACCGAAGCCAGCCGGTCGCGGGGAGGGAGCGTACGCTCCACCCAACCGCGCGAGGGGGATTCGTATGCGGAGAGCTGCTTCAGGCGCGCATGATCCGGCACAGTGTTCTTGAGTGTCCAGGGCGTGTGTCCGCGGGTGAGCACTTCGAGGCCCGAGTTCGCCAGACCAAACCATAGGCCGCGCTTGAAGCCTGGTTTGAAGTTGCGCACGGCGCGCAGCTCCCTGCCGCCCGCCGAGGCGCGCCAGCGCGCATCGAAACCCTCAGGCGAGCCGGTCTCGGCGAGGTGCTCGGCAGCCAGCATGCCGGAGCGGATCGCCTGGTGAACGCCCTTGATCTTTGGGACGTTGACGCCTCCCGCGGCATCGCCGATCAGCATCGCCCCGGGCATTGCCAGGCGAGGGATCGATTGCCAGCCGCCCGCGGCGATGGTACGCGCGCCCGCGGCCAGGATCTCTCCGCCCTCGAGGAAGGGCTTGATCGTCGGATGGTGCTTGAACTGCTGGAAGGCCTCGAAGGGGAAGAAGCGCGGGTCCGGGTAATCCAGTCCGACCACGAAGCCGACATACGCACGATTCTGATCCAGGTGGTAGATGAAGCTGCCGCCGTAAGTGTGTGAGTCGAGCGGCCAGCCTACGGTGTGCTGGATCAGCCCCGGGCGCACCCGGCCCTCGGGCAGCTGCCACAGCTCTTTCATCCCCAAGCCGTAGGTCTGCGGACAGCTGTCCGCGTCGAGATTGAAGTGGTGGATCAGCTGCTTGGCCAGGCTCCCGCGCGCGCCTTCTGCCACGATGGTGGTGCGCGCGCGGACCTCGGCGCCCGGGGTGTAGTTGGACCCGGGCTTGCCGGACTTGTCGAGGCCGACATCGCCGAGCTGTACGCCGGCCACCGCGCCCTCCGGCGTGAACAGCGGTTGCGCTGCGGCGAAGCCCGGGAAGATGTCGACGCCGAGGCCCTCGGCCTTGCCCGCGAGCCAGGGAGTGAGCAGGCCCAGCGAGACGATGAAGTTGCCGCGGTTGTGCAGCTGCGGCGGCAGGGGCAGCTTGACGCTGCCCGTTCGGGTGAGCAATCTCAATTCATCATGCGCCGCCGGAACACAGATCCCGGGTGGGGATTGCCGCCACTCCGGCGCGAGCGCATCGAGCGGTCCGGGCTCGATGACCGCGCCCGAGAGTGCGTGCGCGCCGACAGCCGAGGCCTTGTCCAGCAGGCAGATGTTGAGATCGGGCTTGAGCTGCTTCAGCCGGATGGCGCAGGCGAGGCCCGCGGGACCGGCCCCCACGATGACGATGTCATACTCCATGACATCGCGCACCGCATCCGCCGCATTCCCGGGGCTCATTGCGCTTGCATCCGCACGGCGCCATCGAGGCGGATGGTTTCGCCGTTGAGCATCGGGATCTCGAACGCGGCGACGACGAGCTGCGCGAACTCTTCAGGTTTGCCGAGCCGGCGTGGGAAGGGAATCTGGCCGGCAAGAGAGGCTTGAATCTCCGGTGTCATGGAATCGACCATGGGGGTGTGGAAGATGCCGGGCGCGATCGACAGGCACCGGATGCCGAAGCGGGCCAGCTCCCGGGCGATCGGCAGTGTCATGCCGGCCAGTGCCGCTTTGGTAGCCGAGTAGGCCGCCTGGCCGATCTGTCCCTCGAATGCCGCCACGGACGAGGTATGCACCAGCAGTCCCCGCTCGCCGTCCTCGGTAGGCTCATTGGCCTGCATCAGATCTGCGGCCGCCTTGTCGCAGAGGAAGGTGCCGATGAGGTTGATGTGCACCACCCGGGTAAAAAACTCGCCCGCCATCGGGCCGTTCTTGCCGAGCACGCGGCCGGCGCCGATCACCCCGGCGCAGTTGACCAGCAGGTTCAGGCCGCCCATGCGCTCGCGCGCGGCCGCCATAGCGGAGTTGACCTCCCGTTCGGCGGTGACGTCGCAACGGAAAAAGCTTGCGCCGGGGCCGAGCGCCTCAGCGGCGGCACGGCCGGGGCCCTCCTGCACGTCCAGCATGACAACCTTCGCCCCGAGCGAAACCAGACGGGATGCGACGGCGTGACCGAGTCCGGAAGCGCCGCCGGTCACGACGGCACGAGCCTCTTGGATCTTCAATGTGTTCCCCTCGTGTAAGGCGCTGAATCCGGGCGTGCTGCCCGTTTCAGCTTGCCTCCTGCGGTGGCGGGTAGGTATAGCCTGTGACGATGCAAACGAACCGTGTGAAGCGATGGGCAGGCATTGCCCGCTCGGTAGTTTAGCCGATCATCTCCACTGCCACGGCTACGGCTTCACCGCCGCCGATGCACAGGGAGGCAATGCCCCGCTTTCCGCCGTGACGATGCAGCGCGTGCAGCAGAGTGGTGAGAATTCGCGCGCCGGTAGCGCCCAGCGGATGGCCGAGCGCGCATGCGCCCCCGTTGACGTTGACCCGTGCATGATCGAGGTCGAGCTCTTGCATGGCAGCAAGGGGCACCGTCGCGAACGCCTCATTGATTTCGTACAGGTCGACGTCCCGGGACTGCCAGCCGAGCTGTGCCAGGACCTTGCGCATGGCGCCCACCGGCGCGGTAGTAAACCATTCCGGCTCCTGTGCATAGCTCGCCTGGGCGAGGATCCGGGCGAGCGGCTTCACCCCAAGGGAGTGCGCCGCGGAACCGCTCATGACCACCAGCGCCGCGGCGCCGTCGGCGATGGACGAGGCGCTGGCCGCGGTGACGGTGCCGTCCTTGCCGAAGGCGGGTCGGAGCGAGGGGATCTTGTGCACGTCGCAAGTTCCGGGGGTCTCGTCCCGCGCAACGGTGGACTCGCCCTTGCGGCCCTTGACGGTGACCGGAACGATCTCCGCGTCGAAAGCGCCCTGCACGGCGGCCGTCGCCCGCCGCACCGACTCCGCGGCAAACGCATCCTGCCGCTCGCGGGTAAAGCCGTAACGGGCAGCGGTGGCATCCGCGAAGCAGCCCATGAGCTTGCCGTCGAACGGGCTTTGCAGACCGTCGAGGAACATGTGATCGATCACCTCGCCGTGACCCATGCGATAGCCCGCGCGCGCCTTGGGCAGCAGGTACGGTGCCTGGGTCATGGATTCGAAGCCGCCGGCGAGCACGATCTCGGCGCCGCCGGCGCGAATCTGGTCGGCGGCCATCATGACGGCCTTCAGACCCGAGCCGCACATCTTGTTGATGGTGGTCGCCGGGGTGGCGAGCGACAGGCCGGCGCCGATGGCCGCCTGCCGGGCAGGCGCCTGACCGAGTCCTGCGGGCAGCACGCACCCGAGGATGACCTCCTGTATGTCGGCCGCGCGGATCCCGGCGGCTTCGACGGCCGCCCGGGCTGCGGCGCTGCCGAGCTGGGGGGCGGTAACGGGAGCAAGGGCGCCCTGAAACGCACCGAGAGGGGTGCGTTTGGCGGAAGCGATGACGATTTCAGGCGACATGGGACTCCTCTCTCGAAGTGGGCTGATCAGCGTATGGGCCGTGCGCTTACGTGGCGCGCCGAGCGTGCGCTGCCGGCGCTCGGGCGCGGCGTGAGTCCGCTTTCGAAAACCGAGATGAATGCCTCGGCGATCTGCGCGCCGCTCAGCGACTGGCTCTCGCGGTACCAGTGGGCGATCCAGTTGAGCGCCCCGGCGAGGGCGAACGCGGTCATCTTCGGGTCGCAGGCGTGGATCGAGCCGTCCTGCATCCCTTCGCGCAGGAGGCGGCGGATTCCCTGGTCGATCTCGGACTTCAGGGCCTTGATGTGACCGCTCATGGCCGGCGAGAGATCCTGGTCCTCGGCGCGCACCATGCACCAGCCGAACTCCGAGGCAACCGCCCGGCCGTAGTAGCGCAGCACCGCCTTCAAGCGCTCGCGCGCCGGCGCCTTCATCAGCCGCGCCTCGCGGCAGGCGGCGAGGATCGGCTCGATGCCGGCCACGAAGCATTCGAACAGGAGCTGCTCCTTGTTGGACACGTAGTAGTAGACGGTGGGCTTGCTGACCTCGAGCGCCGCAGCGATATCGTCCAACGAGGTGTTGTGGTAGCCCTTGCGGTTGAACGATTGGGCGGCGGCGCGGATCACCGCCTCGCGCTTGACCTGCCGGTCGCGCAGCCGCTCGCGGCTCGCGCGCCACGGCGACTCGCGCGCGGCGGGCGGGCGGGCGGGCGGTCCCTCCCGGGAGATATCGGATTCGGCCCTGTCACGGGCGGGGCTCGCGGATTTGCGGCGGCTGGTCGGCATGTCGGTTCAAGGAGGCCTCGGGACCGGTCGTGGCAGGCGGCCCCGGGAACCCGCAGTATAGCGGCGGTGCGGGTGCCGTGCGCGGCGGATCGTTGCGCCGCCGGGGCCATGCAGCGTCTCGAGGTGCCGCCACGACCCGGGTAACGGCCGGTGGGCGGGCGCGTTGACCGTTCCTGTGAGCATGCATCATACTCACGGGTAGCCATCCTACCGGTGCGTAGAACAGCGTTGGCGTCACGCGCCCAGAGAGCCCCCCCATGCCGCCCAAGCCCGCAACCGCTGTCCGTTCCGGCCAGATCGAGGAGCCCGGCCCCGCGCGCCCCGGGCCGCCGCTGCGCTTCGTCTCCGCCGCCTCGCTCTTTGACGGCCATGACGCCGCCATCAACATGATCCGCCGGCTGCTGCAGGCTCATGGGGCCGAGGTGGTGCACCTCGGCCACAACCGCAGCGTCGCAGAGATCGTGCGCGCGGCCATACAGGAAGACGCGGATGCCATCGCGGCCAGCTCTTATCAAGGCGGGCACAACGAGTATTTCGCCTACATGGTGGACATGCTGCGCGAGCGCGGCTGCCCGCACATCCGGGTCGTGGTCGGTGGCGGCGGGACGATTGCCCCGCAGGAGATCGAGGCTCTGCAGCGCTACGGAGTCGAGCGCATCTATACGCCCGAGGACGGCCGCAGGCTCGGACTGGACGGCATGATCGAGGATGTCTTCAGCCGGGTTCGCTCGGCCGGTAGACCCGCGTATGAGATGCGTCCCTTCAATACCCGCGACCCCGTGCAGATCGCGCGCGCCATCACGGTGCTCGAGAATGCCGAATCGGCTCGCGCCGAGGGCGAGCGGATCCGCCAGGCCATCCGGCGCTGCCCGGGCCGGGTGCCGGTGATCGGCATCACCGGCAGCGGCGGCGCCGGCAAGTCGAGCCTGACCGACGAGCTGCTCGCACGGCTCCTGCGCCACTTCCCCGGCAGGCAGGTCGCCGTGGCGGCCATGGACCCGACCCGCCGGCGCAGCGGCGGGGCTTTGCTCGGCGACCGCATCCGCATGAACAGCCTCTCTTCGGAGCATATCTTCATGCGCTCGCTGGCGACGCGCCGACGGCATCTGGCGACCGCCGCGGTGCTCAAGGATGTCATCCAGCTCTACCAGGCGGCCGGATTCGACCTCATCATCGTCGAGACCGCCGGCACCGGCCAGGCCGATAGCGAGATCGTCGATCTCGTGGACGTATCGATGTACGTGATGACCGGCGAGTACGGCGCGGCAAGCCAGCTCGAAAAGATCGACATGCTGGACTACGCCGATCTGATCGCGCTCAACAAGAGCGACAAGCGGGGCGCAAGCGACAGCCTGCGCGATGTGCGCAAACAGTGGCGCCGCAACCATCCCGATGCACAACTCGCCGATGTGGATCTGCCTGTCTACCCTACCGTCGCCAGCCGTTTCAACGATCCGGGCGTGAACCGGCTGTTCGCCGCCCTGTGCCGGTTGCTCGCCGAGCGGCGCATTGGCGCGGCGAGCTGGGAGGTATCGGACCCGGGCCCCGTGGAGATCACGCCGCGCGAGCCGCTGATCCCCGGTACGCGGCTGCGCTACCTGGCGGACATCGCGCGCAACGGTCGCGAGGCGCAGGCGGATATCGAGCGCCGGGCGTGCGCGGCGCAGCAGGCGCACGGCCTGTACCGCTCGCTCGAAGCCCTTGGGGACGCCTTGCTGCCGCAGCCGCTCGAGCCGTATCCGCAATCGGCGCTGCAGGAGGCGCCCGACGCTACGTGCCGGCAGCTGCGCACTGCCTACAATCGGGCGCTCGAGGAGATCGGCGCCGTGGGCATCGCCGAGCTCAAAGCCTGGCCGGCGCGCGTGCGCGCTGCCACGGAGGAAACCTACTCCTACCAGGTGAGGGGCCGTCAGATCACCGGTGAGAACTATACCGAAACGCTCTCGCGCCAGAGGGTGCCGAAGATCGCCGTGCCGCGCTTCAAGGACTGGGGGGAGCGGCTGCGCTTCATCGGGCACGAGAATCTTCCCGGCTCCTTCCCCTACACCGGCGGGGTCTATCCCTATCGGCGCGAGGCCGAGGATCCCACGCGCATGTTCGCCGGCGAGGGCGCGCCCGAGCGCACCAACCGCCGGTTTCACTATCTCGCCCGCGGCCACAACGCGGTGCGGCTGTCCACCGCCTTCGATTCGACGACGCTTTACGGCGAGGATCCCGATACGCGGCCCGACATCTACGGACGCACGGGCAACTCGGGCGTGTCGGTGGCCACACTCGATGACATGAAGAAGCTCTATTCGGGCTTCGATCTCGTCCTGCCCTCCACCTCGGTGTCGATGACCATCAACGGTCCGGCCCCCATGATTCTCGCGATGTTCATGAACACCGCGATCGATCAGCGTATCGAGCGGCACCTGCGCGCCGAGGGGCGCTGGAGCGAGGTCGAGCGGCGCATCGAGGCGCTGCACCGGGCGGCCGCGGAGCGGGGCGTCGCCCCGCCGGCCTATCACGGCGAGCTGCCCGAGGGGCACGACGGCTCCGGCCTCGCGCTGCTCGGGGTGAGCGGCGATCAGCTCGTCGAGCCCGAGCTTTACGAGCGCATCAAGAGCGACACGCTCGGCGCGGTGCGTGGCACCGTGCAGGCGGACATCCTGAAGGAGGACCAGGCGCAGAACACCTGCATCTTCTCGACGGAGTTCGCGCTGCGCATGATGGGCGATGTGCAGCAGTACTTCACCGAGCGGCGGGTGAGGAATTTCTATTCGGTGTCGATCTCGGGTTACCACATCGCCGAGGCCGGCGCCAACCCGGTCTCCCAGCTCGCTTTCACCCTCGCCAACGGTTTTACCATCGTCGAATACTACCTCGCCCGCGGCATGCACATCGACGATTTCGCGCCCAACCTGTCGTTCTTCTTCTCCAACGGCATGGATCCGGAGTACGCGGTCATCGGCCGGGTGGCGCGCCGCATCTGGGCCCGCGCCATGCGCGACGTGTATCGCGCCGGCCCGCGCAGCCAGATGCTCAAGTACCATGTGCAGACCTCGGGGCGCAGCCTCCATGCGCGCGAGATCGCCTTCAACGACATCCGCACCACGCTGCAGGCGATGTACGCGCTGTTCGACAGCTGCAACAGTTTGCACACCAACGCCTACGACGAGGCGCTCACCACCCCTACCGAGGAGAGCGTGCGCCGCGCGGTGGCGATCCAGCTGATCATCAACCGCGAGTTGGGCCTGAACAAGACGCAGAATCCGTGGCAGGGCTCGTTCGCGCTCGAGTACCTGACCGATCTGCTCGAGGAGGCCGTGTACCGGGAGTTCGACGCCTTGAGCGAGCGCGGGGGCGTGCTCGGCGCCATGGAGACGATGTATCAGCGTGGCAAGATCCAGGAAGAATCGCTTGACTACGAGCGAAGGAAGCACGACGGGAGCCTGCCTATCGTCGGCGTCAACACTTTTCTCTCGGGCTCGGACGGCGTCTCCGAGCATACGCACGCTGAGCTCATCCGCGCGACCGAGGAGGAGAAGCAGGCGCAGGTGGCCGCCGTGCGCGCCTTTCAGGCACGTAACGCCGGGCGCTCGCCCCAGGCGCTCGGGCGGCTGCAGGCGATCGCATGTGCCGGCGGCAATGTGTTCACCGAGCTGATGGAGACGGTCAAGAGCTGCTCTCTCGGGCAGATCTCGCACGCTCTGTATGAAGTGGGGGGGCGCTATCGGCGCAACATGTGAGGTCCGGCTCGCAGAGCGTGGCCAGGATCGCGGCGCGCGCGCGCGCGCGCAGCAGCGGAGCACTGTGCGCCGGCGTCCCGTGCGGGGGCGGGATCGGCGGAAGGATCGACACCTCTATGCGCCCCGGGCGGGGCAAGTTGCCGCGCGGCGACAGAGCGGTGCGGGTGCCTCGCACCACCGCCGGCACGATGGGACAGCCGGCGCGGACGGCCGTCGTGAACGCACCGGCGTGGAATTTCAGCAGACCCGGCTCGGTGGTGAAGGTGCCCTCCGGGAAGAACACCAGGGAATGGCCGTTGGCGGCGTTGCGCAGTACGCGCAGCGCGTCCGCCGCGCCGCGCTTGCGGTCGAAGCGCTCGACGAACTCCGAGCCGATGCGCCGCAGGAACCAGCCGGCGAGGGGCACGCCGGCCATCTCGCGCTTGATGACGAAGGCGAAGCGGGGAGGCAGCGCGGCGGTGAATACCAGCCCGTCGAGGTAGCTCGCGTGGTTCGCGACGATCACACACTGCCCTTGCGGCAGGTGATCGAGGGCGCGGACGGTCAGCCGCATGCCCGCCCCCCTCAGGAAGGCGCGGGCGAGCGTGCGCGCGGCCCGACGGCGCCGCTCCAGGCCCGGCAGCAGCCGTGCGGCCAGCGAGGCAGTCAGTCCGACCAGCAGAAACAGAGCCGCCGCGTACAGCGCGTAGGCGAGCCTGAGCGGCAACAGGACGAGGGTCCTGAGCGGAGAAGTTCGGTGCGGAAGCTCCTGGCGCATGTCTGGGCTAGGTCAAACGGACCGGTTGCGGATTGTGATCAGGTTCTCCATTACGTTAACTATCGCACCCGAGTGTGACGCTGGTCACGCCCGGGCCGAGCGTAGGGTCACCATACTGCGACAGCCACGGTGTGGCCGGTAGTCGCATCCCGACTCGACCGCATCAGGTGCCTCACTGGATGTGCGGCGCCCGCTCCAGCCGAGACGGCCCAACTGAGACGACAATTGTCGAACCATTCCGCCGCAATTACCATGCCCGCTCACCCCGAAACGGATCCGGCGGTCGCCCGCTTCCTGGATGCCGTGTGGATGGAGCGCGGCTTGTCGCCCAATACGCTGGCCGCCTATCGTGCGGACCTCTCGGCGCTTTCCCGCTGGCTTGCCGAGCGGCAGCTGCCGATCATGCAAACCTCGCGCAAGGATCTGCTGGACTTCATCGAGTGGCGGGTGCAAACGGGCGCGCGCCCGCGTTCGACCGCTCGTCAGATCTCGAGCTTCCGTCGCTTCTTCCGCTACCTGCTGCGCGAGGCGGCCATCCGGGAAGACCCGACGGCCCAGATCGCCATGCCGAAGATCGGACGCTCGCTGCCGAAATCCTTGAGCGAGGAGGAGGTGGAGGCGCTGTTGGCGGCTCCGGTCGTGCGCGATCCGCTCGGCAACCGCGACCGCACGATGCTCGAGGTGCTCTACGCCACGGGTCTGAGGGTGTCGGAACTCGTGAACCTGCGCTACGGGCAGGTCAATCTCAACCAGGGCGTCATCCGCATCGTGGGCAAGGGCAACCGTGAGCGGCTCATCCCGCTGGGTGATGAGGCCGTGCACTGGCTCACCGCGTTCGTCAACGGAGCGCGTGATGAGATCCTGCTCGAGCGGCAGACCGAGTATCTCTTTCCGACCCGGCGGGGAGACCGCATGACCCGCCAGGCGTTCTGGCACATCATCAAGCGCTATGCGCTCAAGGCGGGCATCTCCAAGGGGCTCTCGCCCCACACGCTGCGCCATGCGTTCGCGACGCATCTGCTCAATCACGGGGCTGACCTGCGCGTGGTGCAGATCCTGCTGGGGCATAGCGATCTGTCGACCACGCAGATCTATACGCACGTGGCCAGCGAGCGCATGAAGGAGCTGCACTCGCGGCATCACCCCAGGGGCTAGGGCTTACCGTGCGCTGCGCGCACGGTTCAGCGGGGTTCCCCTGGCGCGCTGCCCCGTGCATCAGGCGGCGCGATGCGCTCGCTCAGGAGCGCACAGCCTGCAGGCTCGCCTCAACGTTCCAGGTGCTTGAGCTTGTCCGGCTTTCCGTCCCAATCCTTGGCATCCGCCGGCGCTTCTTTCTTTTCCGTGATGACCGGCCACTGCTTGGCAAGCTCTGCGTTGAGAGGCTTGAAGGATTCCTGGCCGGACGGCAGCTCTTCCTCCGAGAAGATCGCCTCCGCGGGGCACTCCGGCTCACAGAGCGTGCAATCGATGCATTCATCCGGATCGATCACCAGGAAATTCGGGCCCTCGTGGAAGCAATCGACCGGGCAGACCTCCACGCAGTCCATGTACTTGCACTTGATGCAGTTTTCGGTCACTACAAAAGTCATCTGGATTCCTAGCGTCGTGAAGCGGCCGGATGGCCCTCGAAGCGCCACATTGTGCCACGCCGCCGCAGGCCGCAAAACCTATCGCACCTATTGATGGGGCATGATATCAGCAGGCCCGGTCGGCGCCGAGCGGCTGATCCTAGGGGTCCTCCGTCAGCCGCCGCTCGAGCGAGGCGAAGTGATGCGGCTCGCGGCCGGCGGCACGGTCTTCCAGGTAGCGTCGGAGGCTGAATTCCGTGCTCGGGAACGCGAGTTCCGGCCAGGGAATGTCCTCGGGACGGACGAGGTGCGCCTCGAGGGTCTCGTGGCCGGCGCCGTAGCGCGGCGTGGCCAGGCTTGCCCTGAAGAACACGTGTACCTGGTGAGCCTGCAGCACGTGCACGACGGACAGCAGTGAGCCGATCTGCGCCTCGACCAGCGCCTCCTCGCGCGCCTCGCGGGCGGCTCCCTGCTGCAGCGTCTCGCCGTTTTCCATGAAACCGGCTGGAACGGTCCAGAATCCGCGGCGCGGCTCGATCGCGCGCCGGCACAGCAGAATCCGGCCTTCGAATTCGGGCACACAACCGACGATGAGTTTCGGGTTCAGATAATGGATGGTGCCGCACGCGTCACAGACGTATCGGGGAAGATGATCGTCGGGAGGCACGCGGAACGCGAGCCGGGCACCGCATTGACTGCAGAAATTCATGGCTTGCGCGCAGCATACGGGGGCGGCGGGTGCTTGTCGATTGCCGCCCGCGCGTCGGCGCGCCGGCTGCTGCGGATCACATGGGCGCGCCCTCGGCGGCATTGCGGCAGCTCTCGTGGTCGATGCGCACCAAGTCCCGGCCAGCGTTCTTCGCCTCATAGAGCGCCGAGTCCGCTCTGGCGATGATCTCATCCAGGGTTCTTGCGCCTTCGGCGGTGGTGGCGAGCCCGGCGCTGAAGGTGACTCGCGGCCCGCTCTCGTGCGGGTCGCCCGCGCACGGCACGATGCCGAGTGCCAGCAGGCGCAGCCGCTCGATGCTGGAGAGCGCCGAGCCGACCGTCGTGTCTGGAAGAACGAGCAGAAACTCCTCGCCGCCCCAGCGACCGAGGACGTCGGTGGCGCGCAGCGCCCCGCGGGCGAGGCGTGCGAATTCCCTCAGCACATGGTCGCCCGCCGCGTGACCGCACTGATCGTTGATCTCTTTGAAGTGATCGAAGTCGAGCAGCGCCACCGTCAGGGGCCGGTCGCGGGCGAGGGCGGACTGCAGCGCCGCAGCGGCGAGCTGCGCGGTGTGGCCGCGGTTCGGTATGCCGGTCAGATTGTCTTCGTTGGCGAGGCGCAGGAGTTGGCGCCGGTGGCGCCTCCCGGCCATCAGGATGTAGGAGAGCAGCACGATCACCAGGGTGCCGGCGATGCTGGCGATCTCGATCCAGTGCAGGAGCTGCCTCTGGCGCCTGGCCTGGATCGCGGCGGCCCGGAGTTTGCGCCGCAGCACGGCGTTTCGCTCGACCTCCTCCTTGGCGTGGAAGCGCACTTCGAGGGCCTCCTGCAGGCGCATGCGCGCTGTCTGATTCCGCGCCGAATAAAGCTGCAGATACCGCTGCAGGTCTGCGTACGCGTTGCGATAGTTGCCGAGCGCGGCATTCGCGCGCGCGCGCGCCAGATAGACCGGCGGGACCTCGTGTGCCGCCATGTCCTTGCCGTCGTGGGTCAGCACCCGGTTCAGTACGGTGAGCGCTCGGGCCGCATGCCCGTCTGCCAGGTCGATGCGCGCCAGCAGCGTATGGGCTTCCTTGACCATGGCGGCGGACTTGCCCGCGGCGAAAACCGGCGCCGCTCGATCGCAATTGCGGCGGGCCGCTGTGAAACGCCTGAGCCTGAGCTCGGACTGACAGATGCGCAGATCCGCGTATGCGATCCCCTGCTGTGCGCCTTGCGAGAGGCTGATCGCGCGCGCGCGCCGCAGCGACACCAGGGCGCGGCGAAAGTGTCCCATTTTTCTCAATATCTGGCCCTGCAGGTACGCGTCGATCGCAAGGTTGGATGCCGAGCCGTGCGCGGCATCCCAGCGGATAACCTCGCCGATGAGGCCGAGCGCCTGGTCGAAGTCTCCCATGCGTCGCAGTGCGATGGCCAAGAGCGAGGCCGCATCCATCCGCGCTTCGGCGAGCGGGGGCGAGGCGCTTTGCAGGTACGCCTCGGTCAGCTCGCGGGCGGCGAGATCGGCGCGGTCCTGCTGTAGATTCACGGAGCCCTGGACGATCCGCAGGCAAATGTCATTGCGCGATCCGGGCCTCTGCGCCGCACGCGCGCTCTTGAGCAGCGTGCGTGCCTTGTGCATGCCGGCGGGTTCTCTGAAGCTCAGTGCGTAGTCCGAGAGCAGCGCCAGGCGCAGCGGATCGGTGCGGCCGCGCACAAGGGCCAGGCCTTTCAGCGCCGAGGCGCGTGAGGGAACGTAGAGGCCCAATTCTCCGTAAGCGTCGGCTCGAACGGCGTAGAGGGCCGCAAGGCGCCGCGGATCGGTGCGGGCGGTGCCGGCAGGAAGACCGGCCAGCAGGCCGTTCACCACAGTGAGCGCCTTCTTGGCATTTCGCGAGACGAGCGGGCGCAGCCGGGTGTACTGCGCATCCCTCACCTCGAAGCAACCTGCCCAGGCGGCCCGAATGGCGCCGAGAGCGCACAGCGCGAGCAGCGCGGTGGACAACCGCGCCGCGGCGCGCCGTCTTGTCGAGGAGCTGCTCATGGCGAGCGTCAGATTATGGTTGCTCAATGGGGGAATGCTGCCGGAATTCACGCTTTATCCCACCGGCGTGCGCCGGCCGGTCTGCACGGCTGCGCATCCGCGGGCCGCGTCACATTTGCCGCCGCCGAGCGGCCGGGCCAAGCGCTCGAGTCAAATGAGCCGGAGTGCGCGCAGGGCCGGCGCCCTTGCCTGGCGGACGGCTCGGCCGTTCGGCGAGCCGGCCGGACCATTATCTGCGGCAGGGATCCGACGCCCCATTTGTATCGTCACGACATCCGTGGCCGGCGCATGGACCGGCGTGCCCGAAGCAGATTAATCTCCACGGCCATGTCTGCCGCAGATTCGGCTCCCGCCGCTCCAACGTTCCCGCCATCGTCCGGATCGGCCCCGAACGTCGAGGCGCAAGCCGACCGGTTCGATCTGTTGGTCATCGGCGGGGGCGTCAATGG